>JAKFXY010000084.1 GCA_021731165.1 Acidobacteriota bacterium | reverse complement strand
CATTCCACGGGTGTCGGCGATGAAGGCGGCTTCGCACCGAATCTCAAGTCGAACCGCGAAGCGCTGGATATCGTGTTGCAGGCTGTGGGCGCCGTCGGGCTCAAGGCCGGCCAGGACGTGTTTCTCGCGCTCGATGTCGCATCGAGCGAGTTGTGGGACAACGGCAAGTACGTGTTCCGGAAGTCGGGGGAGCCCACGCGCACAGCGGACCAGATGGTCGAGATGTACACCGATTGGGTCCGACAGTACCCGATCATCTCAATCGAAGACGGCGTAGCGGAAAGTGATTGGACCGGCTGGAAGGCACTCACGATAGCGCTGGGCGATCGCATTCAGTTGGTGGGCGACGACGTATTCGTCACGAACCCAGCCATCCTTCGTCGCGGCATAGACGAGGGAGTGGGAAACGCCCTGCTCGTGAAGTTGAATCAGATCGGCACCGTGTCTGAAACTCTCGATGCGATCGCAATGGCAAGGAGCGCCGGCTACGCAACCATCATCTCGCACCGCTCAGGCGAAACCGAGGACAGCACAATCGCCGACCTCGCGGTGGGCACCGGCGCCGGGCAGATCAAGACCGGCTCGGCAAGCCGAAGCGACCGTGTCGCCAAGTACAACCAATTGCTACGGATCCAGGAGGAACTCGGATCTGCGGCCGTGTACGCGGGGCGTAGTGCCATCCGACAGCTGGTGCAGGGGTAGCCCGTGTACAAAGTCGTTCTACTGCGTCACGGGGAAAGCACATGGAACCGGGAGAACCGGTTCACCGGTTGGACCGACGTTGACCTGAGCGACAAGGGCCGAGAGGAGGCGCGCGAGGCTGGCCGACTCATGGCGGCCGAGAAGCTTACATTCGACGTGGCCTATACGTCGGTCCTCAAGCGTGCCATCCGCACGCTCTGGATTGCGCTCGATGAGATGGACCTGCTGTGGATTCCGATGAATCGCTCATGGCGACTGAACGAACGGCACTACGGGGCGCTTCAGGGACTGAACAAGGCGGAAACGGCTGCAAAGCACGGCGAGGCACAGGTCAAGATCTGGCGCCGCAGCTACGACATCCCTCCCCCACCGCTCGACCTGGAGGATCCACGCCACCCGTCGCGTGAGCGCCGCTACGCAGATCTCTCGCCGAAAGAACTCCCGGTGACCGAGTCGCTCAAGGACACCGTGGCCCGCTTCCTCCCCTATTGGCACGAGACAATCGCACCGGAGATCCGCACCGGCAAGCACGTCGTGATCGCCGCGCACGGCAATAGCCTGCGTGCGCTGGTGAAGTATCTCGACAATGTCTCGGAAGAGGAGATCGTGGAACTCAACATTCCGACGGGCGTCCCGCTCGTCTACCTGCTGAACCAAGAGCTCAAACCGCTGCAGAAGTACTACCTCGGAGACCCCGAGGCAGTGAAGAAGGCTGCGGCCTCGGTAGCCGACCAAGGCCGCAGCAGGTAGGGTTACTCGACCGCTTCCTTCGCGTCCTCGGCGCCGATGCGCAATGAGCGGAGGAACCGGCGATCGTTGGTCGTCAGCTCGAACACCTTACGCGCGGCCGGCAGACGAGCCCGGGTCGTTACCTTGGTGACCGCCGTACCGTTTGTCCGGTTCACGAATCCCACCACGGCCTCGAGCGTGACCCGCATCTCAAAACCCGCCTCCCGCGCCTTGGCGCGACAGGCTTCCACTTCGGAATTCTCGGCAACGGCAGCGGCAATTGCGTCGGCCAGCTCTCTTGCGAACCGGTTCACGACGTCATCCATTCCTGAGCTCCTCCTCACACCCGCCGCCGGCTGGGATCCGGGGCGTCTCCCGATCCGAACCTGCACCTGCCGGGCGGCTGTGCAGGGATCGAGCGCCAAAAGTGTTCATTCAAATGGGGTTAGCCTTGTGGAAAACTTTTGGCATTGTAGAGACGAGCGGTGGAAGTGTCAACAAACCTGAGACTTACGGGTATTTTCATTGACTAAGTGCCATCTGCCCTCCCACAACATCGCTCGAACGCCGCTTAAACGCTGATACGCAAAGGGTTGAAGTAGAATCGCCGCATCTCGTGGCTCCAGTGGCGCTTCCATTCCGCATTCCAGACGACCTCGCGGAGACCGATCCGGACATCGACATCGGCCTCCCAGGCGCTTTCCCCTTCACCCGCGGCATCCAGCCAACCATGTACCGTGGCCGTCCCTGGACGATGCGGCAATATGCCGGATTCGCGGACGCCGCCGGGTCAAACCATCGATATCGCTACCTGTTGGCGCAAGGCGTCAACGGACTCAGTGTGGCCTTCGACCTCCCGACCCAGATTGGCTATGACTCGGATCACCCTCTTGCCGCTGGCGAAGTCGGGCGGGTCGGCGTAGCCATTGACTCGCTCGACGACATGTTGACTCTCTTCGACGGAATCCCGCTGGGCAAGGTTTCGACGTCAATGACCATCAACGCGACGGCGATCATCCTCCTCGCGCTCTACGTGGCCGTGGCGAAACGACAGGGCATACCCCTGACCGCCATCTCCGGCACGGTGCAGAACGACATCCTCAAGGAGTACGTGGCACGCGGAACCTACATCTACCCGCCGCGCGCCTCGCTACGGATCGCTACAGACATCATTGCGTTCTGCGAGCACGAGCTTCCCCAATGGAACTCGATTTCGGTTAGCGGCTATCACATGCGGGAGGCGGGCTCGACAGCCGTGCAGGAGGTCGCCTTCACGCTCGCGCACGCATCGACCTACGTCCAGGCGGCAATCGACTCCGGCCTCGACGTCAACCAGTTCGGCCAGCGCCTCTCCTTCTTCTTCAACGCCCACAACGACTTTCTCGAGGAGATTGCCAAGTTCAGGGCCGCTCGCCGCCTATGGGCGCGCCGCATGCGCGATCGGTTCGGTGCGACGAATCCGCGCGCGCAGCAGTTGCGCTTTCACGCACAGACGGCAGGGAGCACGCTCACGGCGCGGCAACCGGACACCAATATCGTCCGCGTGGCGCTCCAGGCGCTGGCGGCAATCCTCGGCGGCGCTCAGTCGCTGCACTGCAACGGGCGGGATGAGGCGCTGGCATTACCCACCGAGGAGAGCGCAATGATTGCTCTGCGCACCCAGCAAATCCTGCTGCACGAGAGCGGCGTGGCGAATACTGCGGATCCGGTCGGCGGGGCGTATGTCATCGAGGATCTGACCAACCGGATCGAACGGGAAGCGACGGAGATGCTCGACCGGATCGACGCCATGGGCGGAACACTTGCCGCAATCGAGGACGGGTATATCCAGCGCCAGATTCAGGAGGCCGCCTATCGTACCCAGCTGGCAATCGACGCAGGCGATGTCGCCGTCGTCGGCATGAATCGTTACACCGATTCGGAGCCGTCAGGCACGGGCAATGTCCGCCAGGAATTCGAGTTGTTTCACCTGGATCCCGAGATCGAACGTTCCCAGATCGAGCGAGTACGCGCGCTACGGGCCACCCGAGATGAGACCGAATGGCGTGCGGCTCTGGCCGCGGTCGATACGGCCGCGCGCGGCTCCTCGAATCTCGTCCCCCCGGTGATCGCCGCTGTGGAACGGCACGCCACCCTCGGCGAGATCGCCGACACGTTGCGCCGGGTGTTCGGCGAACACTACGGCGACCGGCGCGTCTGATGGAGCCGCCTCTTCTCGACGTACAGCACCTGACGGTGACCTTTGCCGGCGAGCGATCCATGGCGACGGCCGTGGATGACGTCAGCTTTCACGTCGGTGTAGGCGAGACCGTCGGGCTCGTCGGCGAATCCGGCAGCGGCAAGTCGGTGACCGCGTTCTCGATTCTGCGGCTGCTTCAGCCGCCGGGACGCGTAACCAGGGGAAAGGTCATCTTCCAGGGGCGCGATCTGCTCGAATTGCCCGAGCGGGAGATGCGCGCCGTACGCGGCGCTGGTATTTCACTCATCTTTCAGGAACCGATGACAGCGCTCAACCCAATCATGCGCGTTGGCGACCAGATCGCCGAGGCGCTTATCGTGCACGGGTTGACCTCTGGGGAGAAGGCCAGGACGAGAGCCGTGGAGCTCCTGGAAGCCGTGCAAATGACCGACGCGGCGCGCCGGGTCAGAGACTATCCGCACCAGCTATCCGGAGGCATGCGGCAGCGAGTCATGATTGCAATCGCACTCGCGTGCCATCCGCCCTTGGTCATCGCCGATGAACCGACGACCGCGCTCGATGTGACCATCCAAGCGCAGGTGCTTGACCTGCTGCGCGAGCTCAAGGCGCGGTACAACCTGGCGCTGTTATTGATCACGCACGACTTCGGTGTGATCGCGGAGATGGCCGACCGTGTGGCGGTCATGTACAAAGGCCGCCTCGTCGAACAGGGCCCGGTCCGCCAGATCTTGCGCGAGCCTTCGCACGAATACACGCGGAGCCTCCTGGCCGCCGTGCCGGGGATGCGGTAATGCCGCTGCTCGAAGTCCGCCACCTGGTCAAACACTTCACCCGCCGCCAAGGGCTCTTCCGCCCTTCGTCAGTGGTGAAAGCAGTGGATGACGTGAGCTTCACGATCGAGGAAGGCGAGATGTTCGGCCTCGTCGGAGAATCCGGCAGCGGCAAGAGCACCACCGGGCGGTGCATCCTTCGTCTCATCGAGCCCACTCGTGGCGAAGTGCTGTTCCGCGGTGAGAACGTCCTTGAGTTCCCCAGCGAACGCCTTCGTCTGGCGAGGCGAGACATGCAGATCGTCTTCCAGGATCCCTACTCATCGCTCAATCCCCGGATGCGCGTGGGTGACATCGTCGAGGAGCCGCTCGTGATCCACAAGCTCGGCTCCAGGGACGAGCGTCGAGCTCGCGTGGCCGAGCTGTTCGAGCTCGTGGGCCTCGATCACGATCAGCTGCAGCGGTATCCCCACGAGTTCAGCGGCGGCCAGCGTCAGCGCATCGGCATCGCGCGCGCCCTCGCACTCAACCCGGCGCTCATCATCGCCGACGAAGCCGTGTCCGCGTTGGACGTTTCGATCCAGGCTCAGGTCGTGGCGCTGCTCATGGATCTGAAGGCGCGGCTGAAGCTGACATACCTTTTTATCGCGCACGACCTCCGGCTGGTCGAGCACATCTGTAACCGCGTGGCAGTGATGTACCTGGGAAAAATAGTGGAACTGGGCGACACCCGCGCGATCTTCGCGAGCCCCACGCACCCCTACACGCAGGCACTGCTCAGCGCGATTCCGGTCCTTGACCCGGATGCGCGACGGGCGCGCATCGAACTCGATCCGTCCGGATTCGATCGCGCCACGCCGCTGAAGGAAGTCGGAGTGCGGCACTGGGCAGCGGTGTGATGGAACGACCGCCTACTGCTTACCGCCTACTGCTCTAGGCAGCCCGCCTGACGTCCTTTTCCACCTGGCCGTCCCGGATGTGGATCTGCCGGTGCGCGAAGGAAGCCACGTCGGCTTCGTGTGTCACGAGCACGATCGTGTTGCCCGCCTCGTGTAGCCGCGCAAACAGGTCCATGATCTCCGCGCCGGTCTTTGAATCGAGATTTCCCGTCGGTTCATCGGCCAGCAGGATCGACGGATTGTTGACGAGCGCCCGCGCGATCGCGACGCGCTGGCGCTGACCCCCTGAGAGCTCGTTCGGCCGGTGCGTCATCCGCGAAGTGAGATCAACCTTTTCCAGGGCCTCCTTGGCGCGTGCCACGCGCACTTTCGCGGGAACGCCCGCGTAGACGAGAGGCAATTCCACGTTCTGGAGCGCCGAGGCGCGCGGGAGGAGGTTGAAGGTTTGGAAGACGAAGCCTATCTCTTCGTTGCGGATGCGGGCCAGGTCATTGTCGTTCATTTCCCCAACCTGCTTGCCGTTGAGCAAGTAGCTTCCCCTGCTCGGGGTATCAAGGCAGCCCACGAGGTTCATCAGGGTCGATTTACCTGATCCTGACGGCCCCATAATGGCCACGTACTCGCCACGCTCAATCTCAAGCGTCACGCCGCGCAGAGCGTGGATCTCCTCCGAACCCATGACGTAGGTCTTCCAGAGATCTCGCGTTTCAATGAGAGCCATGCGTCTGCCGTCCCTAGGCTAACAGTCTATGCGGGTGGCACGGCACTCGTGCCCTGACCGCACATGGGACACCAGTGGCACGTGCGCCCCTCGTCTGTTGCCCGGATTGCAGTCTGGGTCTGAAGGGCTGGGCTGTATTCACCTGGAGGACTCTTATCCCGTAATCGGCTGACTTCGGTCCCCGCCCACGAAGATGTTCCTCATACGGGCCGAGGGCTCGAACGCACAATTGCGGACTTGGCGAGTGCAAATGCGTATCTAAATGGGCAATTCAATGAGGATCGGGTGCCGCGGGATAGTTCCGGCCTGCCAGGACACCGACGAAACAGAACTTGGTCCATGTCTTGAACATGGGTAGGCCAAGATGAAACTGAAGTCCTTGGCCGGCGTGGTGGTTGGAGTGCTATTCATGGGTTCCCTCGTCGGAGCGGTACCTACTCCAACGAATTGGAAATTCGACTCTATTTCTTCTTCTTCCGGGAGTCCATCCACGCTGGACACCTCCAGCTGCTCCTCGGCGAACGGTTCCGTCTCTTGCGAATCACTGGCATTCGCCCAAAACGTCTCGTCAACTGGGAACCACGGCGTTGGCGGTCAAAGCCATCAGGAAGTCGTAGAACTCAGGGCAGTCCCTGAAACCGGACTGCTGCTCCTACTCGGAGGCGGTCTTCTGACCGTCGCGTCCGGTGCCCGGCGACATTTTCGCCGCCAGCCTTCGGCCTGATCGGCACGGGTTGCGATTAGGCGGAGGTTAGCTTCGCAAGCAGAGAGGCCACTATCGGCGGAGCGTCTTCAGGAACGCGGGCCTTCCAGGTGCGTGTGTCCACGAAGATCAGCGTGAGCTTTCCGCCGGACGGCGTCGGCTTGCGCCTCTGCTCGGCGATCGCCTCAGCGAGCTCGGTGGCCGGGGCCGTTACCGCACCCAACAGGAAAATACAGACATCGCGAGAATCTTTGGGCGCCCGGCGGGCCAGAGCGAATGCCTCTCTGACGGCCGCGACGTCCACGAAGGGCACGAAGCGACCTACGAGTCGCGGCAGGCTCTTCAGGGCCCAAAACGACTTCGTCGGCACGCACACCACCTCGAAACCCTCCATCGGCGGCTCTTCGAAGGTTTCAACCGCCCCGTTGACGGCATGTCGCAGCCGGTTGATGGCGGCACGGCGCACGACTTCCGTGGCGACGGTGCGCTCCCTCGAGAAGGTCGAAGCCGACCCGGGCGTTGGTCCGGACTCCGGTGACTCCGGTTCGGTGGAGTCGGGCGATACGGTGATTCGCGACGTCGCCGGCGTTGAAGCCGGCGCCGGGGAATCGATCGGCGCCGCCTCGGGTTCCACGCCTGCCTCGAGCTGCGCGTCGTAGGCAGCCCGCAGTTCGGCGTCGTTCAACGTGAGGTGGGCCTGCGTCAGTTCCGCGGCCTTGGTCGCCGCGATCTCCTGAAACTCCTTGCCGAGATGATGGACCTTATCCGGGTGGTACCGGGCAATCTCGCGGCGAAACGCGTGCTTGATCTCGTCGGCGCTGGCGGTACTTGGAACATCCAGCAGCTCGTAGTAGTTGCTCACGTGCCGCCTGGGCTACTTCTTGAACTCTGCGACGTTGGAGGTCGCCGGGAGTTCGCGAATATCACGCTGCGATCGCAGACGCCGACGCGAACCGGCTTCTGTCTTGTTCGCGCAATATGGACAGAACTTCCATCCGGGCTGCAAAGGCCGACTGCAGTGCGGGCACCCGCCGCCAACCCGGTGGCCACAGGCCGGACATGCGAGGAAGTCCTGCGCCACTTCGGCGCTGCACTCCGAGCAGATCGCGCGCGCCTTACGCACTTCCGTGACAACCCGCAGGAGTTCATCGGGCGTCGTCAGGCCGGCTTTCACCTTCGTCAGCCCATCCTCGCCCAGAGTGACCATTCCGGCAGCAATCGCGGCTTCCCGCACTTGCTCCTCTGAGCCGCGCTGCGCGATCAGCCGGCGGAGCGTGTCGGTGACGGTCATCACCTCATAGATCCCCACTCGACCGCGATAGCCTGTTTGATTGCAGCGATCGCACCCGACCGCGCGGTAGAAGGTAATCGCCTCCGCCTCGGATTCGGTCACGCTCATCGCCCGCAACGCCTCGGGATCGGGAGCGTAGGGGCGCCGGCAATGGGTGCACAGCCGTCGGATGAGACGCTGCGCCACGACGCCGACGAGCGCCGAGGCGGCGATGTACGGCTCTGTGCCAATGTCGATCAACCTCGTCACGCACGACGGGGCATCATCGGTGTGGAGCGTCGAGAGCACCAGATGGCCGGTCTGCGCCGCCTGCATCGCGACACGCGCCGTCTCCAGGTCGCGGATCTCGCCGACCATGACAACGTCTGGATCCTGTCGAAGAATCGAGCGCAGCGCATTGGCGAACGTCAGGTCGATCTTGTCGTTGATCTGGGTCTGGTTGATTCCCGGAATCTGGTACTCGACCGGGTCCTCGATGGTGATGATATTGGTGCGCCCGGACTGGAGCGACGTCAGCGCCGATGAGAGCGTCGTTGTCTTGCCCGACCCGGTTGGGCCCACGACCAGGACCATGCCGTGCTGGTGGCGCAGGAAAAAGCGGAGCTGTTCGAGCGCGGTGGCCGAGAACCCGAGTTCTTCCAGCGACGGCGCCCCCTTGCTCTGGTCGAGCACGCGCAGCACGAACTTCTCGCCGAAGATCGTCCGCAGAGTCGAGGCCCTGAAGTCCACCGACAGACCGTCTTCACCAGTCACACGGATGCGACCATCCTGCGGCAGCCGCTTTTCCGCGATATCCATCCCGGCCAGGATCTTGATGCGGGCCACGAGCCCTTCGTGCACCCACTTCGGCAGCGTCATGACCTCCTTCAGGAGGCCGTCGAGTCGATGCCGGATGATGACGTTATCCTCGCTCGGTTCGATGTGTACGTCGCTTGCGCCACGCTTCAGCGCGCTCTGCATCACCAAATCGAGCAGATCGACTATCGGCGCCGTCTCGGACGTGCCCCCTGAGGCGGGAACGAAATCGAAGGTCTCCTCGTGACCCTTGTCCTCCTGGAGAGCGACACTCCCTTCCGCGGGAACCGTGGCCAGTGCCCCGGCGGACCGCCCTGCGGTGGCGGGGCGCGGCTGATGAGCCTTCACGGCGAGGCCGACATCCGGCTTGCTGACCCGGGCAAGCGCCTTGTCGGGGTACGACGCGTGGATGGCGTCGAGGATCTCCGCGCGGGTAGAGACGACTTGCTTGATCCGGTAGCCAGTCTGGAACTCGAGATCCTGCACGAGCGAGAAGAGGAGTGGATCCGCCATCGCCACGGTCAACACGTTCTTGTCCACCGCCACGGCGATGACCGTGCGCCTCAGCGCGAGCTCTTTGGGAATCAGGATCACCGCAGCCGGATCCGGTGGGTTCTCGGCAAGATTTACGTACAAGAACCCGAGCTGTTGTGCGAGCGCCACGGCGATTTCACGGGCGGAAGCCAGGTTCAGCCTGACCAACACGGCGCCCAGACGCTCACCCGAGCGCTTGTGCTCGGCAAGCGCGACACTGAGATCCTCTTCGGTGATCAGCCCTCCCTGGACGAGGCTCTCACCGATTTTCTTCCGCACGATGTCGTTCCCCCTGAATACGATGTCGAAGTCTGGCGCTGGCGGGACAACCGCCTGACCAGCCGTCAGTCAGGACGTGGCCATGGGCCACTCCGTCTCTGTCTTTTCGGCAGCTGGCCGGCCGGGGAACAGGGGATCCCCCAGTGGCGTTCAGGTGTGCAATTCAGTGATCTTCTTGGTATTGGTCCCGCAGCTTCGCGACCACCGCCGGATCCGCAAGCGTGGTGGTATCGCCAAGCGCCTTGCCTTCGGCGATATCGCGCAGGAGCCGGCGCATGATCTTGCCCGAGCGCGTCTTGGGAAGGTCGGCCGAGAAAATGATGTCGTCGGGACGGGCGATGGCGCCAATCTTGCGAACGACGTGATCCTTCAGTTCGGCAATGAGTGTTTCGCTGGCCACCGTCCCTTCCTTCAGCGTGACGAACGCCGCCACCGCCTGGCCCTTGATCTCGTGCGGCCGCCCCACGACGGCCGCCTCCGCCACTCGAGGGTGATCGACGAGGGCGCTCTCCACTTCCATCGTACCGATGCGATGCCCCGCCACGTTGAGCACATCGTCCACACGCCCGAGCAACCAGAAGAAGCCGTCCGCGTCAAGCTTGGCCCCATCGCCGGTGAAATAGACGTCCGGCGTCCAGCGGCTCCAGTACTGACTCGCGTAGCGGCTGGCGTCACCGTAGATGCCGCGTAACATCGACGGCCATGGCTTCGTGATGGCCAGCAATCCACCACCGGAAGACAACGTCTCCCCACTCTCGCTCTTGATCTCCGCCGTGATACCGGGGAACGGCCGCGTGGCAGAGCCCGGCGCGGTACTGGTCAGCCCCGGCAGCGGCGTGATCATGATTGCACCCGTTTCCGTCTGCCACCACGTATCCACCACCGGGCAGCGCTCACCGCCGATGTAACGGTGGTACCAGACCCAGGCCTCGGGGTTGATCGGTTCACCGACCGAGCCAAGCAGTCGAAGGCTGGAGAGATCACGTCGCTGCGGCCAGTCGGTGCCCCACCGCATGAAGGCCCGAATGGCGGTCGGAGCAGTGTAGAAGATGGTGACACCGTAGCGCTCGATGATCTCCCAGAAGCGATCCTTCCTCGGCCAGTCCGGCGCCCCTTCGTACATGACAATCGTGGCGCCGTTGGAGAGCGGGCCGTACACGACGTAACTGTGACCCGTCACCCAGCCGATATCCGCAGTACACCAGTAGACGTCGTCTTCCTTTAGATCGAATACCCACTTTGTCGTCGCGTACGTCCCGACCAGGTAGCCGCCGGTGGTGTGCACAATCCCCTTCGGCTTTCCCGTGGTGCCAGACGTGTAGAGGATATAGAGCATGTCCTCCGCGTCCATCGGCTCGGGCTCGCAGACATTCGAGGCGTCTTGCATCAGCTGGTGGTACCAGTGGTCGCGTCCCTCCCGAACGTGCACCGGCACGGGCGAGCTCTGCAGCCGCTGTACGATCACGACGCTGTGAATCGATGGCGTCCCCTCCAGCGCCTCGTCGGCCATTTGCTTGAGCGGTACGACCTGGCCGCGGCGCCAGCCTCCGTCGGCCGTGATGAGCATCGCGCACTGTGAGTCGTTGATGCGATCGCGGAGCGACTCCGCGCTGAAGCCGCCGAAGACAACCGAGTGGACCGCGCCGATCCGGGCGCACGCCAGCATGGCAATCGCCAGTTCCGGGATAAGCGGCAAATAGATCGCCACTCGGTCGCCCCGCTTCACGCCAAGCGCCTTCATCACGTTCGCGAACTGGCTCACCTGTCGGTACAGATCGAAATACGTGAGCGTGCGGCGCTCTCCGGGCTCGCCTTCCCAGATAATCGCGGCAGTGTTCCTACGAGCCCTGTCGGTACAGATCGAAATACGTGAGCGTGCGGCGCTCTCCGGGCTCGCCTTCCCAGATAATCGCGGCAGTGTTCCTGCGAGCGCCCCGGACATGGCGATCGACGCAATTCACGCTCGCGTTGAGCGTGCCGCCTACGAACCATCGTGCATGCGGAGGCTTCCAGTCGAGGACCTGCCGCCACGGCGCAATCCACTCCAGCTCAGAGGCAAATTCTGCCCAGAACGCTTCCGGATCGCGTGCGGCACGGGCGTAGACATCCTCGTCGCGGATATTCGCCCGAGCGGCGAACGTCGGCGGAGGCGGAAACCGGCGATCTTCGCGGAGGAGATCGGCGATCTCGACGGGCGGCTTCTGATCGGGCATAGGCGAACCAGAATACCTTGACGAAGACCTTCAGACCTCTGGGTTCTGCGGCGGCCGCGGCAGCGGCGGTGGGGGCAAAGGCGGGGGTAGCGGAATCGGCTCAGGCCGAAGCACCGAGGCGGCGAGCAGGCCGCCGAGCGTCGAAAACACGATGCCCGCGATCACCTGGAAGATGAATCCGAACAGGTACCGCAGCGGAGCGCCGGCGCGGCTGCCCAGCGAATCGAACCAGGCTTTCACATCCGGCGGCATGTCCTGCGCGTTGCGAATCAACGCCGCGACCATCCGCTCCTGGAGCGGGGCCATGAGCACCTCAAGAGCAACCGAGATGACGAGCCACGCGATCGCGCCGAATACCCCAGCCAGCAGACCGGCGGCGGCGCCGCGTCCGGGCCCGAAAGACCGGTGATCGTTCTGCTGAAGGAGATACGCCGAGAGGGCACCGCCGCCGAGAATCCAGAGGCAGCAGCAGTTGGCGACGTTGACGATCGGCAGCGCCGAGAGTACCCCGATGAAGAGGCCGCCCAGCAGCGCTGCCTGAATCATGTGAAGAGGTGAGCCTTCAGACCGGTCTAGTCGTAATACTCGCGTCCCAGGTGGGTGATGAGCTCCTCACCTTGCATGTAGCGCAGCGTGTTCTTCAACTTCATGAGCTGAATGAAGAGGTCGTGCTCCGGATAGACCTCCGGGGCGTGCATCGGCGCCTTGAAATAGAACGAGAGCCATTCCTGGATGCCCGACATCCCGGCGCGCTTCGCAAGGTCCAGAAAGAGCGCCGAGTCGAGCACGATTGGCGCCGCCAGGATACTGTCGCGACAGAGGAAGTTGATCTTGAGCTGCATCGGATAGCCGAGCCAGCCCACCAGATCGATGTTGTCCCACCCTTCCTTGTTGTCGCCGCGCGGCGGGTAGTAGTTGATCCGGACGACGTGGCACAGATCCTTGTAGAGATCCGGATAGAGCTGCGGCTGGAAGATGTAGTCGAGCGCCGACTTCTTGCTCTCTTCCTTGGTCTTGAACGACTCCGGATCGTCCAACACCTCCCCATCACGATTGCCGAGGATGTTCGTGGAGTACCAGCCGCGGACACCCAGCAGGCGTGCCTTGAGACCGGGGGCGATGATCGTCTTGATCAGCGTCTGCCCTGTCTTCATGTCGTTGCCCGCCAGCGGGGCCTTTGTTCGAGCGGCCAGTTCCAGCATCGCCGGCACATCCGCCGTCAGGTTCGGTGCGGCATTCGCGAACGGAATGCCCTCGCTGATGGCGGCATACGCGTACACCATGCTCGACGGAATCGCGTCGTCACTTTGCTCGAGGGCCTTTTCGAAGGAAGCAACCGACTGGTGTACTGCAGTCTCCTTCATGTAGACCTCGGTGCTTCCAGTCCAGATCATGACGAGCCGATCGCAGCCGTGTCTGGCCTTGAAGGCCCGGATGTCGGCAATCACCTGCTCCGCGAGATCGCGTTTGTTCCGCCCCTTCTTGACGTTCGGGCCGTCCAGCCGCTTGACGTAACGCTGATCGAACACGGCGGGCATCGGGCGGATAGCCTCCAGTTCGTCTCGAATCACGTCGAGCTGAGCCCCTTCGAGGACACCGGCCGTGCGGGCAGCGGCATAGCAATCCTCTTCGAAGATGTCCCAGCCGCCGAACACGATGTCGTTCAAGTGAGCGAGGGGGACGAATTCCTTGATCTTCGGGGACCGGCCTTCGGATCGCTTGCCGAGCCTGATCGTGCCCATCTGCGTCAGGGAGCCGATCGGGAGCGCGAGCCCTTTTCGGATCGCGAAGACACCGGCAATCGTCGTTGTCGCAACCGCGCCGAGACCCACGAGCAGCACTCCGAGCGTGCCGCTGGCCTGGGGGATTTGAGCTGGTGGAGTCACGATTGGAGACTATATCATTCACGAGAATTCAGGCATGTTTCTGCGCAAGACACGAGAACGCGCCCCAGCCCCTGTCACCATGACCGGCGTGCGCATGGGAGAGCGGCTGCTGCAGATCGGAGTAGACGATCCGGCGACCGCGGGCGCGATCGCCGCGAAGGTCGGCCTGAGCGGCAGTGCCGCGCTGGCCGTGGCCGACGAAGCGGGCGCGGAGAGAGCGCGTCGAGCCGCCGCGAACGCCGGCGCGCTCGTTGACGTGTGCGTGGCACCGCTCAATGCCCTCCCGTTTCCCGACGAGGGGTTTGACGTCGTCGTCGTCCACGACGTGCGCGGCCTCATCGGGCTGGAGGCACCGGCGCGCACGGCCGCCCTCCATCAGTGCCATCGCGTCTTGCGAAGAGGCGGGCGGATCATCACGGTCGAGCCTGGCATCCGCAGCGGGATCTTCGGACGGCTCGGGGCGTTGCTGCGGCAGCCCGACAATACGCCGGCCAATGCAGCAGGCGGCATGGCGGTATTTCTGGAGGCTGCCGGATTTCGGCCCGTCAGGGTCGTCGGGAAACTTGACGGTTTCACGTTCACCGAAGGTCTCAAACCCGCCTCACGCTGAGGACAGATCCGTCCCCGTTCCACCAGGCTCTACCCCTCGTACACGACTGGATCGGCCTTGATCGGCCGGGTGTTATAAGGCAAGGTTCTTGCCTCAGACCTGCCCATGCCTCTTGCCTTCGTCCGTGTCGCCATCGTCGGCGCTCTTGTCACGGCCGTCACGTCGTCCATCGGGGCTCAGTCGCAGGAGGGATTCCGCTTCAAGAGCGGGGTCGAACTGATCAACGTGACGGCCACGGTCACCGACGACGATGGGCGGTTTGTCGCTGGGCTTCGAAGGGAAGACTTCACCGTCGACGAGGACAACAACCGACAGGAGATCACTCACTTCAGCAATGAGCGGGTCCCTGTCAGCCTCGGCATCCTCCTCGATACGAGCGGCAGCATGACCCCGGACAAGATGTCCGCCGCACGGGCGGCGATCGACCGGTTCATCTTCGATCTGCTTGGGCCTGACGACGAGCTGTTTTTCGTGGAGTTTGCCGCCAGCAGCCGGCTCGCGCAGGGATGGACGACCGATCGGCGCGCGATCAGCCGCGCGGTGGCCGCCGTCAACGCGAATGGCGGCACGGCGCTCTACGACGCCGTAGCCGAAGCGCTGCCGGTGACGAGAGACGGGAAGAATCAGAAGAAGGCGCTGCTCGTCATCTCCGACGGCAACGACACGAACAGCAGCACGAGCGTCCGCGATCTGAGAGACCAGATTCGTGAAAGTGAAGTCATGGTGTACGCGTTGGGCGTAGACGGCACCGCCACGACATCGCGCGCGAGACCGCGGACCCAGCCGCCCTCCTTCCCCATTCCGTTCCCCGTTCCGGGACGCCGGCCCCCGCGAATTCCCACTCCAGGCTTTCCGCAGATACTCGGGGGTGGCGGCTGGCCTTCGCCGCCTGGAGCCCGCGTGAACGCCGACGTGCTCCGCCAGATCACGGACGACACTGGTGGGCGTACGGAGATCGTTCGAGGTTTCGGCGACCTCAGCAGGGCCACGGCGCAAATCGCCGACGAGCTGAGCCAGCAGTACTACATGGGATATGTGACCACCGGGAAGCAGGACGGGCGGTGGCACGCGATCCGGGTGGACGTCAGGGATCGCCGGCTCAACGTGCGCGCGCGCCGTGGTTACGTTGCCGGGCGGGCCGAGCCCTGAGCTCCAACCTGGGGTTGGCCATCAGGCGTCGATCGCTTGGGATCTGGGATCCGGGATTTGGGATCTGGCATTTAATCGATATTATCCCGGTGCATGTCGACGTTTGCCATTGCGCTGGGATTGAGCCTGCTCGCAGGCGTGGGCGGCCTGCTCGTTGCGTCTTCGATTCTGCTGTTCACCGATTCCATGCGATCCCGGCTGGTTCCGTGGCTGGTGAGCTACGCCGTCGGAGCCATGTTGGGCGCGGCCATGCTGGCCGTCCTGCCGGAAACCATGAAGATGCTGCCCCCAGGGCGCGTGTTCGCCACGCTCCTCGGCGGCATTCTGCTGTTCTTCGTCCTCGAGAAACTCGTGCTCTGGCGCCACTGTCACGTCAACGACTGCGAAGTGCACGACGGCAGCGTCCTCCCGATTGTGGTCGGCGATGCCTTCCACAACTTCGTGGACGGCGCGGTCATCGCTGCAGCGGTGATGACATCCGTGCCGCTCGGCGTCAGTACCGCTGTGGCCGTGGTGGCCCACGAGATTCCGCAGGAGGTAGGCAACTTCGCCATTCTCCTGCACGGGGGCTACTCGCGAAGCCGCGCTCTGGTCTTGAACGTCTTCTCAGCAGGCGCGAGCGCCATCGGCGCCATGGCCGCGTTCGTGGCCTTCGACATCGTGCCACGCGCAACTCCTTACTTCCTGGTGCTCGCCGCGGCCAGTTTTCTCTACATCGCGATGTCTGATCTCATCCCAGGCCTCCACCGCGGCCGTACCAACGCGGGCTCCCTCCGTCAGATCCTCCTCATTGCGGCTGGGATTGCCACAGTGCTCGTCCTGTAGGACGGTGCGCCGGGAGGCGCTCCGGAAGTCATCGAAATCCTTGGACATTCTCGCAACTCGAGATGGCAACCCGCTTGCCTTACGAGTAGGTGGAGCGGAAGCACACGCTTTCGAGACCAAGGAGGCTTCCATGTTCAAGACAGTTGTCGCGGCGGCCGCCGTGCTGTTCGCATTGAGCGCACCGGCATGGGCCGCTGACTCGAACACCCTGCAACTGTTTCGCGGCGCGCAGAGACAGGTGCTCGGCTACCCCCACTTCACCGTGTTTGACAGCGTCCACATACGGGTGGACGGGAGCATTGTTGAGCTCACCGGCAAGGTCACCATGCCGCACAAGAGCAGCGACATCGCGAAGCGCGTTGCCAAGGTGGCGGGCGTGACACAAGTCGTGAACCGGATCGAACTGCTCCCGGTTTCGCGATTCGATGATGAGCTGCGCTACAGGATCGCCAGGGCGATATACGGCAACGCCAACTTCTGGGGCTATGGCTCGATGGTGAATCCCCCGATTCACGTCATCGTGGACCACGGCCGCGTCACGCTGGAAGGCGTGGTGAACAGCAACGTCGATCGGATGCTCGCCCGTTCGATTGCCAGCTCGTTCCCGGCGTTCTCCCTGGCCAACGAACTGAAGACCGAGGCCGAGATGAAGGCTGAGCTCGAAAAACTCTGAACGGTCAGAAATGCTTGACGAGTTGAAGTTCGTCCACAACTGGAATCCCCGCGAAGCCGACTGCCGGCTGCTCGCGGGAATGTGCCGCCACTGAATCCCTCAAGATGGCGGACATGCGGTATCCCCGGCGCTGGTAGAAATACAGCGCCGGGATATTGTCGTTCGTGATGGTCACAATCACCCGGGGCTGTTCCTGGCGACGGGCCAGGCGTTCGGCCTCGGCCACCAGATGGCCTCCCACTCCCGCCCGCTGCCACATCGGATCGGTTGCCAACGCCAGAATATGAAGCGCCCCGTCGAAAGGACGCCAGGCGAGCGCTCCCGCGATATTGTCACCGGTTTCCGCGACCAGCACACCAGCCGCGGCATCGAGGGAAACGGCTTCGCCGTACGCCACCATCTGCTTGTGACCGAAATCCCGGCGGAACAGGTCCATTGCCCTTTCCCGATCGCCCGGCGTCGCTTCCCTGACCAGAACCGGGGGCAGTTCGAGATGCGGGCGGCACCCGCAGACGACCTGCAGCCGCGACACTTCCCAATCGACGACCTTGCCGCACTGTCCGCAGCGCAGCACCGCGGGCTTCGCGCCGAACGCGACGTTCGTCATCAGCGGGACTCCGCGACAGCCGGGCGTCGTCCCCGGCGAGCCACCCACCAGATGACGACGGCAAAAGTCAGCGCCGCGGCGACGATTGTGGATCCAAACAGGAGCAGCGTGCGAGAGAGAATCGACTGCGCCTGCATCTGGACCTGAATGTCCAGCGGCGCGCCCGCCAGTCGCTCGGCGAGGGGCTGCTCCCATTCGAGGATATTGCCCCGCTCGACCCGCCGCGACGGAGCGTTGTGGAACTCAATCCTGCTCGGCACGTGCATGCGGAACACCACGAGCTCCTGACCGTTCCACGCTGTCTCCGTCGGCGCCTTCATCGGCCTGCCGGCCGGGGACCCGACTGTCTGGCGATACTCGACCGTCTCGCCCTGACGATCGAAGCGGTAAGACGACCAGGCGAACGGCGCCAGCCGTTGAAGCGCGCGTACGTCCTCGACATCCACGCTGACGTGGACGAAGCGTCGTGTGTCGCGACGTGAGAGACTGACCCGCGCCACCGTGGCACCCGGCCCGGAGAACAGCCCGCGCACGAGCTCGCGATCGACCCTGGCCTTCGGATCCACTGGCAGATCGGCACCGCGGAGCGCGACGAGTGCGGCAATCGACGCGTTGACGTTCAGCGTGGCCGAACCGTCGAGTGCCAGATACAGCTCTTCCTCGTACTCGTACTCCTTCTTGAACACACTGCTGCCAACGCCGCACGACGCGGCGAACGTGGCAGCCATGAGCAGGAGCGCGAACAGCAGCGGGTGCGGACGGAGGGCGCCGGGGCCCGGGGACATCGACGTCAATGATATATCCTCGTCCCGGTGCCACGCCCCACGCTGTTCCTCATCGACGGCAGCTCGCAGATGTACCGCGCGTACCACGCGTTCCGGGGTCGCGGACTCTCGAATCAAGAAGGGCAAAGCACGCACGCGGTCTTCGTGTTCGTCACGATGCTCCGGAAGCTCGTCAACGACCACCGACCGGAGTACATCGCCGCGTCGTTCGATCTTTCCGGCCCCACGTTCCGCGATGCCATCGTGAGCGACTACAAGGCGAACCGCGAGGCAATGCCGGATGATCTCGTCGAACAGATCAATTCGGTGCACGAGGCCTGCGAGGCTCTTGGCGTGCCAATCGTCACCGCGGTCGGATATGAAGCTGATGATGTGATCGGGACGCTGGCGAAGCGGGCCGCGGCCAGCGGCTTCGAGGTGTCCATCGTTTCAATCGACAAGGACTTCTTTCAGCTCGTGGACGACGCGGCCGGCATTCGCGTCTACGACCCGCGTGACGAAGGCACCTGGTTCACCGCGCAAGGGGTGCTCGAGAAGTTCGGCGTGCTCCCGACCCAGGTCGTGGATGTGCTCGCCCTCGTCGGCGACGCAAGCGACAACGTGGCCGGCGTGCCGGGCATCGGCAAGAAGGGGGCGATCGACCTCGTCACGCAGTTCGGCGGTCTCGACGCGATGCTCGAGCGAAGCGCGGAAATGAAGCCGAAGCAGCGGGAGGCACTCTCGACGCATCGGACCGAGGCTCTCCGCAGCCGCGAACTCGTCACCATCCGCTCGGACGTACCGCTTGACGTGGATCTCGAGTCGCTGCGCTACAAGGGGGCCTCGAGAGAGCGATGCTACGAGCTGTTTTCGCGGATGGCGTTTCGAACGCTGACGAACGAGTACGCACCGACCGCCGACACTATTGAGAAAGATTACGCGCTGGTCCGGACGCTGGAGGCGCTCGACACGCTCATAGGCGAGCTCCGCACAGCGGGTGAGTTCGCGGTGCGGGTCATCGCCGATCGCCCTTCGGCGATGCGGGCCACGATCATCGGCATCGCCTTCTCGTCACGAACTCGACAAGCGCGGTACGTCCCGCTTGGGCACGAAGGGGGCGACTCAACAAGGGACCTCCTCTCGGGAGCGGACCGACCGGCGCAGATCGAGAGCCGCGCCGCACTGGCCCGGCTGACCCGGCTCCTCGAGGATGCGGAGGTCCGCAAGGTCGGCCACGATCTCAAGTTCGACACCCTCGTCCTGGCCCGACATGGCATCGCGCTCGGAGGACTCTCGTTCGACTCCATGCTCGCCAGTTATGTCCTGGACGCGACGAGGTCCGGCCATTCGCTCGAGGAGACGTCACTCGAGCAGCTCGGCTACAAGGCGCTGACCGAAGAGGACGTCTGCGGACGCGGGGCGAAGTCGATTCCGCTGGCCCGGATAACCCCGGAAGCCATGCTCACGTTTGCGGGCGAGCGGGCGGATCTCGCATATCAGCTTTCCAGCCAGCTCGCGCCGCTGCTCGTGGCCGCTCAGCTCGACGAGGTGTATCGCCAGCTCGAGATGCCGCTCGTGCCCGTGCTGGCCGCCATCGAGCGGGCCGGCATCCGAATCGACGCCCCGACGCTGGCGGCGCAGTCGCGGCACATTGAACAGGAGCTGGCGCGCTATGCGGCGCGCATCTTCGAGCTGGCCGGCGAGGAGTTCAACGTGAACTCACCGAAGCAGCTCGGCGAGATCCTCTTCGAGAAGCTGAAGCTGCCTGCTCTGAGGAAGACGGGCAAAACGCGCTCGACCTCGACGGCTGCCGAAGTCCTGGAGGAACTGGCGCTCGCGCACGAGATGCCGCGCCTGGTGCTCGAGTGGCGCGCGCTGCACAAACTGAAGAGCACCTACATCGACGCGCTGCCACTGATGGTGGATCCCCAGACCGGGCGCGTACACACCTGCTTCAACCAGGCGGTCGCGGCCACCGGGCGGCTGAGCAGCTCCGACCCCAATCTGCAGAACATCCCCATTCGTACGGATCTCGGCCGCGAGATCCGGCGGGCGTTCGTGGCCGATCCGGGTCATGTGCTCATCTCCGCCGACTACTCGCAGATTGAGCTGCGCGTGCTCGCGCACATGGCCGGAGAGGATCGCCTGATCGATGCATTTCGGAACGGCGAGGACATCCACGATCGGACCGCACTGCAATTGTTCGGCTCCGACAGTGGGCTGAGCCGGCACGAGCTGCGCAGCCGTTCGAAGATGGTCAACTACGCCGTGCTCTACGGAAAAACGCCGTTCACGCTGGCCAGGGACATCAACGTCACGCAGGAGGCCGCCCGGGACTTCATCGACGCGTATTTCCGGGGCTTTCCACGCGTGCGGGAGTTCATCGACCGGATGCTGGACGAGGCGCGCGTCACCGGCCTCGTCAAGACCATGTTCGGGCGGCGCCGGCTGGTGCCAAATCTGACCAGCCGCAACTTCCAGATGCGCGCGCAGGCGGAGCGGGAAGCGGTGAACATGCCGATTCAGGGCACAGCTGCCGACATCCTCAAGCGCGCGATGATCGATCTCCACCGCGCGCTGCCGGAACAAGGGCTCCGCACGCGCATGATTCTCACGGTTCACGACGAGCTTCTGTTCGAGGCGCCACGCGAGGAGGCCGAGCGCGCGGCGGCGCTGGTGCGCCAGCGCATGGAAGGAGCGGTAACGCTCACCGTGCCGCTGACCGTGGACGTGGGGATCGGAGAGAACTGGAAGGACGCGAAGCCCTGAACCAGAACTCTGAACGTTCACAATTCCTGACACCACGCATGATCACACGCTGCATGGGGTGATACGGGGACGAATCCCGTGCCGGCCGCTTGCAGGTGAATAGTAGTTCGTTAGGCCGACATCGCCCGAA
>JAKFXY010000106.1 GCA_021731165.1 Acidobacteriota bacterium | reverse complement strand
AGCTGGGTCGTGCGCGCGCTCAGTGCGTGCGGCGCGACGGTCTCCGTGGCCGCGCGCGACGCTGCCGGCGCGGCGGGCGCACTCGCCAGAGAGGGCATTCGTGCCCGCGTGGTGGCTGCGGACGTGTCAGTGGCCGGCACGGTCAACGCGCTCATCGACACCGAGCGCCCCGCGGTGGTCTTCAATCTCGCGGTCCACGGTGTTGATCATTCGGAACGCGACCAGGTGGCCATGGCCACCGTCAATACGCGGCTGGTGATCGATCTGTGTGGCCGGCTGGCGACCGAGGCGGCTCATGAGTGGCAAGGGGTGCGGCTGGTCCAGGTCGGATCGGCTCTCGAGTATGGACCCGTGAGCGGCGGGCTCAGCGAGGACGTGCCGCCGAATCCGACGACCGAGTATGGCCGATCGAAACTCCTGGCGACCGAGCACGTCACCCGCGTTGCCGCGGAAAGGGGACTACCGGCGGTGGTCGCGCGGCTGTTCACGGTATACGGTCCAGGGGAACACGAGGGCAGGCTCTTGCCGTCGCTGGTGTCGGCTGCCCGGACCGGCCGCCGCGTGAGCCTGACGTCCGGCGCGCAGCGTCGGGACTTCACCTACGTCGAGGATGCCGTAGAGGGCCTCCTGAGACTTGGCGCCGGCCGGATCTCTTCCGGCGCCGTCGTGAATGTCGCCACGGGACGGATGACGTCGGTGCGGGAGTTTGCCGAGACCGCCGCGTCGGCTCTCCATCTCGAACCGGACGCGCTCGAGTTCGGGGCGCTCCCGATCCGTGGAGAAGAGATGGGCCATGGCGAGGTGGATCTCTCGCGCCTTCGCGGACTGACGGGATGGGTGCCGCAGACGACCATTGCCGAAGGTATCCGCCGTTCGTTGGAGTGGGAACATGGACAGCGATAGCGCCGCGCCCGACGTTGTGCACCGCACGACGTGCCGGATCTGCGGCGGAACCGATTTGGAGCGCATTCTCGAGCTGGGGCCGAGTCCGCTGGCCAACGCGTTCTTGCGATCAACCGAGGATTTCGCCGCCGAGCAGCGTTACCCTCTGGACCTGTACTTCTGTGGGCAGTGCACGCTCCTGCAGCTGCTCGACGTCGTGCGTCCGGACCTGATGTTCCGGCACTACCTGTACGTCACCGGGACATCGACCACGATGGCCGGCCACAATCAGGCCTACGCCCAGACGGTCTGTGAGGTGCTGGGACTGACCTCGATCGATCTCGTTGCCGAGGTGGCCAGCAACGACGGCAGCCTGCTGAAGTGCTTCCAGGAGCGCGGCGTCCGGACTCTCGGGATCGAACCGGCTCGGAATCTTGCCGCGCTGGCGTCGGCATCGGGCGTCGAGACCGTCAATGAATTCTTTACGCGATCGGTCGGCGAACAGTTGCGAGCCACGCACCAGCCCGCCAGGGCCGTGGTGGCCAACAATGTCCTGGCCCACGTTGACGACCCGCATGACTTTCTGAGCGGCTGTCGCGAGCTGGTGGCGGACGATGGACTCATTACGATTGAAGTGCCGTGCGTGGGAGAGCTGCTCGATCGTCTCGAGTACGACACCGTCTATCACGAGCATCTCTCGTACTTCTCGGTGACGTCGTTGCTTCGGCTGTGTGATCGCGTCGGCCTCTCGGCCGTGCGGGTCGATCGTGTTCCCGTGCATGGCGGCTCGTTGCGGTTGTATCTCTCGCGGAGCACCGGTGGTCATTCCGCGGCGGTCCGCGCGCTCGAAGCCGAGGAGCGGCTCGCCGGCGTGGCCGACGTGGCGAGGTATCGTCGCTTCGCCACTGACGTACGGAAGAGTCGAACCGCCCTGGTCGGTCTCCTCGAGCGGCTCGCCGCCGACGGCAAGCAGATCGTCGGATATGGTGCGCCAGCGAAGGGCAATACCCTGTTGAACTATTGCGGCATCGACACCAGGCTCATTCCGTATACCGTGGACAAGAATCCGCTGAAAGTGGGTCTCTATACGCCTGGGACGCACATCCCGGTGCGGGAGGTCTCGGCGCTCGTCGACGGGGCCGCGATCGCCGACTACGTGCTGATCCTCGCGTGGAACTTTGCCGATGAAATCATGAGGCAGCAGCAGACGTACCGGGACCGGGGTGGACGATTCATCGTGCCGGTTCCTGAACCGCAGGTGGTGTGACATGAAAGTCGTGTTTCTGGCGGGCGGCCTCGGGACGAGGCTCGCGGAGGAGACGGCGACGCGGCCGAAGCCGATGGTGGAGATCGGCGGACGGCCCCTGCTGTGGCACTTGATGCAGCTCTATGCCGACCACGGGTACAAGGACTTCCTCGTGGCGTGCGGCTATCGAGGGGAAGTGATCAAGGACTACTTCAGAAGCCTGCACGTGCGCACGAGCGACTACGTCATCGACCTGAAGGACGGCTCGCTCGAGATCCTCAAGGCCACGGGTCTCGACTGGAGAATCGGCGCCATCGACACCGGCATCGAGACGCTGACCGGAGCGCGCATCGCGAGGCTGCGACCGCTCATTGGCGAGCAGGCCTTCATGGTAACCTACGGCGACGGTCTCGGGGACGTCGATCTCACCGCCCTTGTCGACTTTCACCGAGCGCATGGCAAGCTTGCCACTGTCACTGCCGTGCGGCCGCCCGCGAGGTTCGGTGCACTCGCACTCGACGGAACGCGGGTCAAGGAATTCATCGAGAAGCCGCAGATGAGCGATGGTTGGATCAACGGCGGATTCTTCGTCTTCGAGCCTGGTGTCTTCGACTACCTGGACGACGTCAGCGCACTTGAGCGCGGGCCCCTCGAACGGCTTGCGTCCGAGGGGCAGCTCATGGCGTTTCGGCACGACGGGTTCTGGCAGCCGATGGACACGTTGCGTGACAGACAGCTGCTCGAAGCACTGTGGCAGAGCGGAGAAGCTCCATGGCTGACAAAGCGCGTCGCTGGCAACGCAAGCGTGTCTTCGTAACGGGCGCGACGGGACTGCTCGGGTCCGCTCTCGTGTCCGAACTGGTGAGCCAGGGGGCCGAGGTCACCTGTCTCATTCGGGATTGGGTGCCATCGAGTCGCCTGATTCTCACGAATGCGGCTGCGCGGACGAATGTGGTCGGCGGCGATCTCCTCGATCCCGCGCTGCTCGTCCGGATCATCAACGAGTACGAAATCGAGACCGTCTTCCATCTCGGAGCGCAGACCATCGTCGGGACGGCGTCGCGCTCGCCCGTCTCCACTTTCGATTCGAACATACGCGGCACATGGAATCTGCTGGAGGCGTGCCGGCTGAATCCCCGTCTGGTTCAGCGGATCGTCATCGCCTCGAGCGACAAGGCCTACGGGATCCACGAGCACCTGCCGTATACGGAGGACGCCCCGTTGCAGGGGCGCTTTCCGTACGATGTCTCGAAATCCTGCGCCGATTTGATCGCGCTGTCGTATTTCCACACCTACCGCATGCCGGTGGCGGTCACGCGATGCGGGAACCTCTGGGGGCCTGGCGACCTCAACTACAACCGCTTGATTCCCGGGACGATCCGTTCGGCGTTACTCGACGAGTCTCCCATCATTCGCAGCGACGGCACGTTCCGTCGGGACTACTTCTATGTCCGCGACGCGGTCGGAGCCTATTTGACGCTGGCTGAACAGATGACCGCGAAGGCGCTCTCCGGAGAAGCGTTCAATTTCGGCAATGAGCAGCCGGTCACGGTTCTCGAGGTCGTCGACACGATTCTTCGCGTGATGGGGAAGTCGTCGCTGAAGCCGGTCATCCTGAACGAGGCGAGCGACGAGATTCCCGATCAGTACCTGGATTGCGCGAAGGCCCGCCGGATTCTCGACTGGAAGCCCGACCACTCGTTCGAGGCGGGGTTGCTTGAAACGATTCCGTGGTACCGGGAACGTCTCGAGGCCGATGCCGCCCCGTCGCCCGCTTCAGCCGGAAGCCCCGCGGCCGTTCCTTCCTGATTCAGCTGGAAGGGTGCAGTGCACAGACGGTGATCTCGCCGTCCCCCAGTGTGCCTGGAAATCGGCGCTGCACGACACAGTTGGTGCGTACATCTTCACGGAGCACGGGGTCCGCGATGTAGGCAGCCAGGGTGTAGACGACCAGCAGGCGATCCGCTGACCTCGCAACGGTGCGCACGTCGTCTGCCGCCTTCAAGCATGGCCACGACTTGAGGTAGTAGAGCTCGAAGGCCGGGCAGGCCGGACCGGCCATGGCAATCCGTGCACCCTGCATCTCAGCCGCTTCGAGAAACGAGACGGCTCCATCGAAGTCCTGTTTGGGAACCCGATAATTCGTGGGCAAGGCCGTGGCGGAGAGCGCCAGGAGCACGCAGGCGCAGGCGACCACCGCCGCGGTGACCTGGGCCGGTTGGACGTGAGCTCGGCGTGCGGCGATGGCTTCGACCACGGCCCCAATCCCCCGACCGACGAACACCGCGGCCGCTCCGGAGAGAAAGAAGAAGAAGCGCGGGCGGATGGGCTGACCCAACGCGACGAGCGTAAGGCCGGTGACGACAGCGGGCGCGACGAGCAGCATGAACACGAGAGGCCAGCGCCGAAGCAGGCTGACGGCGCCGAACGCCGCGAAGAATCCACCGAGGAGTGCCGCCGGCATCCCGGTGCCCGCGAACAGGGATCGCAGTGCTTCGGTGACCAACCAACTCAACGTGGTGACCCCGGTTGCCTGCTGCGTGGCCTCGAGACCCATGAGCGCGACGATTCCCGGCACGAACGGGGCGTAGGCGAGTACGGACAAGGCCGCGGCGGCGATCCACGCCCACAACATCGGACGAAGGGACTGCGTGAGCGCCGGCCGCCAGTGCAGGGCGTGGCCCAACAGCAGAACGGCGGCGTGTCCGCCCACCACGAACGCCATCGTCAGGTGCGTGTAGATCCCGGCGGCGCAGGCACACGCGTAGATCACATAGTCGGCTCGGCGACCCGTACGCGCGGCACGCAGGAGAAAGAAGGTTGAAAGCAGCGTGAGAAAGCCCATCAGCGTGTAGCCGCGTGCGTTTTGCGAGAACCAGACGTGGTGGTACGACGTCGCCATGGTGATTGCGGCCACCCAGGCCTCGACTCGGGGCAGAATCTGAACGGCCAGCAGATACACCATGAGCACGGAGGCGATGCCAAACACGGCAGCAGGGAGCCTGAGCGCCCACGCTGACTCGCCGAAGACGGAGAGCGAGGCATGCGCCATCACGCTGTACAGCGGGTGCGCGTTCACACCCACGAACTCCGTGACAATCTGGGAAAAAGGATGTCGCACGGAGAGAACGAGCGTCATGATCTCGTCGTACCAGAGACCGGACTGCAGGCCGATGAACCTGAGCACGGCCGCAACGAGCAGGGTCCCGAACAGCACGACCGTCCACCGGCCGGTGCTGTCAGTCTTCGACGACATGCGTCTCGAACCCTTTCCGCGCCTCGGTCCAGCAGCCGCGGTCGAGCGAGCCGTCCTCGCGCAGGCAGTGTACGAGCGCGTAAGCCATACCGAGCGTGTGGTGGGTATTGTCGTGCGCGAAGAGGCCCTGGCGACCGAATGTCACCAGGCCCTCGATGCCGCCGACCCACGTGTCAAGGGCGTCGAACGCCTGCCGATAGCCCTTTGTGTAGAGAGGGTAGGCGTGGGGCAGCCGCTGGGCCTGCACCGCCAGCACCGTGGGCACGGGACCCAGTCCGGCGCGCTCCAGGTCCTGGCAGACGAGGGCGGACAGCTCCGCGTCGCTCATCGTCCACTCCGTCCCTCCAAGAGCGCATGGCAGCTCGGCGCAGAGCACCGTTCGCCCCGGACGCGTTGTCTGGGAGTAGTTCTTGGGCTCGGACAGGCGGGTGATTCGAATCACGGCCTCGGGAAAGTAGTGTGCGTCGAACTCGGTGAACCGATCGGTATCGAGCGTGAGATACACGAGCACCATCGATCGCTGCTGCAGAGGTGCGGTGGTGACGGGCGGCTGGCCTTCCGACCGCACGAGCGTCGTCAGTACCGTCAGCGGGATTGTGGAAAGGACGTGCGTGGCGGGAAAGCTGCGTGTCTCGCCGGCAATCACCGCGTCGACGCCGCTGACGCGGCGATTGGACACGTGGACGGCCGTGACGCGGGCATCCAGGATGACGGTGGCACCGGAGGCGACCGCGGCGCGGTGAAACGCGTCGCTGATCTGCCCAAACCCCTGCTTCGGGTAGAAGAATCGTCCGGCGCCAGGCTTGCGGAAGCCCGGGATCGCACCGAGAACCCGGCGCACCATCTTGCCGAGCGATCCATTCGACACGCGACGTTTGGCCTGCTCCGGATCGAGCGCCGTCGGTGGAAGCCCCCAGATCTTCTGGGCGTACGGAAAATAGAAATCCCGGCAGATCGTGCGTCCGAGGCCCTGCTCGAGGATCGACGCGAAGCTCTCTTCCCCCCCGTTGCGACCGGTGGCCAACCGCTTTCGCGCGGCATCGGCCACGACGCCCGCCATGAAGGCCGGCGGCAGTCGCGTGAACAGGTCGAACGGCTTCAGTGGAAAGTGAACCCAGCGGCCCCTCAGTCGAATCCGGCCGTGACGCGGGCGATCCAGCAGGTCCTCACCCAACAAAGTACGGATATCGGCCATGACTGGCGGAGGGCACGCCGGGTGCAGGCGATGGCTGCCGAAGTCGACGGGCACTCCGTCGATCACGAAGCTGCCGGCGTTACCCCCCACGCGACTGCCGCGCTCGAGCACGGTGACATCGCGCCACCCGCGCTGGGCCAGCTTATAGGCGGCACCGAGCCCGGCCGGACCACCGCCGAGCACCACGAAGGAAGGACGGCCGTTGCTGCCTGACATTGACTGTTCGCTCATGGGAGAGTGTGCGCGCGGGGAGCCGGCGTCGACTTCCGCAGCAGTTGTGTCACGAGGAGTCCTGCCAGCCCGCTCACGGTCAGAACCGTCTGCCAGAGTATGCCGGAAGCAAGCACCGCTTCCCGTGCGGCACCGTAGGGCGCCATGAGTGACACCAGCGCGGCTTCGCGTACGCCGATGCCGCCAAGACTGATCGGCAGGATCGCAATCAGCTTCGAGAGCGGCCAAGCCACGAACCAGGCGGCCATAGTGGTGGCGACGCCAACCTGGCGCGCCAGCCAGACGTTCGTCATGACGAACGCCGCCTGCACGAGCAGCGAGATCGCCGCGGCACCAGCCAGAGCCGACGGTTTGGCGGTGACGTCAACCCATATCTGGACGAGCTTTTGGAGGAGCGCGGCATGCTTCCGAAATCGAACAACCGCGGCCGTGACGAGAAGGGCACCGAGCGCCACCAGTACGAGCCACCAGCCGCTGCTGCGGACAATGCCGGCGATGGCGGGCGGCATTCCGGCGATTGGCAGTGCGACGGCGGCCAAGAGAAGGAGCGTCAATGTGTCCACGACCCGGTCGGCGATGCTGGCCAGGGCGACCCGTCGTGTACCCAGCGTCGGTACCAGATAGGCCCCGCGAACCAGGTCGCCGCCGGCCACGCCTGGGAGACTGAGATTGGCCGCGAGGCCCGCGTACTGGGCCTGTACGCAGGTGGACACGGAGATTGAGTGTGGTCCGAGGAGCAGTCGAAGCTTCAGTGCGTTGAGATAGTGCCCAGCGAAGAAGATCGCGAGGCTTACCCCCCATGTCCATAGGCTGACGCGTACAAGTGCTTCGAGCACGGCGTCGAGCGGAATGAACATCAGCAGGACGGCTGCGACCGTCACCGACACCGCGGCGCGAAGGACCCAACTGGACATTGCGGCCTACTGCCGCTCCAGTGGCCGCATCTGCAGCCGCGCGATCATGTCCGCCAGCAGTCCCACGGCCCACACGATAATCGCCGCCAGGAATGCCATGACTGCCGTCTCCGAGAGATTCCACAGCCAGATGTCCTGAGCCAGCTTGACGACCCCTATGGCAAACAGAATGGCACCGATGGGGAGGAATACCTTCAGTGGATTGAACAAGACCGTCGCGCGTACGACGAGGAGCATGAAGCTGCCGAAGTGGGATGGTCGAATCTTTGACTGCCCCGAACGCTTGGCGTACTCGATCGGCTCGTACACCACGGTGTGATCGTTGGCCATCAAGGCCAGCGTCATCGTGCTGGTGAATGAGAAGCCGCTCGGCAATAAATGCAGATACTTCAGCAGCACATCCCGCTTCATGACGCGGAGGCCGGAGTTCAAGTCCGGGATACGCCTGCCGATGAGATAGCTCGCGAAGCGATTCAGCATCCACTTGCCCGGTCGCCTGATCCAGGCCACGCCGCTCGAGGAAAGGGGTCGCGCGCCGACCGCCATGTCGGCCTGGCCTATCCGGGTATACAGGCGTGGAATGGCGTCGGGGGGATACGTGCAATCGGCGTCGATGATGGCGATGGCGCGCGCGCTGGTGGCCAGGATCCCGGTCTTCAACGCGGCGCCGTAACCTCGATTCTCCTGATGTGAGATGACCCGCACGCCGCATGCGGCGGCGCGCTCCCCGGTGCCGTCCTCCGACCCGTCGTTCACCACGATGATCTCGGTCGAGAGGCCAAGACCGCCGATCGCCTGAGTGATGCGCGCCAGCGTCTGTTCGATGCCCGAGATCTCGTTGTAGGCGGGCAGAATGATGGCCAGGTCGATGGCTGTTGGCGCCGGGTCGCCGAATGTCGGCGACGGTGCCGAAGGGACTACGTCAAGCCCTGGCGTCTGCATCTGCATTTGAGCCCACCTTTGGTTTTGAGACGCCGATGAAGGTCCGTAGCAGCTCCGCGAGGCCGCGTCGCTCACGGACGAGGGCCATCGTGAGGAATACGAAGCTCGCGATGGCCGTTGCAATTATCTCTCCGACGACCGCGGTCATCATGAAGCCGAGCGCCAGACACGCGAGACAACACCCGCCGGTCAGGGCCACGTTGCCGAGGAACCTATAGCGGGGCAGTACGGCGCGCCCGAGAACCCAGGCCGCGACCCAATTCGCCGCCGTGCCCGCGAGCAAAGCCAGACCGGTGCCGAAGCTGCGGAGCGACGGCGCGAGCAGAAGCGTCAAGACGAGCATCACGGCGACACCCACGAGTGCCGCGTGATAGTCCCTCTGTGGATGCTGAGCGGCGATGAGCGAATACCGGATGTGACCGCTCATCCAGGTGACCGGCAGGATCCATATTGCCGCGCGCAGCTCGGGTATCGCCGCGGCAAACAGCGGGCCGTACACGGTGGTCAGGATGGTCCCCGCGGCAAGCGTGCCAACGAGTGCGATGCTGCAGCTGATCCAGCTGGTAAAACGAAACGACTGTTCGATGGTTCGTGTCCAGCCCGGAGAGTCGTGTCGAAGCAGGCGTGCGAGGTTGGGGAGGAGCACGGAGAAATAGAGCCAGACCCCGGTGTGCAGGGCAATGATGAGCCGCAGGTTGGCCGAATGCCACGCCGTGTCCTCCGAGGTTGCGAGGTAGCCAAGCAGGATGAGCCCAGCGTACCAAAGCACGCTCCAGGCAACTTCAATGGCGCCAATCGTCCAGGAGCGGGCCACCAGGTGGAACATGTCCCGATACCCGTCGCGAATCCAGACTCGAAGGTGAAACACATATCGCAGGACAAGGAGGCTGCAGAGTGCCAGCGCCGTTGCCCCGAGGAGTTCAGCGATGGCGACATGAACAGGCGGGGAGTCGGCCTTGACCAGCAGCATGACTGCCACGGCGAAGGTGATTCCCCTGAGGGCGCTGCCAAGCGCCGCCCAGCGCGGCTGGAACAGACCATTGAACAGGTATTGAAGAAAGAGGGGCGCCAGAAACAGGACAACGCCGTAGACCGCAACCGCCGAAGTGGCGTCACCGCCGCGCGACCAGCCGATGCCGAGGAGCAGTAGATAGGCGGGCACCGCGAGCGTCAGCCGAAGCCATCCGATACGTGCGACCAAGACGGCAGCGCCTTCTGGCTTTGCCGCGATCTCCGTGGTGGCCCACGTGTTCAGCCCCACATCCGCCACGAGGGTGAAGACCATCATGAGTGACAGTGCCCACTCGACATCGCCGTACACTCCTGGATCGAGTGTTCGAGCCAGCCACACGAAGGCCACGACCACGCTGGCTTTACTCACCAGTTCGCCGACAAATACAGCGGCCAGCCGACTGCTGAAAGAGTGGGGCGGCACGAGGTCAGATGTCATCGCTCGCCCCACTTCAACTTCTCTCGCAGCAGCTCGAAGTAACTCCTTGACGGCGCTTTGACCAGCCGCAGGCGTCGGCCCGAGCTGCGTACGCGGACGATGTCTCCTCCCCGCATGGGATAGCCGGTCTGACCGTCATACGTCACGAACACGTCATCGGAGTCGCCATTGGCGAAGGGTCTCACTTCCACGACCGCCGAACCTGGGATCACGATGGGACGGTTGGTGAGAGTATGCGGGGCGATCGGCGTGAGGACGAGCGCATCGACGAGCGGGTGGACGATTGGGCCGCCGGCCGCGAGGTTGTAGGCCGTCGAGCCGGTGGCGCTCGCGACGATGAGGCCGTCGGCCTTGACGCGTGTCACGAAGCCACCGTCCACCGACACCGAGAGTTCGATCATCCGCGAGAGTGCGCCCTTGGTGAAGACGACATCGTTCAACACGATGCGCGAGTCAAAGACTTCTCGCTCTCGCACGCCCTCTGCCGCGAGCATCATGCGGGGATCGTAGGTCGCCGTGCCATCGAGCACTTCCTGCAGCGACGCATGGATCTCGTCGATGCGGATTTCCGTGAGGAAGCCGAGGCTTCCGAAGTTCACGCCGAGAATCGGGACGTCACGCTTCGACTGGCCGATCCGCGCCGCCATCGCGATGAGTGTGCCGTCACCCCCCAGGACGATCACGAGATCCACCGCCTCTGGGATCTGCTCGCGCGAGAGGCGCCGGCCCTGCACGCCGGTTCCGGCCAAGTGCGCCGTATCCGTCTCGTAGATGGTTTCGATTCCGCGTTCCTTCAGCCAGGCGCCGAGGCGTACGAGATGCTCGGACGCGGCGACGAGGCCCTGCTTGGCGACGATGCCGACACGCGTGATGGGGGTGCTCACGGTTTGAGGTGTAGCAGGAACTCGACGTTCCCCTTTGCACCGGTGACAGGTGACGGGGTCGAGCCCAGCGGCGTCAATCCTACCTCACGGGCCGCGGCCGCTATCTCCTCGACCACGCGCGCGTGCACGGCTGTGTCGTGGATGACGCCCTTGCCCACTTCGCCGCGGCCGGCCTCGAACTGCGGCTTGACGAGCGCCACGATATCCGCCCCCGGTGCGAGCAGCGGCGGTACCACCGGGAGGATCCGCCGGAGCGAGATGAATGAGACGTCGATGGACACGAAATCCATCGGCCAGGGCACCGCCTCCGGCGTGAGATGTCGTGCGTTGCAGCGTTCGATGACGACGACGCGCGGGTCGGTACGGAGCGACCAGTCGAGCTGCCCGTGTCCGACATCGAGTGCCACCACGCGGGCAGCGCCGCGCCGGAGCAGGACGTCGGTGAAGCCGCCGGTCGAGGCGCCGATGTCGAGCGCTGTCCGTCCGCTCACGTCGATCTGAAACGTGTCGAGCGCATGGGCCAGTTTCAGGCCGCCCCGGCCGACATAGGGATGGTCCGGCATCACCAGCGCGATCGCCCGTTCCGGGTCCACGCCCGCGCCTGCCTTGGTGACCGCCTGACCGTTCACGGTCACCTGGCCGGCGAGAATCAGCGCCCGCGCCCGTTCCCGGGAGGGCGCGAGCCCCCGCTCGACGACGAGCTGGTCGAGGCGCATTCGTGTCACGTGTCGGCTCTACCGATCGCGCCCGACGACCCATCGGCCGATCTCAATCAGCCGCGAGTCGGCCAGCGACGCCGCGGCGAGCGATCGTTCGGCGCGCGCGAGGCACTCGGCGGCCATCGTCCGGGATGCTTCCAGGCCGTAGAGTCCAGGATACGTGGGCTTGCCGGCGGCTGCGTCTTTGCCAGGAGTCTTGCCGAGGTCTGCGGATGCGCCTTCCACGTCCAGGATGTCGTCCACGATCTGAAAGGCCAGGCCGAGCTCCGCGGCGGCGCGGTCGATGGCGTCCATCTGCGCGTCGCTCGCACCACCCATCACCGCGCCGGCCAGCGCCGATGCGCGGATGAGCGCTCCGGTTTTCTTTGCATGCATCGTGCGGACGCCGTCCGCGCTGAGTGGTGCCGGGGCAGTGCCGTCCGCTCCCAGTGCGACGGAAGCAAGGTCGATGGCTTGTCCTCCGACCATGCCTGATGGTCCGGCGGCTGTGGCGACAATTCCCATGACACGGAGCTTGCGATCGATCATCGTCTGGCCGAGGCCGCGCGGCTCACGGGTGAGCAGCGCAAACGCCTCGGTGAGCAGGCCGTCGCCGGCAAGTATGGCCATCCCGTCTCCGGCAATGACGTGCAGCGTCGGGCGTCCGCGGCGCATCGTGTCATTGTCCATCGCCGGCAGGTCGTCGTGGATGAGCGAATAGGTGTGAATCAGCTCGATGGCACAGGCGGCCGGGAGGGCCGCGGCGCGATCGCCGCCCACCGCCTCGCAGCTTGCCAAGCACAGCACGGGGCGCAGCCGCTTGCCGCCAGCCGTCACGCTGTACGCCATCGCGTCCGCCAGATGCGCGGGGCAGTCCGGTGGGACTGGGAGCGCGGCCTGCAGCGCCTTGTCGATCTCGGCGCGCCGCTCACGCAGGTATTCGTCAAGAGACATGAGACGTGCGACCGCTAACCTTTGCCCTTTGACCGTGCGTCATCGTCCTCGGTCAGCGAGGCCGGCGCAGGCTTCAGCTCACCCCGCTCGTTCAGGATGTCGATGCGCCGCTCGGCCTCCTCGAGCTGGGCATGGCAATACCGGGACAAGGTGACGCCGCGCTCGTAGTGTTTGAGCGACGTCTCGAGAGGCAGGTCGCCGTCTTCGAGCTTCTTGACGATGGTTTCGAGTTCGGCGATGGCCGCTTCAAAGTCTTTGATCGTGGGGTCCATTTATCTCCGTGCCTCCGCGTCTCCGTGGCCCGTCACCTCGCAGTCGAGCTCACCTCGCTCGAGTGTGATCTTCACACGGTCGCCGGCGCGGACGGCAGCGGCGTCGCGGATGATCGCCGTGCGGTCGTCGTTCCAGCATACGGCGTAGCCTCTGCCCAGAACAGCGAGCGGGCTTAGTGTGTCGAGCCGCGCCGCCGCGCCTCTGAATCGAGCATCGGCCGCATGCCGCCGGCGCGCGAGGGCCGTGCCGAGGCGGCCATCCGCCCCGACGAGCCTGGTCCGCAGCTCGGCAAATCGCCGGCGAGGGTCGCGCGTATCAAGTGCGCGGCGCAGGGTCTGATAGGCACGGTCGTGCGCGGCAATCCGATCACGGAGCGCGACGTGCAGTGCATGGCCCAGCTCGGCGGCGTGACGGCCGCGGAGCGCAACGCGCGCGTGGAATCCGCCAAAGCCAGGGCGCGCCTCGATGGTGCGGAGCCGTGCCTCGAGGCGGTGAAGTCGGGACCTCACGGCCGAGTCCACGCGGTCCGCCAGCCGGTCAATCCGCGACCAGAAGTCGTCTTTCCGCGCGACGACCATCTCGGCCGCCGCTGAGGGGGTCGGCGCTCGCAGGTCGGCCACGAAGTCGGCGATCGTGACGTCCGTTTCATGTCCGACGGCTGAAATCGTCGGTACCGGACAGCCGGCAATCGCGCGCGCCACGACTTCCTCGTTGAAGGCCCAGAGATCCTCGATCGAGCCGCCGCCGCGGCCGACGATCACCACGTCCACCCCGCGCACCGCGCCGATGGCCGACATCGCGCGGGCGATGTCGAGCGCGGCTCCCTCGCCCTGGACGCGCGTGGGTCCGATCACCAGGTGCGCGTTGGGGTAACGCCGTCGCAGGACCTTGATGATGTCGCGGACCGCGGCGCCGTCGAGCGATGTCACGACGCCAATCTTGCGCGGCAGTGCCGGGAGTGGACGCTTGCGGCGCTCATCGAAGAGCCCTTCCTTCGCCAGCCGGGCTTTCAACTGGTCGAAGGCGAGCTGGAGCGCACCCAGTCCCTCGGGCTCGAGATGCTCGCAGACGATCTGGTATTCGCCCTTGGGCTCGTAGACGCCGACGCGTCCACGGGCGACCACGCGCAACCCGTCCGCGGGAGCGAAGCGGAGGTGGCGCAATGCAGAACGGAACATCACGGCCTTGATCTGCGCCCCACCGTCCTTGAGGGTGAAATAGAGGTGGCCGGTGTTCCACAGGCGGCAGTTCGAGATTTCCCCTTCCACCCACGTCTCCGCGAACTCCACCTCGAGGAGCGAACGGATGCGGCCGGTGAGCTCCGACACCGTCAGGACACGGCGACCCGTGTCCGCGGGACCGCGGCCTGGCGGCTCACCTGGTTCGGGCGCGGCCTCCGCGGCCGGCCCGGGATCAGGCTCTGGTTCCTCGAACGGAAGATCGAAGAGAGAGCTCATCGAGTTGCTGCGCTGAATAACTGATGCGGGTAATCGACGTCGCGCGTCCGGTCTTGTCGTCGGCGTCGATGACGACGCCGTTCAGCCGCGGATTGCCGGTGGCCGGCTCAAAGCGCGAGGGCATGCCGTTGAGGAATCGCGCGAGCGACGGCTCCCGCTCCATGCCGATGATTCCATCGTGCGGCCCCGTCATGCCCGCGTCCGTGAGGTAGGCCGTGCCATTGGGCAGAACGCGCTCGTCAGCCGTTTGCACGTGCGTGTGCGTGCCGAACACCGCGGTGACCTTGCCGTCGAGGTGCCAGCCCATGGCCATCTTCTCGCTGGTCGCCTCGGCGTGCATGTCCACGATGATCACTTTGGTGCGATGCCGCATGGCCTCGATCTCTCGGAGGACAACCGCGAACGGGTCGTCGATGTTGAGCATGAAGACCCGGCCCATCACGTTGACGACGCCCACGGCGCGGCCGTCTCCCGTCTGTGCCACGTAAGAACCGCGGCCCGGTACGCCGACAGGATAGTTCGCGGGCCGCAAGAGACGCGGCTCCGTGGCGATGTACTCGATCGCCTCCTTCTTGTCCCAGATGTGATTGCCTGACGTCATGACGTCCACACCATAGCCGAGCAGCGAGTGGCCGATGTCGCTGGTGATGCCGAAGCCGTTGGCGGAGTTTTCGGCGTTGGCGATAGTGAGGTCGATCTCGTACTCGCTGACGAGGCCGGGGAGCCCCTTGCGGACGAGCTCGCGGCCGGGTTTGCCGACGATGTCGCCAATGAAGAGGATCTTCATGCCGGGCGATCGGCAGCCGTTGTCACGGCAATCCGGTGTGCCCGGCCCCGGCGCTCCACGAGTTTCGGCAGCACGATTGTCAGCTCGCCGTCACGCAGCATCGCGCTGCCGTTCTGTGGATCGAACGCCCCGCTGAGCCGCACCGCGCGGGCGAAGCGCCCGAACTCCCGCTCAACAAGATGAAACGTGCGCGGTCCGGTGGGTGCCGCGGGCGCCTTCTCGCCGGCCACGATGAGCACTCCGGCACGGAACAGGACGCGCAGGGCTTCGGGGGGCACGCCGGAGACATCAACGACCACTTCGACGGTGTCGTCGGTTTCGAGCACGTCGAGCGTGGGATGACACTCACCTGAGACGGCCCGCTGATCAGGCCGGAGACCGGCGGCGAGCTCCTCGAACAACTCACGGACGTCCTCGGCCAGTTCGCCGGTTCCGCCAGTCGGTACAAAGGAAAACTGCGCCACGGCGCCAATGGTAACAGTTCGCGTCTACGTAACTCTAATCAGCGCTTGTGCTTCCAAGGATAACTTGTAGAGAATTTATATTAGTGTCAACAACTAAGATTTAATGATTGTTTAACGCTAATATCGTGGTATCATCTTGGAAACGTTGGGGCGGGAACCCCCAGTCCTGAGGATGAACAGATGAGCAAAGTGATTGGAATCGACCTTGGTACCACCAACTCGGTGGTCGCCGTCATGGAAGCTGGGGAGCCCACCGTTATCGTGAATCAGGAGGGCGGACGGACAACGCCGTCGGTGGTGGGATTCGCCAAGGATGGCGAACGCCTCACGGGGCAAGTTGCCAAGCGGCAGGCGGTGACGAACCCGGAAAACACGGTGTTCTCGATCAAGCGTTTCGTTGGCCGGAAGCACGGCGAGGTCTCTGAAGAGGCGATGCGCGTTCCCTACCGGGTCGTGAAGGCAGACAACGGCGATGCCTGGGTGGAGGTCCGCGGCAAGAAGCATTCGCCGCCGGAGATCTCCGCGATGATCCTGCAAAAGCTGAAGACGGCTGCCGAGGACTATCTCGGCGAAAAGGTGACCGACGCGGTCATCACTGTGCCGGCCTACTTCAATGACGCCCAGCGCCAGGCTACCAAGGACGCCGGGGCGATCGCGGGTCTCACCGTGCTTCGGATCGTGAACGAGCCGACCGCGGCCGCGCTGGCGTACGGTCTGGATCGCAAGAAGGACGAGACGATTGCCGTGTACGACTTCGGCGGCGGCACGTTCGATATTTCGGTCCTCGAGGTCGGCGAGGGAGTTGTCGAGGTCAAGGCCACCAACGGCGACACGCATCTGGGCGGCGACGATCTCGACCAGCGCGTCATTGACTGGATGGTCGCCGAGTTTCGCAAGAGCGACGGCGTCGATCTCGGTAAGGACCGGATGGCGCAGCAGCGACTCAAGGAAGCGGCGGAGAAGGCCAAGATCGAGCTCTCCACCGTCATGGAAACCGACATCAACCTGCCGTTTGTAACGGCCGACCAGAACGGCCCCAAGCACCTGCAGATGAAGCTCACCCGGGCGAAGCTCGAGCAGCTCGTCGATGACCTGCTCCAGCGATCGATGGGGCCCTTGCGACAGGCGCTCGCGGATGCGGGCGTGAAGCCGGCGGACATCGACGAGGTTGTGCTGGTCGGCGGCTCGACCCGCATGCCGAAGGTCCAGCAGCTCGTCAAGGAGTTCTTCGGCCGTGAGCCGCACAAGGGCGTCAACCCGGATGAGGTCGTCGCGGTCGGTGCGGCGATCCAGGGCGGCGTCCTCAAGGGCGAAGTCAAGGACGTGCTGCTGCTCGACGTGACGCCTCTCTCGTTGGGCATCGAGACCCTCGGCGGCGTGATGACGCCGCTCATCCAGCGCAACACCACGATCCCGACGCGGAAGAGCGAGACCTTCTCGACGGCGACCGACAGCCAGACGAGCGTCGAGGTGCACGTGCTGCAGGGCGAGCGCCAGATGGCGCGCGACAGCCGTACCCTCGGCCGGTTCAATCTGGTCGGTCTGCCGCCGGCCCCGCGCGGTGTGCCGCAGATCGAGGTCTCCTTCGACATCGACGCCAACGGCATCGTCAGCGTGGCCGCCAAGGATGTGGCTACTGGGAAGGAGCAGAAGATCACCATCAGCGGCGCGTCCGGCCTCAGCAAGGACGAGGTCGAACGCATGGTCAAGGACGCCGAAGCGCACGCCGCCGAGGACCGTGGCCGGCGCGATGTCATCGACGCCCGCAATCAGGCGGATTCGCTCGCCTATGCGACGGAGAAGACCGTGAACGAGAGCCGCGATCGTCTGCCGGCGACCGAAGTGAGCGCCATCGAGGCCGCAATCGCGGCCGTGCGCGAAGCGACCAAGGGCGACGATGTCGAATCGATCCGCCGGGCCAGCGATGCGCTGCAGCAAGCGTCGCACTCGATGGCCGAGCAACTCTACAAGCAGTCACAGGCGAATGCCGCCCACGAGGCGGCATCCGGGAAGAGCGACAGCGACGTCAAGGACGGCGAAGTCGTCGAGGCATAACAGACACAAGGAAACGAGGGAGACTGCACATGGCTATTGTTCGACTCGATCCGTTTCGTGAATTCGCGACGTTGGTTGCCGAGCGGGGCAACTGGGTTCCGCCGGTGGACATCCTCGAGACGGAACAGCACGACCTCGTGCTGAAAGCGGAACTGCCGGACATGACGCGCGAGGATATCGAGGTCATCGTCGAGCACCACTCGCTGACGATCAAAGGCATCAAGAAGCCGGCCGCCGACGTGAAAGAGGACCAGTACCGCCGCATCGAGCGCAGCTACGGTACCTTCAGCCGGACCTTTACCCTGCCCAACACTGTTGACGCAGGCAAGGTCGGCGCCGAGTACAAGAACGGCGTTCTGACGGTGAAGCTGCCCTACCGCGAGGAGGCACGACCCAGGACGATCAACGTCGAGGTCGCGGCGTAGGACGGCGGGGAGGACGTACCAGGGGGCTTGGGGACGGGCGAGTAGCCCTTATACGTCCCCAGGTTCCCCAGTCCTCGTGCTAATGTCTAGGGTTCATGGAAGAACACGAAATCCAAGGATCCGAGGCTGCGGAACCCGAAGCGCCACCGGCTCCTCGGCCGAGAGCCGCGCCGATTGAGAGCCGGTTCCTGTTTGTTGACGTCGCCGCGATGCGAGCGAAGCAGCTCCGCCGCGGCGCGACGCCCCGCCTGGACGACGAGCCTGGCGCGGCGCCTCGAGTCGTTCCGGTCAAAGCCGAGCGTGTCGCGATGGAAGAGGTGAGACGCTGCCTCGTGCTCTACGACGTCCCTGACACACCCAACCGCCAGGCCCAGTAAGGCCGACCGGCCCATGCCGAGACTCCGCATCCTGGCGTACCTGCTGCTGGGGCTGGCGCTCCTCGCACCGGTCAGCGCCCAGCAGGCGCGCCCCTACCGGATCCTCGTGAGCAATGATGACGGCGTCCGCGACTCGGGATTGGCCGCCCTGGCGCAGGTACTCCAGGCGATCGGAGAAGTGACGATCGTCGCGCCGTCAGCGAATCAGACCGGAAGCAGCCAGTCCGTCAACACGACCGAGCCTCTTCTGCGGGAAGACATCACGTTGCCCAACGGCATGAGGGCCGTCGGCCTCGCCGCCACCCCGGCGACGACGGTCAACATCGCCTTGCAGCACATCGTCGTGCCGGCTCCCGATCTCGTGGTGGTGGGAATCAACTCGGGGTTCAACGTGGGGTTGTCGGCCTACCTGAGCGGCACTGTCGGCGCCACTCGGATGGCGGCGATGATGGGGGTTCCCGCGATCGCCGCGTCGCGGGCCGGCGCCGGAACTTACGAGGATCTCGTCGCCGCAGCGGAGGAGGTCCTTGGCGTCGCGCGCCGGGTGAAGCAGTACCGCCTGCCGCCCAACACATTTCTCAACGTCAACGTGCCGGTGGTGCCCACGGGCGGATTCAAGGGCTACGTGGTGACGGCGCAGGCGATGGTGCGCGCGGGACGGGAAACGTTCGCGGAATCAACGCACCCGGGTACGGGTCGGACGCTGTATTGGAGCCAGTACAAGGAAGGTGGCGTTGCCGCCCCCGAGGGTACGGACGCATGGGCGGTTCAGAACGGTTTCGTGTCGGTCACGCCCATGAGAGTCGGGGAATTCGATTCAGGCCTTGCCGCAACGGTGAAGGCCTGGTTTCAATAGAGCGCATGTCACATTAGATTGGCGGGCTCTCCTTCCACCAGCCCGCCGCGCGCTCGTATGCGTCCGCGACTCTCAGCATGGTCGCCTCGTCGAACATGCGTCCCATCAGCTGCAGCCCCACCGGCAGCCGCTCGCCGGCGAATCCGCACGGTACGCTGACGCCGGGAAGGCCCGCCAGATTCGCGCTCACCGTGAAGACGTCCTCGAGATACATCTGCAGCGGGTCCTGGAGCCGTTCGCCCAGCCGGAAGGGCGGGGTCGGGGCCGTGGGCATCGCGATCACGTCGGCGTGCTCGAACGCGCGCTCGTAGTCGCGCCGAAGCAGCGTGCGTACCTGCTGCGCCTTCAGGTAGAACGCGTCGTAGTAGCCGGCGCTCAGCACATAGGTGCCAAGCATGATCCGGCGCTTTACTTCTACGCCGAATCCCTCACTGCGGCTCCGGTTGTACATCGTCTTCAGGTCGTCGTTTCTCGACAGTGATGCGCGGTGTCCGTACCGCACGCCGTCATACCGCGCCAGGTTCGAGCTTGCCTCGGCGGTGCACACCAGGTAGTAGACCGGAATCGCGTACTTCGCGTGCGGGAGCTCGATGTCCACGAGCGTGGCGCCACTGCGCCGCAGCGTATCGAGCGCTTCGTCGAACGCCCGCCGGACACCCTCGTCCACGCCCTCCGAGACAAATGCCCGCGGTACACCGACTCGCACCCCCGTGATGTCACCGGTCAGGGCAGCCTGGAAATCCGGCACCGGCTCGCGCGCCGTGGTCGCATCGGCGGGGTCGAGGCCGGCCATGGCAGACAGCACGAGCGCGGCGTCGGCCACGGTCCGTGCGAATGGTCCGATCTGATCGAGCGAGGAGGCGAAAGCCAGCAGGCCGTACCGCGAGACGCGGCCGTAGGAGGGTTTGAGACCGACGACTCCGCAGAACGAGCCGGGCTGTCGGATGGATCCACCCGTGTCCGAGCCCAGCGCCAACGGCGCGCACCGTGCCGCCACCGCCGCCGCAGAACCGCCGCTCGATCCTCCTGGCGTCCGGTCCGTGGCCCAGGGATTTCGCGTCGGGCCATGCGCGGAGTTTTCCGTGGAGGAACCCATGGCGAACTCGTCGCAGTTGGTCTTGCCGAGGATGACCGCGTCGGCGGCCTCGAGGCGCTCCGCCACCGTGGCGCTATAGGGCGGAACGAACGTGTCGAGGATTCTCGACGCGGCGGTCGTGCGCATGCCGCGCAGGCAGATGTTGTCCTTCAACGCAATGGGCACGCCGGCCAGCGGACCCAGCCGCTCCCCGGCGGCACGACGCCGGTCGATCGTGCGCGCGCGGTCGAGGGCACGGTCACCGTCAACGAGGGTGAAGGCGTTCAGTCGTGGATCGACGTCGGCGATCCTTGAGAGGAAAGCGGTGCAGACCTCGACAGCCGACGTGCGTCCGGCGGTGACCTCGTCGCGAATGTCGCGCGCCGTCCGATCGAGGAGACTCATCAACCGATGACGCGGGGCACGCGGAAGAGGCCGGCCTCGGTCGCGGCGTCCGGCGCGTTGGCGACCGCCTCGCTCACTGGCAACGACGGGCGTGGCTCATCATCGCGCTCCGCGCGGTGTCCCACATGAACGTGCGCCGTGGCTGGAACGCCGCTTGTGTCGAGCGCCTGGACCTGCTCGGCGTAGGCCAGGATGTCGGCGAGTTGCCTGGTGAACAGCGTCTTTTCCTCGTCGGAGAGCTCGAGTTGCGCCAGTGCGGCAATGCGCTCGACGTCGGCGATCGTCAGCGTGGGGGCCATGCTCCCGATGCTATCACCCGCCTTCGCGCGTCGCCTACTGCCGTACGCCCATGAGCGGGCGCGGGCCGCGCCCACCCTTGCGTTCGAGGCGTCGCTGCCCAGAGGCTAATATCGATCTCGAGGGTACCTGGTGGATAACCTGTGTCATACGCTTGTCGGGGCGGCGTTGGGCGAGGCCGGATTGAAACGGCGCACGCGGTTTGGCTGTGCGACGCTGATGATCGCGTCGAACCTGCCGGATCTCGACGTGCTTGTATTCGCCACAGACGCACCCGCCGTGGCGTTCCGCCGTGGATGGACGCATGGCCTCGTGGGCCAGGCGCTGCTGCCGGTGGCGCTCACGCTCGCCATGGTCGCGGTCGCGCGCCTTCGTCCCGCTGGTTCCCCCGCCGCGCACTCGGCGCGACTCGGAGAGACGGCGGATCATGCGCCTCCAGTCAGTGTCCGGTGGCTGCTCCTGCTGTCGTACCTCGGCACGATTGTGCACGTGCTCTTCGACCTGCTGAACAACTACGGCGTGCGGCTGCTCTCGCCGCTCGACTGGCGCTGGTTTTACGGCGATACCTTGTTCATCGTCGATCCGTGGATGTGGCTGATGCTCGGCGCCGGTGTGTGGATCGCACGTCGCCGCTCGGCGCAGGGCGCGGCACGCGTGGCTCTCCAGGCCGCCGTCCTCTATGTCGTCGTGATGCTGTCGTCAACCGGCGCGGCGCGCGACGCCGTCGCCAACGCCTGGGAATCGGCGAATGCCACGGTTCCGCGCGCGCTCATGGTGGGGCCGGTGCCGGTCACTCCACTCCGACGAGTCGTGATTGTCGACGCCGGCGATCGCTATGTGACGGGGACGTTTGGCTGGCTGCCAACGACCGTGCATTTCGACTCGGCGACGGTTGCGAAGAATGAGGGCGATCCACGCGTGGCCGCCGCCAGGAGCGCACCGGATATTCAGGCGTTTCTGGTCTGGTCGCGCTTTCCGTACTGGACCCTCGATCCCGTGCCGGGGGGCACGCGGGTTTCGGTTCGGGACATGCGCTTCGGCGGTCAGCTCGGCGGACGCTTCGCCGCGAGCACTGTCGTCGCCTCGGCCGGGCGATGAGCTGGGCATCGCGGCGGCCGGGCTCTAGTCCCGCAGGCTTCGCAGGGTGTCCAGGTTCTTCCGGTCGAGCGGGTCCTCGACGATCACGC
>JAKFXY010000050.1 GCA_021731165.1 Acidobacteriota bacterium | reverse complement strand
CCAGTGTCCCCGACCCACGGCCGGCGGGAAGCACACTCGTCGAACCAACGAGTGACCGCACGAGTCCACCGAGATCCACCTCACTCCAGGATGCCGCGATACGGCTCTCCTCGGCATTGCCAAGCGCGAGGCGTCCCTTGGCAGTGACGCGCCCGTCGGCAAGGCCAAACTGCAGCGCGGTGACGTCAACCGCCCCCGTGGTCACTCGCGCCGTTGCGCGAAGGTTCTTGCCCGCGAGTCGCTGCCAGGTGATTTCAGGCGCGGCGAGCTGAAGGTCGGCAGTCGGACCCGTGATTGGGCCAGCCACCCGCGCGTCGAAGGAGAGCGTCCCTTGCGGCAGTTCTCCCTCCATCCCCCACGCGGACAACCGAGCCAGTTCGCCTCCCCCAGATACGCGCAGGTCGAATGACGGCTCGGCCACGATGAGGGCCAGCGTCCCGTCCACCCGCATCGATCCCTCGTCGCTGCGCACTTGAAGCGACGAGAGCCGCAGTGACCGGCCATCATTGAACGTGGCGCCCCCCTCGGCCTGCGTCACGCGTGTTTCCCTGCCGCCAATGGCGACGCGCGCAGGCGCCATGAGCGCCACGCGTCCGGCGTCCGCCGCCAAGTCGATCGACACCGCCGGGATGTCAACGACGAGATCGGCGGGCTCATCGCGGATGATGACCGCGAGACGCGGAACCGCGAGATGTCCAATGCGAAGCGCCGGCGGTGCGCCTCCATCATCGGGGCCGGAGTCCGGCAGGTTTGTTCCAGCCGCGGTCCTCGCGATCGTCACCCGGCCGTCAACGACGCTCACATCCCTGAATTCGACATCTCCGACGAAGGCGCCCCGCGTCAGCTCGGCGCTAACGTACGAGGCTTCAAAGAAGGGACGGTCTGGCGTACGGTCCGCGGCGAGACTGACCTGCGACAGCCCCACCCGCATGGACATGAGGCTGTAGTCGAGGCGGCTGGCCTCCAGACGAAGGTGGTACCGGGACTGGAGTTCCGCGATCGCGTATCGAAGTACGCGCGCGCGCACTGGGGCGCTATGGAGGGCCAGGGCCACCACCACGGCGCCTCCAGCCAGAATCAGGCAGAAGAATGCGAGCCGGCGGGCCGTCAACCCATTAATTGTGTTACATTTCCTCGTCGCTGATGCTTGGAAAACCGCTCGACTTGATGCTCGAGCTTGCTCCTCGAACGCGATTCGACGTTGTCGAACTTCGCTCCCGGTTTGCCGCCGAGCATCGGGCGCTGACCGCGTTTCCCCGATGCCTGTACTGGTCGTCGCACACGACGGCCGGATTCCTCGATCGCAGCCTCGCGGCAAGGCTGAGTCCCGAACGCATTCAGACCTACGTCGATGCCTTTCGTACCGTCTTTCCGGAAGGCGCCGGCTACGAGCATGACCAGCTCGATCGCCGCGACGATCTCGACCCCGCGCAGCGCGCCGTCGAGCCGAAGAACGCCGACTCTCACCTGGCGTTCATCGCCTGCGGCCTGCGCCCTTGCGTCACTCACCCGAACCGCCCGGATGAGCCGGTCTGTTTCGTGGACCTCGACGGCGTCGTGGAAGGGCGCCCGCGCCGCCGGCTCGCGCGCGTCATTGGCTTCCGCAGCGAGCGCATTGTCGGGTCCACTCGAATCGAAGTGCCCGTCTCGTCACACCCCATCGACTCGGTGAACTTGAAGGATCCGCGCCTTGGGATCTACGACGCCATGTCAGACTTCGTGCAACAGGCCGGCGTCGAGAAGGGGCGGCTGCGCATCGACCTCGACCCGGTCGAACGCCACTCGGCGCTCACGGTCAACGAGTTCGAGACGCTCTTGATGCGGTACGACCTGGCGGAGGTGCTTCACAATCCGCTGCGCTACGTCGCGGAGAAGTACCGCCACGCGATGGCCAATCCCCGCGCCGTTCCCGCCAAGACGCTCGGATACGCGAAGTACGACTTCGTGCGGGTACTGAACCAGGGGCTCGATACGCTTGGCCTGCGCGGATCGATGGTGGAGAAGCTGGTGGCGCGAACACTCGCGGTCCCGGCCGCGAGGTTCTTCCGCATGCGCCGCTCGGTCAGTCTGCTCGTGTCGGAACGCCCCGACGGCAGCCACGGCATTGTCGAAGGCACCTACCAGAGCCCGATCCTCGTGCAGTGGCGCCAGCCCCCGCGCCCGACACGCCTCATCGACGTCACGTTGACCGAGCTTCGGTAACCACGCCACGTCGAGCGCCACAGGGACTCGGAGCACGCCGAGCCCTCGATTTCCTTGTGCACTCGGTGCCGCTGTGGTGCCATCCGGGAAATGTCGCGTCTGTCGTGTTCCTCGCGGTTAGCGCGGCAGCCGCTCGGGCATGTCGGCAACCACATACACGATGGCGGCAATGGCGGCCGCGGCGCGCGACACGTCTTGCGGTGCGATGTGCTCCACCGTGTCGGCCGGCGTGTGGTGAATCTCGAAGTACTTCGCTGGATCGCCGACGTAGGCCATCGACGGCACATTGCCGGCCTGGGCGATGGGTCCGATGTCGGCACCTCCCCCGCCTGGGAAGACCTCCCGGAACCCGAGCGGCGCCACGAGCGAGCCGATGTCGCGCATCAGCAAGGTCGCCCGCGCGCCGCCGGTGAAGCCAAGCGTCGAGGGCCAGAAGACCCCTGAGTCGGATTCGAGCGCGAAGACATGGCTGGCCGCTGACGCCGCGTACCTCGCGGCGTAGGCATTCGCGCCGCGCAGCCCGTTCTCCTCGTTGGTCCAGAGTACCAGCCGGACTGTCCGACGGGGCCTGATGCCGAGTTGCTTCATCAGGCGCAACGCTTCCCACGTGACAATACAGCCGACGCCATCGTCTGAAGCGCCGGTCCCCACGTCCCATGAGTCGATGTGCCCGCCGAGCAGCACGATCTCGTCCGGCCTCTCTCGCCCACGAATCTCCGCGACGACATTCGCTGATTCCGCGTCGGCCTCGTAGTGCCCATCGACTGACAGGCGCACGCGAACGTGACGGCCGGCCGCCACGAGACGGGCAATACGATTGGCGTCTTCCGCCGAGACCGCCGCGGCCGGAATCGGCGGCGCATCCGCCCCGTAGTTCACGCTGCCGGTGTGCGCCGTGCGGAAGCCCACAGGACCCACCGCGCGAACGAGCACCCCAACGGCACCGGCTTGCGAGGCCGCCCGTGCGCCGCCCGTGCGATACGTCACCGTGTCCCCATAGTTGGTGAAGGGCGCATTGAAGAGGACGATGCGCCCCTTTGCGTCGTCCGAGCGCCCGCGGAGCTCCTCGAATGACTTCACCACGAGCACGTCGGCCTCGATGCCGCCGTGCGGTGTCGCGATCGTCCCACCAAGTCCGAGCATGGCGATCGCATGGCGCGCCGGCTCGACAATCTCCGCGCTCTCGGTGCCGCGAATCCAGCGCGGCACCATCACCTGTTCCGCTCGTACGCTTTCCAGCCCGTCCTTCCTCATCGCCTCCATCGCCCAGGCGATGGCGCGCGTGAGGTTCTCGGAACCACTCAAGCGGTGCCCAAACGTGTCGCTGAGCTCCGCGAGCCGCCGCCACGCGAAGTCATCCGCGGTGGCCGCCTCCATCAAACGCGAGGCATTGTCGCGATACGGATCGAGCCAGGATGTCCGTGTCTGGGTGCGCGCCGTATCGGCGGCCAGGAAACACAGCAAGAGAACGGCGAGCCACGCGGGACCGGATCGGGAAGGCATATCGTCTAGTCGTCGCCGCCTCGCGACCGTCCTCGCAGCTGCTTCACGCCTCCCCGCAGCTTCTTGGAGGTCAACCGCCTTTCACGCGCCGCCGGCTTTGGCTTGGTCGGCGTGCGTCTCTTCGGCCGCCTCGCGGCCTTCTGGAGCAGTTCAACGAGGCGCGCCCGCGCCGCCTCCCGATTCATCGCCTGCGTGCGATGCCGCCGGCTGTCGATGAGGAGGACGCCATCATCGGACAGCCGCTTCCCCGCCAGCACCGCCAGCCGGGCCTTCATGTCTGAAGGCAGCGACGACGCCGCCACGTCAAATCGGAGCTCGACCGCCGTGGCGACCTTGTTGACGTTCTGTCCGCCCGGACCGGAGGCGCGCACGAAGCGCTCCCGAAGCTCGTAATCGGCGACGGCAATCGCGGGGGTAATCTGGATCATCGTTCGAGAGTCCGGGACGATTCCCTGGAGGTCACTCCTTGGTCATGCCGAAGCCGGCGATCACCGTACCGTTGACGAGACACTCGGCGCGCCCACCCTTGACCCTCCAGGCGATCTCCTGCGTGACTGGCTGGCCCACCGCCGCGGCCTTGTGGACAGCGGGGTTCGGCGAGGCCCTCGGCAGCGTGAAGACCGCCGGAGCAAAGCCGCGAATGAGCGCCTGTCCATCGCCGTAGGCCACGCAGTACACGAGGCTCCTCCGATCGGTGTCCATGTCGTTGCCGCCGATGAAGATGCCGTACGAGTGCGGGTGGCTGTTCAGCGCCATGAACCTCGGCTCGAGGAACGTCGCCGACACCGTGAAGTCGCCGCTGGCCCTGTTCGCGGGATTCCAATACGTCACGGCCGGCCCGGTCGTCACGTGCAAGGCATTCCCCTCCTGGGCGAGCTTCGCGTCGTTGAGGACACGCCCCTGGCGGATCGAGGACGCGTCAACGATTCCCTGCCACCCGGCAATGTGAATTCCTCCGCCAGGAATGACACGATCGGGATCGCCCTGGGCGCCGAGAAACGGGGCCGCGATGAGTGCGAGCACGAGAACGCACGCCGATGCAAGACCTGGACGCATGCAATACCTCATGAAAAACGTCATATAGACCGTCCAAATACTATCGCCGACCGGGCGCCGACGTCAGTGGACGGCCAGCCAGTCCTGGATGAAGCGATCCACGTAATCCCGCAGCTCAGTCCGCACTTCCTGGAAACGACCCGCCGGCAGGCTGATGAGGTTTTCCATGTCCCAGGTCATGGCGTTCACGATGTTCGACTCGGTGACCGTGGACCGGAGGGTCTGCCTGAGATGGAGCTGCACATTCACGACATGGCCCTGACCGGCGGGAAGCTCGAGGGCATTCAGATGGATGTAGAGATAGGGCTTGGCCGGGCTGACGTTCGCCGATTGCGAGGCGAAGACCGTGATGCCCCTCGCACGCAGTTGGTTCTGCACTTCCGCCTGGATCGAGGCACCGGTGAAACCAGCCTGTTCGATCTCGGGTTGGAGATCCTCCACCAGGACCTCTACGCCGGGCAGGCCGCGAAGCGTATCGCGTCCCGTCGAGACAAACTGCTGGCCATTGGAGTCCGTCGCGCTGCCGGCCAGCAGGACGATTATCCCGGTCAGAGCGCCCAGCGTCCTCAATGCTGTCATCTTGAGGGATGATACTTGAGGGAAACGGAGGAGCGAGGGTCATATGGCGACGTGGGACGAACGGATGAAGCCGCGCCTGGCAAAGGCGCCGAAGAGCCTCCACCTGTTGACCTACTGGCGGATCCACAGCCCGTTCTCCAAGAAGACCGCCTCCTGCGACGGGTACGAGATCGACGCAGGTCTCGAGCTGCGCCTGCAATACTCCGCAGATGACATCATCCAGTCCGAGCTCTTCCGGGGAGAGGACGCGCGTGAGGTGATGGACGCCTACGCCGCCGCGCTGCGTCAGGAACTGCTCGACAACGGCTTCACCGACGTGTCCTTGCAGTAGCGAACCGGGCTAGTTGTCGGGAGATCCGCCGTTCGGATGGAGCATGGTCACGTCCAGATGCCGGCCGTGCTCTCGCACCAGCAGCGCGTGAGCCGACTCGGACGGAAGCGGCTTCGAGAACCAGAAACCCTGGGCCGCGCGGCAATTGAGGTCGCGAAGCTTCTGCGCCTCTTCCTCCGTTTCCACCCCCTCCGCGATGACCTCCATGCCCAGCACGCGTCCGAGGCCGAGGAGCGCATCGACGATCCTTCGATTGCGATGACTGCCCGCGCTTCCGGCGATGAACGAACGGTCGATCTTGATCGTGTCGTAGTTGAACAGGCTCAAGTAGCTGAGCGACGAATAGCCCGTGCCGAAATCGTCGAGGTGAAACTTGACGCCGGTCTCCTGTAGCGCGGTCAGCTCCCGAATCGTCGCTGACTCGTGCTGCAGCAGGGCGTTCTCAGTGATCTCGAGATGCAGCGCCTGCGGCTTGAGACCGGTCCGATCGAGGATCGCCAGCGTGCGCGTGGCGAACTCCGGCTCGGAGAACAGACGCGACGACACGTTGACGCTGATCGACAGGTCTGAGAAGGCCGGGTTGCTGTTCTGCCACGCGTGGGTCTGGCGACACGCCTCCTGCATCACCCACCAGCTCAAGGGTCCAATCATGCCGCCCTTCTCGGCGAGCGGAATGAACTCATCCGGCCCGATCAGCCCCCGTACGGGGTGGAACCAGCGCAGCAAGGCCTCGAAGCCAATCACCCGCATCTCCTCGAGCGACACGATCGGCTGGTAGTAGGGCACGAGCTCACTGCGTTCCAGAGCCGAGCGCAGATCGGTCTCCAGTTCGAGGCGCTGCAGCGACTCGTGCATCCGGCTGCTGAAGACCGTGTAGGAACCCGTACGCTCGTGTTTCGTACGGTACATCGCGAGGTCCGCGTCGCGCAGCAGGTCGCCGGGACGCTCGTACTCGGGTCCGCTGAGCGCAATACCGATACTGGCCGTCGCGTAGAGCTCCTTGCCGGCGATTGCGAACCTCAAGGACAGCATGTCGTGAATCCGCTCGGCCACGAGGGTGGCCTCACCGAGACCGCTGATGTCGTTCAGCAGAATGGCGAACTCGTCGCCGCCGAGCCGTGCCACCGAATCGCCCGGACGCAGGAACATGCGAAGGCGCTTGGCGAACTCCACGAGCATCTCGTCGCCGGCGGCGTGTCCGAGGCTGTCGTTGACCGCCTTGAAGCGATCCAGGTCGAGAAACAGCACCGCGCACTGGCGCCGGGGATCACGTCTGTGCTGCTTGATGGCGAGGTCCAGGCGGTCCAGAAAGAGACTGCGGTTGGGCAAACCCGTGAGCGCGTCATGCAGGACTTCATGTACGAGAAGCGCCTCGGTTGACTTGCGGTCGCTGATGTCGGTGAGCGAGCCCGCAATCCGCGTGGCACGGCCTGACGCATTGCGTACGGCGACTCCGCGGCACTGCGCCCACAAGACCTGGCCGGACCCCGTACGGATGCGGAATTCGTATTCAAGATGAGGCGTGGCGCCGCTCAGGTGCTCGTCCAGAGCCTTCTCGAGGCCAGCCCGGTCCTCGTCGTGCACCCGGTCGAACCATGTCGCTGGCGTCGGCGGCGCGTCGCTCGCGGAAAGCCGGAGCAGCGCCAGCCATCGCGGCGAGTAGTAGATCTCGCCCTGCTCGATGTTCCAGTCCCAGATGCCGTCGCGCGCGCCGGCGAGAGCCAGCGCGTAGCGCTCCTCGCTCGCCCTGAGGGACGTCTCCACCTCCTGGCGGGCGATGGCGTAGCGGATTGACCGACTGAGCAGCTCCGACGTCATGTGGCGCTTGGTCAGGTAGTCCTGCGCGCCCTCGGCCATGGCCGCCACGGGCCCTTCCTGATCCTCGACGTTCGTGAGGATGATGACCGCCACCGTCGGCGCCGCGGCCTTGACCCGGTGCAGATTCGAGATACCGCTTCCATCGGGCAGGTTGAGATCGAGCAGTACCACGTCATAAGGACGCTCGGCCAGACGGCTCACCCCCTCGGCGAGGCGCTGCACATGATCGACCTCGGCCCGAGCGCCGGCGAAACTGCTGATGCAATGACGGATCAGCGCGGCCTCAACGCTGTCATCCTCTATCAGCAATACGCGATCGAACGCCTGCTTCATGAAGCTTCCGCCCGGATGACGCCCCCCGGGCCATTGCCCGCCTTCGCGGCAACCCCCGAGTCACATCCCGCCGACGATCCTTGCGTACTCAGGCGCTTACGCGCCATCGGAGGTCGCTCGAGGGAGGAGCACGTAGAACGTTGACCCGCCCGCGTCGCTCGACTCGGCCCAGATGCGGCCGCCGTGGCGTTCCACGATGCGCCGACAGAGCGCCAGGCCGATGCCCGTGCCGGGATACTCCTCGCGCGTATGCAGGCGCTGACCCATCGTGAAGATGCGCTCGAGAAACGGCTGGGCGATCCCGATGCCGTTGTCCCGGAACGCCAGCAGCCACTGATTGCCTCTCGACTCGACGCTGATGTCGATGACGGGCCGTTCTCGGCCGCGGAACTTGATCGCGTTGGACAGCAGATTCTGAAACAGGTGCAGGAGCTGAAGCTCATCGCCAATCGTCGTCGGCATCTGCGCGGCGCTGATCTCGGCATGGGACTCGTCAATCGTGCCCCGCAGATTGTCCAGCGCCTTGGTCAGGCACACATTGAGGTCCACCGGGACCGGCGCCGCATCGCGGCCAGCCACGCTCAGGTACTCGAGCATGCCGTCCAGCATGCTGCTCGCGCTGCCGGCGCATTCCAGCACTCGTTGGAGCGACCGCGCGGACACCTTCTCATCGTCGGTGGACTGGCCAATGCGCGCGAGGCGCACAATCTGCTGCAGCGGTTCCTGCAGATCGTGCGAGAACACCAAGGCGATGTCTCGCATTTCCTGTTGGCCGCGCTCGCCGGCCTTCGGTCCCTGAGCGCCAGTCGCACCGGAAGTGACCGTTCGACGCGTCCGTTCGAGCACCTCCGCGATGATCGCGGTCAGGCCAAGGAAGCCGGAGCTGCTCTTGCGCACGAACCCGTCGCACGCAAGACCGGGGTTGAGCGCGCGCGCGACGATGTCCGAGGCATGGCCGAAAAGCACCACCGAGCTCGTTGGACGCCGGCGCTTGATGGTCGCGATGAGCTCATTGACGCGCGCCCACGCCAGTTCCGCGGACACCACCGCGACATCGGGAGCCTCGACGGCCAGGGCGTCGGCAAACGCCATGGCATCGGTGGCCACCACGATGGTGGCTCGCGGCATCTCGCGCTGCAACAGCAGCATCGAGAGAGCGCTATCACTGGCGTTGGAATCGACCAGCAGGATTGAGGGAGCCAGGGTCATGAAATAACGAATCCGGGGCCAAGGCGCTGAGCCAACACGCCCATCGACACAGGGCCCATTATAGATGCGGACTCCACGAAGACCAGGGTGCAACAGGAGTGCCGTGTCTGATTCGTAGGCCTGGAGATGAAAAGGGCTCGCGCCAAGCCGCCAAGTCGCCGTGGGGGGAGATGTTTGTCTTCGTTCTCGGCGGAACGCGGTCAGGTGACGTGTCGGTGCTGGTCTCTACACCATCACGCCAGACTGGGCGCGCCCGGGGTGGGTACCCACGGGCGCGCCCATCGGTATGAGTCGAACCTAACGACGTGCGCTATGGACGGCGAAAACCATTCGCTTCAGAAGTCGAACTGCGCGCCGACCTTGGCGAAGCGGCCCTGCATGATCGTCAGGGGCGTGCGCCACGCGGCGAAGTTCGCGTTCTCCGTCAGCGCGGTGTTGCGATTGAGGAGATTGAAGACATCCACCTTCAGCGTCGTCTTCGTGCCGCCGAACCTCAGGATCTTCGCGACGCTGAGGTCCACTTGGTTCACACGCTCCCCGACCACGGTGCCAGGCGCAATCAGATTGACCGTGGCGGGCGCGGCCGAGAGATTCCGGCCGAGCGACGGCAGGGCGGCGGCATTCTGCACGAGATATTGCGCCGGCACGTTGGACGGGATTGCGTCGAAGCCGCCCGCTGAACCAAGCGCATTGAAGTTCTGGTAATTCACGCTCAACTGGACGTCGATCTTCGGGAGGAGATAGGACCCGAAGCCCTTGTACTGGGAGAGGAATCCCGAACTCTGAGCGCAGCGACCGAGCTGCAGCGCGTTGTACCCGGTGGGACTGTTGCCCGGGCTCACCGAGAACGTCTGCTGCGCCGTCGTGGTGGTCGCGAACACTCCGGAGATGATTTCGGGAGACTTGGCCACCACCTCGCAGTTGTCGGTGAGCGTGCGGCCGGCGCTCACGCCGCCCTGCAGGATCACGCCATTGCCGAACCGCGTGTTGACGCCGAAATCCATGCCGTCCCAGTGCTCGATCTGCTTCCCGTAGTTGCTCGCGAAGGTGTAGAGCGTGTCCACCTGGCCCACCTTGTTCGGGTTGAGATCGTAGAGGTTGTCGATCACGTAGCCGCCGCCGTTCGGCAGACGCGAATCCGCCGGCGCCGTGATGCTGAACTTCGTGTAGTCGGCAATGGTCGTCGTCGCGTTGTCGATCGCGATGAAGTTCCCATACCACCGGCGGAAGAACCCGACGTCGACCGAGATCCCTTCGGTCAACTGATGCTGAACACCAGTCGAGAACTCCCAGTTGAAGCCACGCTTGCCCCACCCGTCGAGGATGTCAGGGTCCACGCGCGCACTGGGAATGGAGGTGCCGAACTTGTCGTTCAGCATCGCCCCGCACTCCTCGTTCGCACTCCGGCTGACGAGATCGCAATCGGGCTTGTAATTGCCCCGGCGCGGATCGCCCTCGGGGTAGAAGCTGTCGTTCCAGGTGCGCAGCGTGTTCTGCGGAATGAGGTTGATCGGGTTGCTGCCGTCGCCGAACATTCCCTGGAGGCCGAATGCCAGCATGTACTTGTTCAGCCCCACCTTCAGCGCCGTCCGCCCATTCCCGAACAGGTCATAGACCGCAGCGAGCCTGGGGGTAATGTCGTTCCAATTCACCCAGTCGGTCTTCGGATAGGTGATGTTCTGGGTGGGAAAGTAGGTGGTCGGCCCGATGTGCTGCTCGGGGTAATACACGTCCAGGCTATCCCACCGCGCACCGAGGGTGGCCGTCAGCCTGCCGACCGTCCATCGGTCCTGTGCATACAAGCCGAGGTCCATTCCCACGTTCGCCCGAATGAGGATGGGATAGTTGTACTGGACCAGTCGGTTCGGCACGGCGCCGATGAACTGGTAGGCCAGGTTCTGCGCCGGGGCACTGAACAGCCAGTCGCGCGTGGCACTCTGGTTGGTGAATCCAATCTTGAACGAGTGGGTGCCGGTCACATACGACGCCGAGCCCCGATACCGCCACGTGACCATGTCGTTGGTGACAATGCTCTGTCTCCCGCGGTACACCATGCCGTTGGCCAAATTGGTCACCTGGATCAGATTCGTGAGCGGCCCGATGCCGTCGTTGACGGCGTGATTGTCCGCCGGGAGGTGCCACTGCTCGGGATGCCGCTGTACGCCGGCCTCGAAGAGCAGCCGGCTCGTCATCGGCGACGACCAGGTGACTGAGTTGATATCGGCCCACGGATAGTCGAACTCGGTCGAGGACTCGGGCAACTCGAGCGGCGAGATCGCCCGCGGACACACGCAGCGAGCCTGCTTGTCGAAGAACGCACTGACCTTGTTCTTTGGATTGATCTGCCAGGTGCCGCGGATGTTGTAGCTGCTCTGGCGGTGATAGTTTTCCGTGCGCTTGTTGGGGTCGGCCACGTAGAGCCACTCGTTGGCCTTGCCGACGTTCGCGTTGGCGAAGCCGCCCGAATACGTGTTCTCGCCGTTGTACCGCACCGCCCCGTAGAACCACACCTTGTCACGCACGACCGGGCCGCCGAAGCCGGGGTTGATGTCCCAGAGCTTGTGGATGGAATAGGCACTCGGCAGCCCGCGCGCCTTCAGCTCGTCGGTGAAGTTGCTGGACTGCAGATTGCTGTGCGACCCGCTCGCGAACATGACGCCACTGAAGCGGTTGCCACCTTCCTTCGGAATCACGTTCACCCGCACACCGCCGGTCTCCATTTCAGCTCCGCCGGCCGCGAAGTCGATGGCCATCTCCTGCGTGCTCGCGATGTTCGGCGTGTAAGCGCTGTACTGCCCAGCGCCCTCCGCGCTGTTGGTGGACAGGCCATCCAGGGTCACGCGCTGGTCGGTCACGCGCCCGCCATGCGAGGTCAGGAAGACCAGCTCGATGGAATTGGTGCCGCCCGTGTCCGACGCGTTGTTCGTGCGTACACCGGGAATCATCGTGGCCAGGCTGAAGTGGGTTCGAGACGTAGGGATGACGTCGATGACGTCCTTTCCCAGCACCCGTTGCTGCGTGGCCGCTTGGACGTCGACGATCGGTGACTGGCTGGTGACGGTAATCGTCTCTTCGAGGCCGCCGATCCGCAGATCGGCATTCACCGTGGCGGTGAACGACCCGGCTAACTCAACGCCCTCCCGCTTCGTCGTGCTGAATCCCGGCAGCGTAAACGTCACGGTATAGGTGCCGGGCCGCAGGTCGATGATGCGGAACTGCCCTGAGCTGTCGGTCGTGACCGACCGGACCTTCTCAATGAGCGCGGGGCTGGCCGCTTCCACGGTCACACCGGGCAAGACGGCCCCGGATGTGTCTTTCACGATGCCAGTAATGGACGCCTGCGCATAGGCAACCGCCGGGGCGACGAGCAAGACGACGAGCACGAACCACACCTGCCGAAACGTACTCATGCTGTTCTCCCTTCTCAACCGGACACGCGACGATCCCTGGAGTATCTAAACGATCCCAGGAGCATTTATGAGTGCCTAGGCGGGGCAACACGAACAGCCGCCTCGCCTCTGAGATCATGGACCGACGCAAGAGGTTCATGCGGCCGGTCGCTCAAGAAACGGCGCTACAGTCTCACGTCCGCAACGGAAGATCAAGGCTTTTGACAGGACCTTCGAGGCAGGTGTCCACCTCGACCAAAAGCCGCGGCCGTTCCACGACCGCAAGGGCCAAAGCCGGCACTCCACGGGCTGAGTCACCGGGGGCCACACTCGTCCTTAACGGAACGTGAAGCGTTGGAGGGCCCGAGCGAACTCCTGGCGATCGGGGTACCGCTGTTGCCCGGCAATCAGCCGCTGTCGAGCCTCTTCGTACCTCTTCAGCCCGATGAGCGCCGAGGCCGCTCCGAGACTTCCCTCCGCCATCTGCGGCGCGAGCCTGGTGACCTGCTCATATTGCGCGAGCGATTCGGACCAGCGTCCCGCCTGACGCAGCATGTCAGCCAGTCGAAGACGCGCCTCGATATAGCCCGGATCGTCCTTGACCGCGGTCGCCATCTGCTCGAGCGCGCGAGACATGTCGCCCTTCGACGCCATGATCAAGCCCAGGCTGAAGCGGGCCTTGGCAAACCCCGGCGACAGCCGCAGGGCCTCTTCAAACTGCCGCACCGCGGGTGGGATCTCCCCGGCAAAGAACCATGCCGTTCCGAGCTTGTGCCGCGCGATAGGATCGCTCGGCGCCAGCTCACTCGCCTTGCGGTAGTGCGCGATAGCCAGTGCCCAATTGCTCTCGTGCATCGCGGTGTCCCCGCGGAGCTGGTACTCGATAGAACTCTGGAGCAGGTCGTCCAACTCTCGCATCAGCGGGTCGTCCGGTAGCAGTTCCAGGACGCCGGCCTGTTTCAGGTAGGCCTCCGCTCGCACGGTGTCGCCCAACGCCCGGTAAGCCGTGGCGAGATGGTACTGAACGACGGACGACTGCGAGCTCAACGACGCCGCTGCCTCGAGACGCTGGACGGCTCGTGGATAGTCCCGTCGCGCCAGGGCGATGCGTCCCAGCCCGGCAAGTGCCGCGGCTGACTGGGAGTGGGCCGAGAATGCCTTGTCGAATGCCGACTCGGCGGCGTCAGGCTCGTTCAGCGTCAGACGCGTGGAGCCAAGCGACACCAGTGCGGCCTCGTCGTCCGGTCGCAACGACAGCGTTTTCTCGAAGAACGCCGCCGCCTGCTTCAGATCGTCCTTGGAGAGGTAGACCCGACCCAGGTAATAAGGCCAGCGCGGCTCCTGGGGCGTCAACGCATGTGCATTGAGAAAACAGGGCCCTGCCGCCTCGACGTAGCCAGCGGCCATGAGCAGCTTCCCCATTTCGCCGTGCGCCAGGCCAAGCTCGGCGGCGTCCGCGGTGGAACTGGCCGTCAGCGACGTCAGCGCGCCGTACCGGTCGCGCATCTGCGCCTGCACCGATTCCTCCATCTTCGAGTAGTCCGGCAACGTACAGGGCTGGAGTTCCTGCCGACTCCGAGGGGTGTTCGCCGAGTTTCCGGGAGCGCAGGCTGCCGCCAAGGCGGCCAGCGAACCCGCGAGCACGAGCGCGGAGACTCGCGTGCCGTGGTTCACCGTCCGGTCCCTTCCTCGAGCGTCGTCCAGCGATCCACCATCACGGCGGTCCATTCCTCGGTGACACCGCCCGGCCACGTGACGCGAACTGTCCGCACTCGCGTGGACCGCCCCAGCCCGACGAGCACGCGCGGGTCATTCGCGGATGCATAACTGCCGTCCGCCCGCGCACGGCGCCATCTCGTTCGACCGTCGTCGGCGACGACCGCGATTCGCGCTCCGAGCATGTCGCGCCCCTGGACGCGCTCGGGGCGCGCGGAGCCGTTCGAAGGGCGCGGCGTGCTCTTTCCGACGACTCTCACGCCTACCCAATGGTTGCTGTTGCCAATGTTGTTGACGAGGAGCCGGACGTGGCCCGCGTCGTTCCCCACCAGCACGTCCATGTCCCCGTCGTTGTCAACGTCGCCAAACGCAGCGCCGCGGCCGACCTCCGACAACTGAAATACCGTGCCGGCGCGATCCGTGACATCCTCGAAACGGCCCTGGCCGACGTTGCGGAGCAGGAGCTTCTTCTGATGAAACGGAAAGGGATCCCGTGCTCGTACGAGCGCTTCCAGCCTTCTGACGGCGCCGTTGACGCTGAGGATGTCCAACCATCCGTCGTTGTCGAAATCGAACCACCCGGTACCGAAGCCCGTGTACCGGCGACTGGATAGCGCCACGCCGCTATTCTGGCCACCGTCCTCGAACACGCCGGAGCCGGCGTTGACGAACAGCGTGCTCATCTCCTGCGTCAGGTTCGTGAAGAACAGGTCCTCGTCGCCATCCTCGTCGAAGTCACCTGCGTCGACACCCATGCTCGCCGTCGCGCGGCCGGCGCCATTCACGGCGGCGCCGGCTGCCAGCGCCGTGTTCGTGAACGTGCCGTCGTGCTGGTTGATCCAGAGCTGATTGGGCTGGCCGTCGTTGGCGACGTACATGTCAATCCAGCCGTCGCCGTTGAAGTCCGCCGTGGCAATGCCCAACGCTGGCCCGAAGTCACCGCCGACGAGAGCCGAGGCCGTGACATCGCTGAACCTGCCGTTCCGATCGTTGTGGAAGAGTCTGCTCTGCGTTGGCCGATAGGCGCTGGGATCGCAGTAGTCACGCTCACCTGTCCGGCTGGGGCAAGGGTGGTCGTTCTCGACCGCATAATCCAAATAGTTCGCCACGAACAGATCGAGCCACCCGTCACGGTCGTAATCGACGAACGACGCCGACACGCTCCACGCTGGATCCGCTGTCCCCGACTGCTTCGAGACGTCGGTGAAGCTCCCGTTGCAATTGTTGCGGAACAGGTGATTGGGCCCGAAATTCGTGAGGTAGACATCGACGCAACCGTCGTTGTTGAAGTCGCCGGCGGCCACACCCATGCCGTACCCGCGCGCGTCGATGCCACTCCGTGCCGTGGCATCGGTGAAATGGAGCGTGCGCGTTCCGTCCGCGGCGACCTTCAGATCGTTGCGAAAGAGACGCCCGCCTGGGGACATCGGCTCACGCGCAAGGAGCGGCAGGTCGCCATGGGTGTGGCCTCCGAGCACGTGCCCCTGCACGAGGAACACGTCGAGGTCGCCGTCGTTGTCGTAGTCGAGGAGCGCCACGCCTGGCGCCATGGATTCGGGCGGATAGAACCTTCCGGTCATCCCGTTGAAGTGCACGAAGTCGAGGCCGGCCTTCTCGCTGTCGTCGATGAACCACTCGCCGGAGATCTCTGATTGGGGCTGGCCACGATGGTCGCCGCGATCGGACCCGCAACCCACGCACAGCAACAGACAGACGGCCGGAAATACCTTCATCGATCCGGGATGATACCCCTCCGTGCGACAGGCGTGGAAAGGTCGCCCTACCTCGTTACCTCGTAGAACGGTTCATCCCTCCATGGGGCGCGCGCTGGCCTACTGGCCTGGTAGAGCCGCAGATTCGCGTTCATCGAACCAAGCCGTTCGCGTAGGCCGGCACGTTGGGCCTGCGCGACTGCCTCAGTCTGCAGGCCAGCAGCATCGTCGTACTTCCCAAGTTCCGCGAGCGCCATCGCTACAGCTTCAGCACCTTCGATCGAAGGCATCGCCTGGAAGATTGGCTGGGCGATCGCGAGCGCGCGGCTACCGTCGCGAACACGATCGTCTGGTGCAGCCGCCAACACGCGTGCGAGCGCAAGTGGGAATGCGGGGTCACCGGGATAAAGGCTCATCGCCTGCACGAGGCGGTCGCGTGCTTCGGCGTATCGCCCGAGGCCGGCTAGCGCGAGCGCCTCGCCGAAGAGCGCCGCGGCCGCGCGTGGACGCGTATCGAGCGCACGGCGGTACTCTGCAAGAGCCTCCTCGGTACGACGCGCCTGGCGCAGTGTGTCGGCCAGTGCGATCCGCGCCTCAACGTAATCCGGCTCCCGCGCCAGTGCGATCTTGAACATGGCGATGGCCTCGCCCGTGCGCCCGGCGGACATCATCATGGCCCCCAGGCTGAAGTAACCACGCACGAAGGCGGGGTCCACGCGGACAGCCTCCCTGAACTGCTGCAGTGCGCCACCGCCATCGCCCATCTGGGCCAGCGCCGTACCGAGCCGATGATGGAGCGACGCACGCAGCGACTGGTTGTCGCCGGCCAGTGCGATGCCGCGCCGTGAGCTCTCCGCGGCCGCGGCCCAATCCCCGCGTTCGAGTGCCGTACGGCCCATCGTGTCGTAGACGCTCGCGCTCTCGAGCAGCCCCGACAACTCCCGCATCAGAGGGTCCTCCAGGGATGCCTCGACCGTGCCGCGCTCTCTCAGGTGCGCGTCGGCATTCGTCTCGTCACCCGCTCCACGGTACGCCAGGGAAAGCGGATAGTGCAGTGCGGACGCTTGCGGTTCGAGGGCCAGCGCCTGCTCGAACAATTGCACGGCCGCACGATAGTCTCGGCGGGCCAGACGAACGCGCCCGAGGGCAGAGACGACAGCCGCACTGCGGGGCTGCAGCCCAAGGGCCTTCCTCAACAGCGGCTCTGCGTTCTCAGGTCTGCCGAGTGCGAGATTCATTTCGCCCAGCCATACGAGCGTCGCCACATCATCCGGCTGAAGAGCAAACACCTGCTCGAAGGCATCGATCGCCTTGTCGAGCTCGCTGCGCTGTCGATAGACCTGCCCGAGGTAGTACATCCAGCGCGCCTCGCCCGGTGCCAGCGCACGGGCATTCAGAAAACTCCTTTCGGCCGCGTCAGGATAGCTCGCCGCCATCAGTACTTTGCCCAGCTCTCCGTAAGCCGCGGCGCGAGAGGCTTGATCAGCGGCGGTGCGGGTCGTGGCCTCGTATCGTGCGCGAATCTGTTCTCGCACCGAATCGGCCGCGCCTGCCAGATCGGGGAGGACGATAGCGGGCGCCGACGCGGGCAGTCTCGATGCGGGTTCACGACCGGGTGACCGATCCGCGGACGGAGCTCTCTCCCCGTCACAACCCCCGGCGAAACAGGCGCAGATGAGCACGAGGCCCAAACGCACTGTCACTTCCCAGTCCCCTGGACCAGCGTGAGATAGCGATCGATCTCGACACCAGTCCACGACTCCGTCCGACCGTCCGGCCAGGTCACCGTGACTTTCGGAGGCGTCGGGCTGTCCCCAAGACCAACAAGCACGCGCGGGTCGTTCGCGGAGGCATAACTGCCGTCGGCTCGCGCGCGCCGCCAGATCGTCGGGGACCCATCGCGCATCACGGCAACACGCGCGCCCACCATGTCTCGCCCCGCGACGAGCTCCGGGCTCCCCGATCGTGTCGAAGGACGTCGTGGCGACGACCCCACCAGCCGGATCCCGATCCAATGCCGCGATCCTCTCGATTCGCTGGCGAGCAGCCGCACCGGACCATTGTTATTGCCGATCACGACGTCGGTATCACCATCGTTGTCGATATCGCCGAACGCGGCGCCGCGACCGACCTCGGACAGTTGGAACACCGAACCGGCGCGGGCCGTGACATCCTCGAACCGGCCATTCCCGCCGTTGCGAAATACCTGCTTGCGCTGATGGAGCGGGAACGGATCGCGCGCCAGCGCCAGCGCCTCGATCGTGCGCACGGCGCCGTTGACGGTAAGCAGGTCGAGCCATCCGTCATCGTCGAAATCGGCCCATGCGGCGCCAAAGCCGGTGTACGCGAGGCTTGCCGGTCGCACTCCCGACGGCACCGACACGTCGTCGAAGACCGCCCCTCCGCGGTTCATGTACAGCGTGCCGCCTTCACCCGTCAGGTTCGCAATGAAGAGGTCCTCGTCGCCGTCGTTGTCGTAATCACCCGCGTCAACGCCCATGCTCGCCTCGGTCCTGCCGTCCCCGTTGACCGCGACACCGGCCCTCAGCGCGGTGTTCCGAAAGGTCCCATCACGCTGGTTCATCCAGAGGTCGTTCTCCTTGCTGTCGTTGGCCACATAGAGATCAACCCACCCGTCGCCATCGAAGTCCGCCGTCGCGATGCCAAGCGCCGGACCGGTCGGGCCGCCGACGAGCGCGCGCTCGGTCACATCGACAAATGTCCCGTCGCGCCGATTGCGGAAAAGCCGGTCCCGGCCAGGCAAGTACGCGGCCGGGTCGCAGTAGTCCGGCTCACCCGCGCGAGAGGTGCAGTTGATGTCCGATTCCAGGCGATAGGACAGGTAGTTTGCGACGTATAGATCGAGCCACCCATCGCGGTCGATATCGACGAAGGAGGCGGACACGCTCCAGGACATCGGATCCGCCGTACCGCTCGCCCGCGTCACGTCCGCGAACGTGCCGTTCCCGTTGTTGCGTAAGAGCACATTCGGGCCAAGACGTGTCAGGTAGAGATCGGTCCAGCCATCGTTGTCGAAGTCACCGGCGGCGACCCCCATGCCGTAGGAGCGCACATTGATCCGGCTCTCATCCGTGACATCCGTGAAGCGCGGTGTGCGATGGCCGTCCGCCGTTATCTGGAGGTCATTGCGGAAGAGGCGATCTTTCAGCCCCGCCGAGGCCGGCGCGCCGGGCAGCGGTTGCCCTTGCACGAGATAGACGTCGAGGTCACCGTCGTTGTCGTAGTCGAACACGGCCACGCCGGGCCCGAAGATCTCCGCGTCGTAGAACCTGCCGGACATGCCGTTCACATGGACGAAGTCGAGGCCCCACTCAGCGGCGTGTTCGGTGAAGGAAAAGGACGCCGTGTCCACGGAAGCGGCCTCGCGGCCGCTATCGCGATTGCTCGTGCCACACGCCAGCGCAACGGCGGCCATGAGGGCCGGAACCAGGACTCGCATCCAGCCATGTTAAGTGAGGTCTGGAAAAATGGGCGCCCGGATCGACAATCCGGGCGCCATGGAGGGAGCGGTCGTACTGCCCTAGAAGTCGATCTGCACGCCGAGCTTCATGAAACGCGCCTGCATGGCCGCCAGCGGCACACGGAAGCTTGCGTAGTTCGCGTTTTCTACTGTGACCGAGTTCAGGTTGAACAGGTTGTAGAGATCCAGGCTCGCCGACGTGCGGGTCCGGCCAAACGTCAGGATCTTCGCCACCCGCAAGTCCACCTGATTGACGCGTTCGCCGTACAACTGCCCTGTCGCCAGCAGATTCACTGTCGCGTTCGCCAGGCCGCCAGACAGGTTTCGGCCCAGCGACGGCGCGATCACCGCGTTGGTCGCCACGTAGTTCGCGTCGATTCTCGGGCCGCTGGTGGTCGTCCCCGTACCCGTCGCGACATAGCTCTGGACCGAGGCGCTCGCCTGGACGTCGATCTTCGGGACCGTATAGGAGCCGAAGCCCTTGACCTGCGTCAGGAACCCGGTATCCACGTGGCAGTACGGAACCCCCGCGGGCGTCGTCGGCAGCGCCACCTGCGCCGTGGCCGTCTCGGCCGCCCGCCCGGAGATGATTTCCGGAGACTTCGCGAGCACCTCGCAGTTGTCAGTCACCGTGCGGCCGACACTCATTCCTCCCTGGAGCAGGATGCGATTCCCGAACCGCGTGTTGACACCCACATCCACGCCATTCCAGCGCTCGATCTGCTTCCCATAATTCTCGGCGGAGGTGTAGAGGCTGTTGACCTGCCCCACCTTGTCAGGGTTCAGATCGTACAAGTTGCCGATCGTGTAGCCCCCTCCATTGGGAAGCCGCGAATCGGTCGGTGCAGTGATGCTGAACCGCGAGTAGTCCGCCGCCGTCGTCGCCAGGTTGTCGATGGCGATGAAATTACCGTACCACCGGCGGAAAAACGCCACGTCCACCGAGATCACCGGGGTGAGCTGGTGCTGGATGCCCGTCGAGAACTCCCAGTTGTAGCCGCGCGTACCGAAGCCCTGGATGATATCGGGATCCACCGCGGCGCTCGGGATGTTGAGGCCGAAGTTACGATCCGCCATCGCCCCGCACTCCGCATTGCCCAACGGGCTCGTGAGATCGCAATCAGGCACGTAGTTGCCGGTCCGCGGATCCCCCGCCCCGTAGAAGCTGTCGTTCCATGACCGCGTGGTAGTGGTCGGAATCAGGTTGATTGGATTGCTCCCGTCTCCGAACGTTCCCTGGAGCCCAAACGCGACCATGTACTTGTTGAGACTCACCCGCAGCGCCGTTCTCCCGTTGCCGAACAGGTCGTACACGGCCCCCAGGCGCGGCGTCACGTCCTTCCAGTTCACCCAGTCGATGTGAGGGAATGAGATGTCGCGGTTCGGGAAGAACGTGGTCGGGCCCAGGTGCTGGGGCGGGAAATACGTGGTGAGGTAGTCGAAACGCACGCCGAGGTTCGCTGTCAGCTTGCCGATCGTCCACTTGTCCTGGGCGAAGAGGCCTAGGTCAAACCCGATGTTCTCATCGATAGTTTGCGGCCGCGTCGTCTGAGTGATCTGGTTCGGAACGCCATTTCGGAAGCGATAACTCATGTTGGCCGGCACGAACTGCTGAGCGGACGTCCGGGTCGCATGCTGGTTGTTGAATCCGACTTTCAGCGCGTGGCTGCCCGTGACGTACGACATCGAGGCGCGCGTATTCGTCACGACAGTGAGCGTGGACGAAAACTGAGTATTTCGCGCACGGTAGACACGACCGTCCGCCTGGTCGGTCACGCCGATGAGGAGTTTGTTCGGCCCCTCGCCCGGTCCCCACGTCTCGCTGACACTCAGCCACCGTTCCGGGTGATACGACACGCCGGCTTCGAGCAGCAATCGATTCGTGTATGGCGAGGACCACGTGACGGACATGAAGTCGGCATGCGGATACTGCAGGTCGTTACCGGCCTCGGCAGAGGTGGTGGCGTTCAGCGTATTCGGGCAGACGCAGCGGTACTGCGCGTCGTAGAAGGCGCTGATCTTGTGCTTCTGTGTGGCCTGCCACGTCAGCCGCCCGTTGTAACTCCGCTGCTCGTGCAAGTTCGCAAGGCGCTTGGTCGGATCCGGTACATAGAGCCACTTGTCCGCCTGGTTGGCGTTCAGGTTGCCAAAGCCCCCCGTGTACACCTGTTCGCCGTTGAAGCGATAGGCCGCATACCACCAGGCCTTGTCCCTCTTGATCGGCCCCCCAAGCCCGATGTTGGCATCCCACAACTTCTTGATGTCGTTCGGCGTCGCCAGGCCGCGCGCCTTGAGGTCGGCATCGTAGTTACTGCCCTGCATCCAGCCGCCACTCATCCCTCCCAGGAATCCGGTGCCGCGAACCACGTTACCGCCTTCGCGTGGAATCAGGTTCATCCGCACGCCACCGGTCGGCATCTCTGCCGGACCCGCGGCGTAATCGACCGCCATCTCCTGCGTGCTGCTGATGTTCGGCAGGTAGCCGCTGAACTGGCCCGCGCCTTCCGCATTGTTGGTGGACAGGCCATCGATCATCACGCGCTGGTCCGTATTCCGCCCACCATGGGCCGTCAGGAAGACGAGATTGATCGAATTCGTGCCGCCAACGTCCCCGGTGTTGCTGGTTTGCATCGCCGGAATGAGCGTGGCCACGCTGAAATGTGTCCGCGAGGACGGAATACTGTCGATCACGTCTTTGCCGAGCACCTGCTGCTGCGCGGTGCTCTGTACGTCCACGATTGGCGACTCGCCCGTCACCGTAATCGTTTCCTCGAGTGACCCGACGCGCATCTCCGCGTTAATCGTTGCCGTGAACGTGCCCGCCAGCTCGATGCCTTCCCGGCGAACCGTGCTGAAACCTGGCAGCGTAAACGTCACCGTATAGGTGCCCGGCCGCAAGTCCACTACGCGGTACTGCCCGCCTCCGTCCGCCGTGACGGACCGGACTTTTTCGATGAGCACCGGGCTCGCGGCTTCGATGGTCACACCCGGCAGCACCGCGCCGGACGTATCCCGGACGACGCCGGTAATGGACGCTTGCGCGTAGGCAGCGGCCGGAAGCACCAACAGCCACGCGAACGCGAAGAGCAGCGGTGTAATCAGAACGCTTCGGCAGGAACCAGTACGAGGGGACTTCGACGCCATCAGAACCTCCTCCATGCGAGACAAGCCAACACCCGAGTGGTGACGCCCGAGAGAGAGAGAGAATGAGAGCGACGACGCGAGGATTAGGGAACAGATGATGAGCCGATGGT
>JAKFXY010000009.1 GCA_021731165.1 Acidobacteriota bacterium | reverse complement strand
ACGGCCATGTGGTCCGTCGGAGGCTGAGTCGCACAACCTTAAGGAGAATGCACATGGCGAAGAAGGCTGCCAAGGGCGCGAAGAAGAAGGCCGCGAAAAAGCGGTAATTTTCTCGTAGACCTTTTTTAGGGGTGCTCGGTTGGAGCACCCCATTTTTTTATGTTGCCGCCTGCTCACGATCCCCGGTGCGATCCGGAGCAGGCCGACGAGGCGAGTTCGCTGACATCCGGGCCGACGTGCCAGGCGGCAGAGTGCGCCGGATAGTGCAGCAAGACACTCGCACAATCCAAACCAGCGAGGGGGGGGATTCACATGGCAAAGAAAGCAGCGAAGGGCGCGAAGAAGAAGGCGGCGAAGAAGAGGTAACCTCGCCATCACGTCATGAAGGGGGCGCCACTGGCCCCCTTTTTTCTTGTACGGTTGGCGCGAACCTGTCGAATGTGAAAGGCGAGCGTGACGGGGCTCGCCTGAAGCCTACGGCGTCATGCGAACGCCGTCCCAGATCCGCACGCGCCGTATCACGTCCCACGGCGCAATCTGATCCACCACCTCCATGCCGCTCACCACGTGGCCGAACACCGTGTATCGCGCATCCAGATGCGGCTGCGGAGAGTGCGTGACGAAGAACTGACTGCCGCCGGTATCCTCCCAGTCGAGCGCCATGCCCACTGTCCCGCGCAGGTAGGGGCGCTGGTTCAACTCATCCCTGATCGTGTAGCCGGGTCCGCCTTCACCGTCGCCACGCGGATCCCCGCCCTGGACGACGAAATCGGGCACGACCCTGTGAATGGCGAGGCCGTTGAAAAACTCCTTGCGCGCGAGCGCCATGAAGTTGGTGACTGTCTGCGGTGCGTCCAGGATTGCCAGCTCGATCTCGATCGTTCCCCTGTCGGTATCGATGAACGCATGCGGCGAAAACTGCGGCGCTAGCAAGGGCCGCCACTCTGGGGCGTCCACCGGCCGTGGAAGGACTGCGGGCCGAATGGACGTCGGCAACTCGGTCACGCCCGCCCTCCGTAGCAGCGCCGCCGCCCGCACGCGGACCGCCCACTCGCGATCCTTCAGCGCGTCCTCGAGCACGGGGCGCGCAGCGTTCGCGTCAATCTTGTCCAGGGCCGCCAGGGCCGCCGCACGCGGCACATAGGTGCTGTCCATCACCCCGGCGCGATAGGCACGCACCAGGGCCGGAACAGCTGCGGCCGACTTCAGCTCTCCGAGACCCGCAGCCGCCGCCGCGCGCACACCGAAATCTTCCGCTGTCAGGTGCTCGAGGAGAGCCCGCTCCGCCTCGGGTGCCTTCGACGCCACGAGAGCCTTCAACACGGCGGGAATTGTCCTTGGATCGCGATCCCGCAACATCACCATGAGACGGGGACCCGAACGATCCGCGGGTAGCGTTCCCAGTGCACCCGCCAGATCCGCCCGAACCGTCCAATCGCGGTCCGGGTCCAGCCCGGAAAGCGCCAGAAGAAGCGCCTCGGGATCGATTAGCGCCAGCGCCCGTAACGCACCCCCACGAAGCGACGGCAACGGATCCGACAGGAGGTCAATGGCCAGGTCGAGGCCCTCTGGACTCCGGATCTCTCCGACCGCGGTCAACGCTTCGGAGCGCAGCACCAGGTCAGCCCCTGGCTCGGCCACCAATTTGGCGAGCACGGGTACCGCGGCGCTGTCCTGCAAGACGGCCAGAGCCCGGATCGCCTGGACCACGACCGCTCGATCGGCGCGGCGCTGCTCGACGACCTGGCGCAACAGTGCACCACCCGCCGGCAACCTGATCGCGCCCAGACCGCGGGCGGCGAATGCCGGTGTGAAGCGACCGGGGGTCTGCATCATCGTCAGAAGCGCGGGCGCCGCGCGCACGTCACCGATCCGCTGAAGGGCAAACGCCACTGGCCACCAGCGCGACACAGGCTGCCCACCGGCATCGAGCACCGCCGCCGCCAGCGCCTCATACGATCCGAGCCGCGCCAGCGCATAGAGGCCGAGGCGCGCCGCCTCTACGGGGGGCGCCAGGGGATATCCCAGGTCATCCGGCTGCAGGCTGGCGAGCGCACCGCCGCCAATCAGCGCGCGCACCATCGCGCTCACCGCGCCAGCGTCGGCACGGTCGCCAATCAGCCCGAGCGCCTCGGCCGCGCGCCCTTGGACCAGAGGATTCGGATCGGCCAGCGCCCTGAGCAGCGCCGGACGTGCCGCCGCGTCACCGATCACGCCAAGCGCAAAGGCAGCCATCTGCCGGATCTCGGGTTCCTCGTCGCCCAACCTACCGGTTAACGGCTCCACCGCTTCGGGGAGCCCGACACGTCCAAGCGCCAGCGCAGCACGGCGACGGACGCGGCCTTCCGAGTCGGTCAGGAGCCGGATGAGATCCGATGGAGGCGCCGGCGCGACGATCGCGGGGGTGTCCTGGGCTGCCGGAACCAGCACCACTGGCGGCGGCGGATTCGGATCGCGCAGGAGTCGCTCGTCCTCGAGCCGTAACATCCACGTCAACTTCTGTTCCCAGCTGATGACGGGCGGCTCAATCGGCCTTGGAGAAGGAACGGTGGCGCAGGCGGCCAGGAGCACGACTGGGCCGCACGCGAAATACCACCTGAAAAATGCGGAAGAAGGCGTGCGTCGGCCGTCGCCATTGAGCATTTTACCTTTTAAATCTTGCATTTCAGGCGTGGGCCGGATGATAGCATGCGGTGGCGGCGGCGTACGTCCCGCCACCACGCCATGCCGTTCCAGTACATCGCAATTGAAGGACCGATCGGTGTCGGAAAGACATCACTGACCGAGCGCCTCGCCTCGCGACTTGATGCGACAGTCGTGCTGGAGGACGCCGAGAACCCGTTCCTCGCCGACTTCTACGCCGGACGCGCGGGTGCGGCTCTTCAGGCCCAGCTCTTCTATCTCCTGAATCGGCATCGACAGCTCGTCACCCTGCGGCAGGCGAATCTCTTCGCGCAAACAACCGTTTGTGACTATCTCTTCGACCGCGACAAGGTCTTTGCCTACCTCAACCTTGATGACAACGAGCTGTTCATCTACCAGAGGCTCTTCGACCTGCTCGTCACCGACATCCCCGCGCCCGACCTGGTCATCTACCTCCAAGCCCCGACTGACGTGCTCGTTCGCCGTCTTCGTGAGCGCGCAGAGGACCCCGATCGGGATACTCCAGATCCCGACCCGGAGTACATCAGGGAACTCAACGAGGCCTACCAGCACTTCTTCTTCCACTACACGGCCACACCGCTCCTGGTGGTCGAAACGTCGCAACTCGACCTTCACGCCAGTGACGAAGCGCTCGACGACCTCATCCGTCAGATCCGCACGATGAACCGCGGCACTCGCTACTACGTGCCCCGAACCTGAGCCTCGGAGCCACCCCACGGCTGTCGGCATGCTGCCACGGCGGGGAAATCTTCGGCCCGATATGTATGATCGCCGTCAACGTGATTTGATGCGCGGGCTGAATCGGTGGCACGAAGGCGCGAGCGAGCAACCCGACGCACCTCTCGAGGGACGCGACTTGACCGGGTAATCCTTGTAGTTCCTGCATGTGACTCTCGATGGAGGAGACGTGGGTGGGTCGCGCATCGGTCCAGTTGAAGAGTAATTCGATGTGACCTGGTACTCCGCCCCTGTGGCCGGATAGGGCAGGACGTAGACCTCTGTTCGTCCTCTCACGACGTCGCGACTCCGCCCTGGGCGATCTCGAACAAGCGGGTCTTGGCGATGGGTTCATTGCGCTGCTGCTGATCACCAGCGTCACCGGACTGGCCCTGCTGGTGCTGCGGCACCAGCCGATCATGGGGCCGCTGCTCGTCGTGCACCTGGGCGCCGTCCTCGCCCTGTTCGTCACGTTGCCGTACGGCAAGTTCGTACACGGGATCTACCGCCTGGCGGCGCTCGTCACCTCCGCGAGAGAGGCCGCTGACGAGACGAGCCACGGCTAGCAACCGGATCCGAGAGTCGCTGTCGATGGCGAGCAGACGGCGCCGGCACTCGACGCACGTTGAACGGACCCTGTCATCTCTGGCGCTCGAAGGGGTTCACGCACGGTACGCCGGTCCAGTCGACGTCACGCCGGTCAACCCGATGCGCGCACGGCCCAGCGGAGCTTGGCCGCCGAGGCGCGCCGATTCGAGAAGGTCTCTGCCTTGCTCGATCGGATGACCTCGTCCGCGACGGCCAAGTAGAGGCCAGCTCGGTAGCCGGCCTGGAACGCCTTCTTCACACGGCGATCCTCGCCCGAGTGGAAGGTCAGCATCGCGACCCGGCCGCCCGGCGTCAGGCACTGCGGCACGGCACGCAGAAGCGCATCGAGCACGGCGAACTCATCGTTCACCGCGATGCGCAGCGCCTGAAACGTACGCCGAATCGACATTTTGACCTCGGTCTTCGGCAAACGGGGCAGCGCAGCGGCCAGACCCGCGCGGAGCACCTTGTCGGCGGCATGCGTCGTTTCGAGAGGCTGCTGTTTCAGCACTCGGGCAAGCACCTCGGCGTGCGGCTCGTCGGCGTTCTCGTCGAGCATGCGCGCCAGTTCGTCTTCGGACATGCGCGCGAGCAGCTGCGACGCGGCCTCCCCTCGCGATGGGTTCATCCGCATATCGAGCGGGCCCACACCCTTGTAGCTGAAGCCACGATCGGGGTTGTCGAACTGCATGGACGACACGCCAAGATCCGCCAGGACGATGTCCACGCCGACCAGACCCTCGGAGGCCAGCACCTTCGGCAGGCCAGCGAAGTTGCCGTGACGCGCCACGAAGGCGTCGGCACCGAAGCCGACTGCGAGAAGCTGTGCCTCGGTACGCGGCAGCTCCAGTGGATCGACGTCGAGGCCGATGAGACGGCCGCCCGGCGTCAATCGCTCGAGCAGCGCCCGCGCGTGCCCACCCCCGCCCAGCGTGCAATCGACGGCGATCTCGCCGGCCACTGGTCGAAGGCAGTCCAGGACTTCCTCCACCATGATCGGCCGGTGCATGCCCGCGGGCGTCTTACCGGAGGCGAGGACTCTCTGCACGTCCTCGGGGTACTGCTCGGGATTCAGCTCTTTGTACTTGTCGTGGAACGTCCGCGGGTTCTTGCCCGGATATCGCCGGCGACGCAAGTGCGGCGGGTCTGGTGGAATGACCGACACAGGGACTGGGAATCATTAGAGCCCATCTCGGTGCGCCGAACCGGTGCACTGAACCGATTGTGTCGGGCGCCGGTGTCACGTATCCTCGGCCGCCCTCCTCCTGTCCTGACCTGCTGTCTGTCGGCGTGGCCGTCGCCCAGAGCCCGGCGACGAGGCCCTTTGACTTTTCCTCGTTGAGCTGACGTAATGTCCGGCTGATGGCGTGGTTCAAGAAGGCCCGCAAGCCGATCGCCACCTCTACGGCCGAAAAGCCCAGCCGTGTACCGGAGGGCCTCTGGGTCAAGTGTCCCGGCTGCGCACAGGTCATCTACAACAAGGATCTCGAAAAGAACCTGAGCGTCTGCCCGAAGTGCGCGCACCACTTCCGGATCGGCGCCGCCGAGCGGCTGCGCGCCCTCTTTGACGATGAGTGGACAGAGCACTTTCCCAATCTGTCCTCCAACAACCCCCTCCGCTTTGCCGACACCAAGCAATACAGCGCACGCTTGAAACAGGCCATCGCCACAACCGGACTGAAGGATGCGATCATCGTCGGCACCGGCCGGCTCGACGGCATCCCGGTTGTCATCGCGGCGATGGAGTACGCGTTCATCGGCGGCAGCATGGGCGTGGTGATGGGCGAGAAGATCACACGCGCGGTCGAGATGGCGCTGGATGCACGGCAACCCGTGCTCATCGTGTCCTGCTCCGGCGGTGCCCGCATGATGGAGGGTGCCCTGTCGCTGATGCAGATGGCGAAGGTGTCGGCCGCTCTCGCCCGCCTCGATCGCGCGAGGGTGCCCTACATCTCGATTCTCACTGACCCGACCACGGGGGGCGTGACGGCCAGCTTCGCCATGCTCGGTGACCTGAACATCGCCGAGCCGCGCGCGCTCATCGGGTTCGCTGGTCCCCGCGTGATCGAGCAGACGATTCGCCAGAAGCTGCCAGAGGGATTCCAGCGCAGCGAGTTCCTCGTGGAGCACGGAATGCTCGACCTGGTCGTCGATCGCCGCGACATGAAGGCGACGATTGCGCGGGTGCTGCGCTTCATGCGGGCCGAGACCGCGCACGTGGCACCGCCCACCCGGGTGGAAGTCGCGGCGGCGCCGGCACTTCAGGAACCGTCGCGCTGAATTGCTCGATCGCCTCTTCGCCCTCGAAACCCTCGGCATCAAGCTCGGCCTCGATAACATCACGCGGCTTTGTGCCGCGCTCGGCCATCCGGAGCGCCGGTTCGCGGCGCTTCACGTCGCCGGCACGAACGGCAAGGGTTCGGTCACGGCGATGGCACATGCCGCCCTCGTCGCCGCGGGTCTTCGGGCGGCCCGTTACACCTCACCTCACCTGAGCGATCTACGCGAGCGGTTCGTCGTCGGCGATGCGCCGGTTGAGGCCGCCGCGCTCGAGGCCGCGGCCAGCGACGTGCTCGATTGCGCGGAGCGTCTCCAGGCCGACGGCGCGATGCCGTTTCCACCGACCTTCTTCGAGGCCACAACGGCGATCGCCTTCGAGCTGTTCCGTCGAGCCGGCGTCGAGGTCGCCGTCATCGAAGTGGGACTCGGCGGACGCTTCGACGCCACCAACGTGCTGACGCCCCAGGTCGGGGCCATCACCTCGATCGGGCTCGATCACCAGATCCATCTCGGCTCGACGCTGGGGGCAATCGCCTTCGAGAAGGCCGGCATCATCAAGCCGGGCATGACCATCGTCACCGGGGCGCTCCCCGCGGAGGCGGCGGCAGTCGTCGAGCGCGCGGCGCGCGAGCGAGGTGCACACCTGATCGATGCGCGGTCCGAGGCGGATGTGCGCGCCGACCTCCACGAGGGACGCGCCACGGTGACGATCGCCACGCCCGAGGACCGCTACGGCCCTGTGACCTTGGCACTACGAGGCGAACACCAGGTCGGCAACGCGCTCGTGGCGGTGCGAACGCTCGAGGCCGCGCGGCAGTCAGGAATTGCGATCGGCCGGGACGCCATCGAGCGCGGCCTCACGTCCGCCGACTGGCCGGCACGGCTGGAATTGCTCACACAGCCTGACGGACGCCAAGTGCTGATCGACGCCGCGCACAACCCAGAGGGGGCGGCGGCGCTCGCGGCCTATTTGCGAAAATGGCATCCGGAGATGCCGTCGCTCGTCGTGGGCGTTATGCGGGACAAGGACATCGACGGCATCCTCCGCGCACTGCTGCCTGTCACCGGTGGCGTCGTCGCCACGGCGGCAGACACCCCCCGCGCTCTACCGGCACCAGAGGTCGCCCAGCGTGTCCTCGCCATCGATCCGTCGAGGGATGTGCGGGCGGAGTCGAATCCCGTACAGGCCGTCCACGCCGCGCTCGCGGGTGCCCGGCTGGTCTGCGTGGCGGGCTCGATCGTTGTGGCCGGCGCCGTTCGCGACGCTCTCAAAGGGCGTGCTATCCTGCAGTGATTTCCCTGCATCCTCGTGCATTTACTGATGCTTATCGCCGCGCTGCTGGTGCTCCCTGGCCTCGCCCTCGCGCAGGGAACGCCATCCGGGCAACCTCGTCCAGCCCCGACGACGCCGCCCGGGCCTGAACCGGTGCCCGCGCCGCTGCTCGGTATGTTCAAGAAGGCAACCCAATGGCGGCTCGAGCAGATCTCCGCCAACCATCTGCGGTTCACGGGACAGGTCGAAATCGAGGGCGACGACGTCAAGTTCTTCGCCGACGAGGTGGACATCTATACGGACGAGAACCGGCTGGTCGCCGCCGGCAACGTCGTCTTTTCGAATCCCGAGGGGCGTATTTCCGCCGAGCGGGTGGTCTTCAACACAAAGACCAACACCGGCACCTTCTACCAGGCGTTTGGCGTGATGTCCGTCGGCACAGCCGCCTCTTCCAACCTCGCCGCGTTTGGCGGTCAGGATCCGGACGTCTACTTTTACGGGGAGGAGCTCGAGAAGCTCGCACAGAAGAAATACCGCATCACCCGAGGCGGTTTCACGACGTGCGTCCAGCCGACGCCGCGCTGGGAGGTCACAAGCTCCAACGTTGTCCTCAATCTTGACGAGTATGCGGTCGCGACAAACACACTTCTGCGAGTCAAGGGCGTGCCGGTCTTCTATTTGCCGATGCTCTACTATCCGATTCAGAAGGATCAGCGCTCCACGGGCTTTCTTCTCCCGACCTACGGGACATCGACTCTGCGTGGCCAGGCGGTCAGCAACGCCTTCTTCTGGGCCATCGACCGCAGCCAGGACGCGACCTTCCTGCACGATTGGTTCACACGGAGCGGCCAGGGCGCGGGCGGTGAGTACCGCTATGTGGCGGGGCCCGCGTCGCAGGGCAACTTCAAGTTCTATCGCTTCAGCCGAAAGGAAACCACGTTCACCGACAGCGAGGGAACGAGCATCCTGCCGGCCAACCAAAGCTTCGAGCTGACCGGCGTCGCCACGCAGTCGCTCGGCCGCGCCACGCGTGGACGGATCCGGCTCGAGTACTTTTCGGACCTGCTCACGCAGCAGCTCTATCACCAGAACATCTATCAGGCGACCCGCCGCAGCCGCGTCGTGGAGGCCGGACTCACCAACTCCACGGGCCCCGTGGCCACCAGTGTCCTCTACCAGCGGAACGAGACGTTCAACGCCGAGAAGAGCTCGGTCGTATACGGCGGCACGCCGCGGATCACGGCCAGCCTTGCTCCCCAGCGGCTGTTCGACCTGCCGCTCTATGGCTCAATCGGTTCCGACTTCTCCTACCTGCCCTACCGGTACATCACCGACGGAGTCGTCACCCTGGACAACAGTCTCGGCCGTTTCGACTTCGTCCCCACGCTCCGCGCCCCGCTCTCACGACTGACCTTTCTTTCGATCAACAGCAGCGCCTCGTATAGGACGACGCGCTATTCGCGCAGCGTCGATGCAGGGGGCACCGTCGTTCCCGAAGGCTTCACGCGGCAGTACCTGCAGATGCGGTCGGAAGTGATCGGGCCGGTGTTCACGCGGATCTGGGACCTGCCGGAGAGCGGCATCGCCGAGCGTCTCAAGCACGTGATCGAGCCGGCCTTCACGGTGGACTACACCAGCGCGATCAACGAGTACCGCCGCGCGCCCGTGCTGAGCGACATCTCCGACTTCGTCGTCGGCGGTGCGTCGCGCTTCACCTACGGTCTGAACAACCGCCTGTTCTATCGCGGCCGCACCGTGGACGGCGTGCGCGGCCAAACGCGCGAGTTCGTGACCATTGGCATCCAACAGACGTACTACTCGAACCCTGAATCAAGCCAGTACGACACGGCATATTCGAGCGCGAACCGGGGACGCCGGGCGGCTGATCTCTCGCCGGTGGCGTTGGCCGTGCGTGTGTCGCCCTCCACGGCGTTCGATTCGACCACGCGGATGGAGTACGACGTCTCTGGCGGCAGTGGGCTGCAGGTCTTCACAACGAGCGGAAACGTCAACGGGAGCCGCGGCTCCACTGCGCTGAGCTACAGCCGACGCCGTCTCATGGGAAGCACCGAGTCGGACGATTATCTCAACGCATCGACATCGGTGCGGCTGCGGGACGGCCGCGTCACCGGCACCTACGCATTGAGCTGGGACATCGCCCGCTCCTACGTCGTGAGCCAGAATATCCATGCGTCGTATCTGGCGCAGTGCTGCGGGGTCCAGGTAGAATTCCAGCGATTCAACTATCCGGAGTCGAGCGGTTCCCCGATTTCCTCCGATAGACGATTCAACTTTTCCTTTATCCTGGCTGGTCTTGGCACTTTCTCGAACTTCTTTGGCGCGTTCGGCGCGCGGTGATCTGACGTGAAAGGGCTGATTCTCAGCGGTGGCAAGGGTACCCGGCTCAGACCGCTCACCTACACCAGCGCCAAGCAACTCGTGCCGGTCGCCAACAAGCCGGTGCTGTTCTACGGCATCGAGGCCATCGCCGCCGCCGGCATCCGCCACATCGGCATCGTCGTGGGCGATACGCATGCGGAGATCCGAGCCGCCGTCGGCGACGGCTCGCGATGGGGCATCAAGGTGGAGTACATCGAGCAGGCGGCGCCGCTCGGGCTGGCGCACGCGGTGAAGATCAGCCAGTCATTCCTCGGTGACGAGCCCTTCGTGATGTATCTCGGCGACAATCTCCTCAACAAGGGGATTACGCCGCTCGTGCGGGAGTTCGAACGCGAGAAGCCGGCCGCGCAGATCCTCCTCGCACGGGTGCCCGATCCGCAGATGTTCGGCGTGGCGGAATTGAAGGATGGACGGGTGGTGCGCCTCGTCGAGAAGCCGAAGGAGCCGATTGGCGACCTGGCGCTCGTCGGCGTCTACATGTTCGGTCCGGAGGTCTTTGAGTCGGTCAACCGGATCGCGCCCAGCGTTCGCAACGAACTCGAAATCACCGATGCCATCCAGGATCTGATCGACCGCGGCCTCGAGGTCCGGCCCCACATCGTGGACGGCTGGTGGAAGGACACCGGCAAGCTCGAGGACATGCTCGAGGCCAACCGCCTGATCCTCGATACCTTCGACCGCCGGATTGAGGGTAACGTGGATGTCGAGAGCCGCATCGAGGGCAAGGTCGTCATCGAGGCCGGTGCGGTCGTGGAGCGTTCGGTCATCCGTGGGCCGGCCATCATCGGAAGCGGCGCCCGTATCATCCACGCCTACGTCGGACCGTTTACGGCAATCATGAACGACGTCGAGATCAAGGACACCGAGATCGAGCACAGCATCGTGCTCGAAGGCTCGTGTCTCAGGGACCTCTCCAACCGGGTGATCGACAGCCTGATCGGCAAGAACGTGCGCATCTGCCGAGAGCCGGTGAAACCAAGCGCCTATCGGTTCATGCTGGGTGACAACTCCGAGGTTGGCATCCGGTGGTGAATGAATGCTGAATCGTGACTGCTGAAATATGACTACCCCCACGTCTTTCGCGACGATGACGACCCGGCATCCCCAGATTCACGGGGTGAAGACCAAGGCGCTCAAACTCATTCCCGACGAGCGCGGCTGGCTGATGGAGATGCTGCGGGCCGACGACACCGACCTCTTCACGAAGTTCGGCCAGGTCTACCTGTCCGCCACCTATCCTGGAGCGGTCAAAGCCTGGCACTACCACGAGAAGCAGGTGGACAATTTCGTCTGCGTGGCGGGAATGGTGAAGCTGGTGCTCGTCGACACGCGGGCCGATTCACCGACCAACGGGGCCGTCAACGAATTCTTCATCGGTTCGCTCAATCTCACGCTCGTGCAGGTTCCCAATCTGGTCTACCACGGCTGGAAGTGCGTGAGCACCGAGGCGGCCCTCGTGATCAACACGCCCAACGAGCCGTATCGCTATGGGCAGCCCGATGAGTTCAGGCTCGAACCGCACGGCACGCTCCCCTACGACTGGACCCGCAAGGATGGTTGACGTCCTCGTCACCGGCGGAGCGGGGTTCATCGGCAGCAATTTCGTCCGCCACGCACTCAGCGAGCATCCTGACTGGCGCGTCACCACGCTCGACAAGCTGACCTATGCGGGTCGCCGCGAGAACCTGCACGACGTCATGGATCACCCTCGCCATGCCTTCGTGCACGGGGACATCGGGGACGCCGCGATCAGCGGGCCGCTCGTGGAACAGTCGCAGATCGTCGTGCACTTCGCCGCGGAAACGCACGTCGATCGTTCGATCCTGGCCGCGGGCGAGTTCATCCGGACCGACGTCGAGGGGACATTCGTACTGCTCGAGGCCGCCCGTCGGGCGCGAGATCTGCGCCGGTTCGTGCAAATCTCCACAGACGAGGTCTACGGAAGCGTCGCCACCGGAGCGAGCACGGAGACGGATGAGCTGCGGCCGCGCAACCCGTATTCGGCCAGTAAGGCCGGCGCCGACCGGCTCGCCTACAGCTACTGGGCTACCTACGACCTGCCGGTCATCATCACGCGCGCCTCGAACAACTACGGGCCCTATCAGTTCCCGGAAAAGGTCATCCCGCTGTTCGTCACCAACGCCATCGACGACATCCCGGTGCCGCTCTATGGCGACGGACGGAACGTGCGCGACTGGCTGCACGTCCTCGACCACTGCCGCGCGATCGACATGCTCATCGAGGGCGGGCAGAGCGGCGAGGTGTACAACATCGGTGGCGGCAACGACGTCATGAATGTCGATCTGACACACCGCATCCTCGCCGAGCTCGGAAAGCCGGTGTCGCTCATCAAACCGGTCGCGGACCGCCCCGGCCACGATCGCCGCTATTGCCTCGACACCTCCAAGCTTCGGACGCTCGGCTGGGCGCCACGCGTCCCATTCGAGGACGGATTACGCGACACGGTGACCTGGTATCGCGAGAACACGTGGTGGTGGCGTCCGATCAAGGAGAACGACCCCGCCTTCCGCGCCTATTACCAAGCGCAATACGGAGCTCGGAAGTAGAGACGCGACGAGAACATCGTGCCGTGTTCACCGAGACAGGCCACGGAGGCACAGAGACACGGAGATATTCATCCAAGACGCCTCCGTGCCTCCGTGACCAGGTGACGTGAAGGCGCCATAGCGTGAACGAGAGAGTTCTGGTCACAGGCGCCAGCGGTTTTGCCGGCAGCCACCTTGTCGAGCTGCTGGCCGCGCGCGGGCCGGTCTACGCATGGTCGCGGTCGGCGCCGCCCAAGGACTTCGCACACCTGGCCACCTGGCAGCGCGTCGACTTGCTCGACCGCGCCGCCGTTCGCGAGGCGATCGCCGACATTCGCCCCACTTCCGTCTTTCACTGCGCCGGCTCGCCGCACGTCGCGCAGTCGTGGCACGACACCGCCACGCCGTTCTCGAGCAACGTGATCGCCACGCACCACCTGCTCGAGGCGTTGGGCGCCGCCGACTGCGGAACGCGCGTGCTGATCTCCGGCTCGGCCACGATCTACGCGCCGTCGCCCGTCCCAATCGACGAGGCGCACGCCATCGCCCCCGCGAGCCCATACGCGCTCAGCAAGCTCGCACAGGAGCAGCTGGGAATCCGCGCCATCGCCGAGGACGGTCTTGACGTCGTGCTCACCCGTTCCTTCAATCACACCGGCCCGCGCCAGACCACGGCCTTCGCGGCGCCGAGCATGGCCCGCCAGATCGCCCTCATCGAACGCGGGGCGATCGAGCCAGTGATCAAGGTCGGTAATCTCGACGCCCGCCGGGATTTCACGGACGTCCGCGACGTCGTACGCGCGTACGTTCAGTTGGTGGAGCGCGGGAAGACCGGCGCGGTCTACAACGTCGCGTCAGGCGTTGCACACACGATCCGTTCGGTCCTCGATGGCCTGATTGAACTGTCGCGCGTGGACGTGCGTGTCGAGCCGGACCCCGGGCGCCTGCGTCCCCACGACATCCCCGTCCTCGTTGGTAACGCGGGGCGCCTGCGCGCGGCCACGGGATGGACCCCGGAACTTACATTCGAGCAGATGCTCGCGGACCTGCTCGGATACTGGCGCAAGGCCGTGGTCTAGGACCAGGTCAGGGCCTCTATAATCAGGGCATGTTGCGCACCTACGCCGCCACCATCACCATCGCGGCTGTTCTTTCAACCTCGGCGTCGGGACAAACACCACAGCCCTTCCCGCGCCCGGGATCCACGCCCGTGCCCCCGACGGCCGCTCCCGCGACACCGGCCGCCCGGCCCGCACCCGCTCCGCCGGCGGCACAGCCTCAGAGCCCGGTGCTTCCCGGCGAGCCCACCGCGGCGACTCTCGGCTTCGCGATTTACCCCACGGCCCAGTTCGTGACGTCGTACGACGCCGGCCGGGGCCAGCGCTACTTCATCTTCGGGACCACGGCCGCGTTCGCGGAGGTGGTCACTTACTACCGGACGCAGTTGAAAGAGCGCGGAACGCTCGTGTACGAGGAGCCGCCGACCCATATGTTCGAAGTGGGTCGCTTCCGCGACGATACGATGGCGTTCCCGCCGGGTGTGACCGTGAAGGACTGGACATGGACCGGGTCACCGGGCTATCCCAACCCGAAGCCTGGCGCCCAGCCAGCCCGCTTCCCGACGATCATCATGTTCGTTCCAACGCCCGCAGCGGCCGCCGTGCCCGCACGGTAATTCGCCTCCGGATCTCGGACGCCAATGGAACCGTCGGAATCGGCCTGGCGCATCTTGCTCCACGCGGCGGCGGTGGCGGCCGCGCTCGACGGCGAAGGGCGCGCGGTGGGGTTCCGGGCAAGAGACGCCGCCGAACTGCTGCCGGTCGCGCCGGATGATCCGGGCGCGGTGCTCATTTGGCATCCCGGCTTTGGATGGGAATCGCGGCTGCCTCCGGACGATCCACGCGCCGCGCTCGTCGATCTGTACCTCCCCATCTGCAGCGCCACTCCGGCCCGACCGATCACGATCGGCCACCTCGGCCAGAGTCTCGACGGTTTCATCGCCACCCTCACCGGCGACTCCCAGTTCGTCACCGGCGCGGCGAACATCGTTCACCTCCACCGCCTTCGGGCGCTCAGCGACGCGGTGATTGTCGGCGCGGGCACGGTGGCCGCCGACGATCCGCAGTTGACGACGCGCCACGTCAGCGGACAGAACGCGCTGCGCGTGGTCTTCGACCCCACGCGACGGTTGTCCGACGACTACCGCATCTTCAACGATCACGAAGCACCGACACTCTATGTCTGCGCGCAATCCCTGATACGCGCCGGCGAGACCCACGTCGGCTCCGCCGCCATCGTCACGTTCGACGCGGCCGAGCCAGGACATGAGGTGAAGCAGCTGCTGGCGTTGCTGCGCGCGCGCCAATGCGCGAGGATCTTCGTGGAGGGGGGCGGGGTCACGGTCTCCGCGTTTCTCGAGGCCAACCTGCTCGACCGCCTCCATGTGGCGATTGCGCCGCTCATCATCGGCGACGGCCGGGCGGCAATCCGGTTGGTGCCGCACGCAAACCTTCGCGACTGCCTGCGCCCTCGCTACCGCGTGTTCCGCATGGGCGGAGACGTGCTGTTCGACTGTGAGCTCAACACGCAGGCCGACGCCTCGGGTCCACCGTCTCCAGACATCGTGATGCGCGTGATTTAGACGTCCATCGGACACCGAGGCACGGGGTGTCCCTTCACAGGACCGAATCGAAAACGGGCTGACGCCGGCATTCCGGTGGCCGGCTGTCATCGAGGCTCGAGGACCGCGTCAGTGCGGTCCTCGAGCCTGATATGCGTTGATCCTTACTGCCAGGCCGAATAGATCCCCTTGCTCACGAGGTACGCGGGATTGGCACCAGGCCGCGGTGTGAACTTCTGGAAGAGGCCTGAGTCCACCGACGCGGTGTAGAGGTTTCCTTCCTGGTCCACGCTCATGCCGTGGACACCCCACAGCATCCCCGGGAAGTCACCGACCGCGCCAAACGCGTACTGAAGGTGCCCTTCGAGATCATATTTGAGCATCTTGTGCGTGTTGCGATCCCACGTCCAGAGCATGCGGTCGGCCCCGATCTGAATCAGGTGCAGGCTCGACGGCCGCACGGCGATACTCCACTCGGAGAGGTACTTGCCCTGCGCGTCGAAAATCTGAATGCGGTGGTTCGCGCGATCGTTGACGAAGACACGCCCCGTTTCGAGGTCAACAGCCACACCGTGGACGTTGTTCATGTAGCCCGGCCGCTTCTCGTTGCCGCCTGCCTCGCCCTTCATGCCGAAGTCGAGCAGGAACTTGCCGTCCTTGTCGAACTTCGCCACGCGTGTGCCGTTGTAGCCGTCGGCCACGTAGAAGCTCGCGTCCTTGTCCCAGGCGATGAACGTCGGACGGTTGAAATGCGTGGCATCGGCGCCGGGAACAGTTGGCGTGCCGATCGTCTGCACGAGCTGCTTGCCGTCGTTCGTGAACCTGTAGATGGCGTGCATGTGGTCGTCCACGACCCAGACGTGCTTTTCAGGATCGTACGGGCTGATGTACACCGAATGCGGTCGCTTGAAGATCTTGTCCCACTGCGTCCACTCTTCGATGATGTTGCCCTGCGCGTCGACGACGACAAGGCAATGCTCCCAGCGGGCGTCGACCCCAAGCTCACGATAGGGCGGCGATGACCCTCTCCAGAGCTCCATCCCCTTCTCAGGGTCGCCGCCGGTGCCTCCGGCACCCGGCAACGCGGTGGCGGTGGCACTGCGCCACGGCAAACCCCCGACGGGGAACTGGAGACTCGGCCCCAACTGCGGCAGCTTCGTCGTGGCCGGCGCCGGTAGATTCGGCAACTCGCCTCGGGCGAGTAAGTACACGCGGTTCGGGCTCTCCGCGAAGATGCCCTGAGCCGCTCCCCATGTCCACTTCTCGTGTCCCGGCAGCGTGCTCAGATTCCTCGGCCACTCGGCGGCGTCATACGGACCCGAGATGTCCTCGGCTCCGACGGCACCCGGTACCGCGGCAAACGCCGCGGCCGGAGACGCCGCGTCATGCGCCTCGTTCGAGGGCATCAGGCGATTGCCCAGCGGAACGCCCGCCGCAAGGCCGACCACGAGCGCCAATACAACAGTCACACCTCTACTCATAAGGCCTCCGTGCCCTCGCCATCCTGGCCAGATCTAAAGAGTTGAAGTCACGTGCAGCACGCAGCCGCCATAGGCGGCCACGACGACCGCACGATAGGAGACATTGGCAGCCTCCCGAAGTCAACCCCATGACCCTTCGTCAGCTGTCGCTCGACCCGGATGCCCTCGGGGTCCGATACGCCCCTGGATCGATGTGGTTGGACTTAGGGAAATTCAGAAGCCGCGCGCAAGACCGGCGTTGCTTCGCCTGAAAGGCCCGTAGGTCATCGACCTCGAGGCCTTACCGGGCGGGGGCCCGGCTTGATGGTTCGCCTCGACGGACACGAACGAGATGAAGGTGCGAGTCCGAACACCTAGGCAAGTCGCGCGGTCTCGCGCACGTGGCGATGACTCGCGGCGCCGCCCTTGCGCCCAGCCTCTCTGGCTTCCTCGCCATCCCACTCGTGAGCGGTGCCTTTTTCGTGGGCAGCCTTGCCACCCTTGCTGGCAATCTCACGCCGCTTGTCCGGGTCCATTGAGGCAAAGCCGCGTCTTCCCTTGGCCGCCATCACTTCCTCGACTTCAAAGCTCATAGGACTCTCCTCACCTTGTAGGGCGCCTTCTGGGCTTGCCCGGGTGCAACTCGTGTACCTGTTGCCACCGGGTCGCATAGGTGCGGTATTCACGGCAATTTCGCCGTTGGAGGTGCCGGAATCGGCGAGAACTTCTCGGAGACCATGTAAGTGTTGCCGACGCCTTTACACAAGGACGCCTCGATCGCATTCATGGTCTCGGAGCGTCCGAGAGCTGGCCCCGTTCCGGGGCGTCTGGTGCCTCGGGGCGCGAGCAGTTTCGGAGATCGGGAACGATCGGGAACGCAGAGTGCAGCCGCAACGCGCATGGCGCGCTAGGCGAAACCGAGACGAAGCGGTGTAGACGTGGCGGACTCATTGCATCGGGATCGACTCGAGGGTCACCGCATGCCACGAGCCGCGACAGTCACGCTTCGCTTTCGGCCAAGTGCCGAAACCAACGACATTGGTCCAGAAGGTGGCCTCAACACTCTCGTTGGTCTGTCGCATCGCGTCGGCGTGATGACGGAACTGAAGGTGGGTACGACTCGAGGTCCCCGCGCCAGGTTCGGCGCCGGTTACACATTTCACCGGTAGTCGGCTGTTTCTGCACGTATGGAACGCATCACGTTCCTACCGATCGGCGTGCACGGCCGGACTCCCATCCCGCGCGGCCAGGCGCTGCCCCTCGAAGACGGGAACGTCGCAGACCGGGCCAATGCCACGCCGTCAGGGCTCGAGGTCACGCTCTCGTCATGACTACACGTGTCAGCAGACCGACCGCGATGCTCGCGCTAGCCGCGGTCTATGTGGCAGCAGCGAAGTTCGGATTCACAATGGCGTTCACCGCCGAACAGGTGACGCTCGTGTGGCCGCCAACAGGACTGGCGCTCGCCGCGCTGCTGTTGCTCGGCTCCGACCTATGGCCTGGCATATTCATCGGTGCGTTTGTTGCCAACGTGACGATGAATGAACCGATGGCCGTGGCGGTCTGCGTTGCGACCGGCAACACACTCGAGGCGGTGACGGCCACCTGGCTCCTCGGCCGCTACGGTGAATTCCGGCCGTCGCTCAACAGGCTTCGAGACGCAGTGGGGATCGTCGCGTTTGGGGCCCTCGCGAGCACCGCGATCAGCGCCACGATCGGCGTGACCAGTCTCTGCGCGGGTGGCATCCAGCCATGGAGCCAGTACGGGCTCCTGTGGCGCACATGGTGGATTGGGGATGCGAGCGGCGCGCTCCTCGTTGCTCCGCTGCTCCTCACATGGAGCCGGTGGCCCCCGCACCGGCCCCGCTGGAACGACGTCGTCGAAGCCAGCGTGCTGGCGACAGGTCTCGCCGTCACGAGCGTCCTCGTCTTCGCCGAACGAGTCCCGGGTGACGCCGCGCACATTCGACTCGAGTACACGGTGTTTCCCTTCCTGACCTGGGCGGCCATTCGATTCGGGGTCACGGGCGCCGCGACGGCGAACGCCCTGGCGTCAATCGTCGCGGTCTGGGGCACGGTTCGCGGCCTGGGACCGTATGCGACAGGACTGGACGATGAGCGCCTGATGCTGCTGCAGGTGTTCATGGGCGTGGCGGCGGGCACGGGGCTTCTTCTCGGCGCGGCCATCTCGGAGCGCAACGCTTCGGAAGCACGCAAGGTCGGCATGCTCGAGGCCGCGCTCGACTGCATTATCACAGCCGACCACACCGGACGCATCGTCGAGTTCAACCCGGCCGCTGAAGACACGTTCGGCTATCGGCGCGCCGAGGCGATCGGCCGTGAGATGGCCGCACTGGTCATTGCGGAGTCGCTCCGCGCGGACTATCGTCAGGGGTTTTCACGCGCCGTTGCGGAAGGGCCCGGTGGGAGTGCGGGACGGCGGTTCGAGACCATGGCCATGCGGGCGGACGGGTCGGAGTTCCCCGTGGAGTTGTCGCTCACGCGGATTCCAGATACGGACCCCCCGATGTTCACGGGTTTCATCCGCGACATCACCGAACAGCAACGCGTGGTGAGCCGGCTCGCGTTTCGCGCGACACACGACGGCTTGACGGACCTGTTCAACCGGACGGAATTCATGACCCGGCTGGGGGAAGCCGTCACGCACGCGGGCTCCGGGGGCGTCCGTATCGCCGTTCTCTTCGTGGACCTCGACCGCTTTAAAGTCATCAACGATCGTCTCGGACACGACGTGGGCGACCGCCTGCTCATCGCCATCGCCCGGCGCTTGCGCGCGTGCGTGCGCCCGGGCGACACGCTGGCACGGTTCGGCGGCGACGAGTTTGCGATTCTGATCGAACAGGCCGCGGACGAGGCTGACGTGGTGACGGTGACCGATCGCATCCATCGTGCCCTCGATCAACCGTTCAGCATCGATCACCACGAGCTCACGATCACCGCGAGCATCGGTGTCGCCTTCAGTGCGGATGCGGTGGCCGCGGGACCGGAGGATCTGCTGCGACTCGCGGACTTGGCGATGTATCGGAAGAAGGCGGCCGGCCGCGATCGGCCGGCATATTCGTGACTGCCTCTCACGGGAAGGCTTACACGATGCCCGCCTGCCGCCGCGCCACGAGCGGGCCCGATAGCTCAAGTGCGCGAGGTTTCGGCTGAATTCGCCTCCGCACGGCGCTGGCACACAACCTGCTTCTCGCCTCCTTCAATCGTCCATGCGCCCCTGTCCACGTTCGCATCGACCCTGTTCAGCCGAGTGAACACGTCGCCAAGGACGGCACATGGGAGCAACCAGATTGGAGTAGACATGACAACACACGTTTACGTTCGACGACTGATCTCCGGCGCGTTCGCGATCGCGCTCGCGTTGGGCTCGGCGTCAACGGCCCGGGCTCAAGGGTTCATCAGCCCGCTGGTCGGCTTCGACTTCGGCGGCGACGCAGCCTGCCCGGATGTCGCCAACTGCGAGGACAAACGACTCAACGCCGGCGTGGCGCTCGGGGTGATGGGCAACGTGTTCGGCTTCGAGGAGGAGTTCGCCTACGCGAAGGATTTCTTCGGCTCCGCGCCCAATCTGAAATCAAGCGTGCTCACGCTGATGACCAACGTGATGCTCGTACCGAGGATTGGTCCCATTCGTCCCTATGGGACGGTCGGCATCGGCCTCATCAAGACACATGTCGAGTTGACGCCGGCAAGCCTGCTCACCTCGAACAACAACAGTGCCGGGTGGAACGTCGGCGGGGGCCTCATGATCCTTCCGTCGCCGCACGTCGGTGTGCGTGGCGACATCCGCTACTTTCACGCGTTTCAGGATCTCAACATCCTCGGCATCACCTTCGAGAACCCAAAGCTCGATTTTGCTCGAGCGAGCGCGGCGCTCGTGTTGACGTTCTGAGGATGCCCGATACCGGCAGGTCCCGCGCGGACTCCACGTCTGTCTCGTGAGGTCCGCGCGGCGGCGGGGCGCGTCACAGTGTCGACGCGTCGGATCGATTCCGCTCAGCGCTTCTGAAAGGACGTTTCCCCGGTGGTGCCGGCGCGGCCGACCTTTTCAAAGTGTGCGTTGTTGTCACGCACCGAGCAGACCCACTGATACCGCATGAAGCCCGTGGTGGACTTCGTGAAGCTCCGCTTCCCCGGCCAGGGTTTGGTGTACGCGCCGGGGTCATCGACGGTGAAGTCCACTGTCAGCGTCTTGTCATCGACCTTCTTGAAACGTTCGATGAGATGGAACTTTTCGGTGCGCGGATGGCCCATCTGGTCGAGCCACGACCTGTCGTTCACCCCCACCGTATCTACGACAAGGGTGTCCCCATTCTCGTACCAGCCAATCGAGTGGCCCCAGTACTGCGGATCCGGATCCTCGGGGTGCTTGGCGTTCAGCCAGACGATGCGGAACGCCGGACCAAGCTCGTGCAGGATGTACACGGCTTCGGGAGTCTGAACGTACCGTGTCTTGGCGGGATACATATAGATCCGCGCCAGCCCCAACGGCTCACAGTAGTGAATATTGGGATCCGTGTTCGTCTCGAACGCGCCACCCGCGCCCGTTGGCGACACCTCGGTCTTGGTCTTTGCCAGTGCCCACGGCTTGTAGGGAATATCGGTTTCCCTGGTGTTCATGCGGCCCCCAGGATCCGAGAGGCTGAGGCTCTGGCCGATACCGCCAGCTCCGGGTCCCCAATCACCCGAGAGATCCGGCACGGCGGAGGCGGGAAGATTGGCCGGCGGCCCGATCGGAAGAAAGTTCGGCTGGTCCAAGTCCGCTTGGGACGGAGCAGGTGCCGACTTTTCCTGACCTCCGAGCGTGGCCGAGAAGGCCAGCGCCGCAAGACCAGCCACGATTGACGTCAGTAAACGATTTCGCATTGCCAAGCCCTTTCGATCCGTCTGCGGTTTCCTGTGTGCGACAGCACCGAGGGAGCTGTGGCACGGTTATGAGAGCCAGACCGCCCAGGGCGACCGGTCTGGTTGGTGCGCGTACCCGCGCGAATGAGCGACGCGGAATATAGCCGATCTGCGACGTTCCCGCCACTCAGCGAGCGTCGCCGCGCCTCACCTCTTTTTGCTTTGCACCGCGCCACGGTCGATGCTACGGTCGCGTTTTACTATTCGAAGGCACCGTATTTCCACGCGATGGGGCACATAGAACATGAACCCGACATCGGCACTGAATCGGACGGCGGTTGCGGTGATCCTCGGCACGGTCGTGGGCATCGCGTCCGGGAACGTGACCGCGCAGACTCCCGCTCCTCCCGCCTTCGCGCTGGGCACCCTGTATGAGTGCTCCGGCGGCCAGAGCTTCAGGGTGATTTCGTGCACTGGCACGCAAGACGCGGATGCCTGCGACGTGCAAACGTATTCCGGCGGCCAGCCAAATCAACGCGGGCCGTCGCCGCGTGCGCAGGTGTTGGCGTTGGTCCCGCTCTGTCGCGCGACGGCGACCGCGGGTGCGCCAGCCGCGGGTCGCGGAGCGGCGGCGCAGGCCGCTCCAGCGACGGTTACGCAAGTCGGGCCTGCCGGCATCAAGGTCGGCGACACCGTTGAGATTAGTACCGCCTTCGGTCCGATGAATGCGAAGGTCCTGTCGATCAACGGAAACTCATACCGGGTCCTCGTCCAGAACGGCGCCGAGGTCGTGAAGATCTATCCCGCCGAGCTGCGGCGCATCGGGCCGCTCACGGCGTATGACAGGGCCAACGGCATCTACCAGCTCAAAGACAAGGTGCAAGTCCTCTTCGAGGGACGCTGGGTGGATAGTGAGGTCATCACGACGCTCGGCATGGAGTACCAAGTGACGTTACCCGGCAACCGTGTCGTGTGGGCCAAGCCCGAGAACCTGCGGCTGGTGGCGGCGGCGGACACCCCCGTCGCACCCGCGGCCGCGGTCAAGGCCGGCCAACCGCCGCGGCCCGGCCTCACGAGCTGCGCGGGAAAGATCGAGGGGCGCTACGCCGCGTCCAACGGGTTGCCGTACACGATGGAGTTCCGGTCGGGCAAGGTCACGGTGACGGCTCCGATGTCCGGGGGCGAAGTGGTCGAATGCTGGATGGGCGGCGGCAAGATCTACCTGCACATGCCCGGCGATGCGGACGACATCGCCATCGACATCAACGACGATGGCACGCTCCAGACGCCGTTCGGCGAGATGCGGAAGCGGGGCGGCTAGCGAGGC
>JAKFXY010000056.1 GCA_021731165.1 Acidobacteriota bacterium | reverse complement strand
AGCGGACAGAAGCGGTGATGTACCAACTCGAGGACATGGTGAAGCAGGCTGTGCCTGAGGCGACGACCCTCATCACCAGCGGCGGCGGTGGCGGCGGTGGCTTCGGCGGCGTGGGACAGAGCAGCCGCGGCAGTATCAACATTCGGCTCGTGCCTCGCGACGAACGAACTCGCACGAGCGACGAGATCGCGCAGGACTTGCGACGCCGGCTGGCAGGTCTCCCAGGCGTGATCGTGCGCGCGAACCCGGCGGGTGGGAACTTCCAGCTGAATTTCCTCCTCGGCGGCGGCGGCGCCGACGCGGGCCGCCTCGCTCTCGAAGTGCGTGGCCACGATCTCGACGATGGGCGCCGCATCTCGCAGGAAGCGCTCGCTGTCATGAGAACCACGCCAGGCGTTGCCGACGCGCGCATCGGCAACGACGCGGGCCGGCCGGAGATCGCCATCCGTGTGGACCGTCCGAAGGCGGCGATGCTCGGCATGACGGTGCAAGGCGTCGCCAATACGATCCAGACCAACGTGCAGGGCACGACCGCCGCTCAGTATCGCGAGCGCGGCAATGAGTACCCGATCGTCGTCCGGCTCCGTGAAGCCGATCGTGAAGGCATCGCGGATATCGGTGATGTGCTCGTCAGTACGCCAGGCGGTCAGGTGGTCCCGGCACGCAATCTTCTGGCCGTGACGCGGGAGACCGGCCCGGTCCAGATCCAGCGCAAGAACATGGAGCGGCTCACGCGCGTGAACGCGGAAACGGAGATCTCCCTGAGTGACGCCGTCAAGGCCGTGCAGGACCGTCTCGGCCAGGTCCGCGTACCTCCGGATTTCTCGGTCGGGTTTGGCTCCGAGGTCGAGGAGCAGGCCAAGTCGTTCCAGCAGCTCAAGCTGGTGCTGTACCTCGCCCTGCTGCTCGTCTATGCCGTCATGGCGTCCCAGTACGAGTCGCTGCGGGATCCCTTCATCATCATGTTCTCCGTTCCTGTCGCCGCGATCGGTATCGTGGGGTCACTCCTCATCACCAACACCCCCTTCAGCATGCAGGCCTACATCGGCGTCATCATGCTGGCGGGCATCGTGGTCAGTAACGCCATCCTGCTCGTCGACTACATCAATACGCTTCGTCACCGCGACGGCATGGCGCTGCGGGAAGCCGTGGAAGTCGGCGGCCGGACACGCCTGCGCCCGATCCTCATGACGTCGATCGCCACAATGCTGGGGCTCGTGCCCATGGCCATCGGCTTGGGCGATGGTGGTGAGCTGCAGGCGCCCTTGGCCCGCGTCGTCATCGGCGGCCTGCTGGCATCGACGCTCGTGACACTGGTGCTCGTGCCCGCGGTGTACACCGTGTTTGAAGAAGGCTGGAAGGGGCTGTTCCACAAGGGCGCGATCGACGCGGCCCACTAGGTCCATCAACAGACCTTGTAGTAGGGCGAACCTGGGGCAGACCTGTCGTAGGGGCGGACCTTAAGGTCCGCCCCTACTGCTACCACGCAAGGCCCTGAGCAATTCCCCAACGGTGCGCCCGGTCACTGGGTCGCGCCACCGGCGGGCCACTTCAGCCAATGGATCCAGTACGAACCGGCGTTCTCTGAACCGCGGATGCGGAACGACAAGGCCGGGCTCGCTGATCACCAAGTCTCCGTACAGAATCAGATCGAGATCGAGCGTCCTCGCCGCGCCCGGCAGGACCCGCTCGCGGCCGAACCGCTGCTCGATGGCCAGCAGCTCGGCAAGTAGCGCCGCCGGGGCAAGCGACGTGTGGCCGACGGCCGCCGCGTTGAGGAAACGCGGCTGGTCGCCAACGCCAACCGGGTCGGTCTCGTGGAATGTCGATGCGCGGAGGGAACGCACGGAGTGCTTCAAGGCATCGAGCGCCTCGCGCAGCGAGCGCTCGCGGTCACCAAGATTGCTCCCCAGCGCGACCGCGACCCTGGTCAAGGTAGCTGCCCCGTGCCTTTGACGCTCGACGCCTGACCGTGTGCCCCCGGAGCCTATTCCTGCCACCGGCCGGACAGCACGCTGCCCTGGCGGGCGACGCCGCCTGTGCGGCGACCGAGCACGTCTTCAAAACCCGCGGCGGCCTGCTGGAAGAGACGGGCGTGCTCGAGCGACTCTCCGAGAATCACGTCGAGCATGATCCGATGACGAGCATGCGTGACACCTGCCACGCGGGGGCGCCAGCGCTCGACGAATGCATCGAGCCGTCGCTCGTCATCATCAAGAATGCCCTTGAAGGGAGAGAGGTCCCCCTTCTTCCCCGCCGTCGGCACCTCCAACGGCCGCGATGGCTGCAATGGCACGGGCACGGATGCGCCATGTTCCGTGAGCGCGCTCTGCAACCAGGTGAGGTGCGTCTCCTCACGGTTGATCACGTACTGGTAAGTGTTGTTGAAATCATAGTGGCTGACCACCCGGGCACCAGCCTCATGGCGCTGCAGCAGGGCGAGGCGTTCCGCGGCGAATTCGATGAGCAAGGGCTGAAGGTCGGTCTGCTTCATCTACGCCTTCTGCTTTTCCTTGCACGCGATGCAGACCCGGGTCCAGGGAATCGCCGTGAGCCGCGCCGCGGCAATCGGTTCGCCACAATCACGACAGATCCCGTAGGTCCCGTCCTCGACGCGCTGCAGGGCGCCCTCGATGGCCTGGAGGATCTTCGCATCGGTCTGCTTGAGCTTCAGCTGGATGTGGACTTCGTTGGTGCCGCTGGCCTGGTCGGCCATGTCACCCTGGCGGCCGGAGTTGTGCTCCATCGTCCACTGGAGCGGTTTCGCACCGCTGCCTCCGAGCACTTCCCCACGCTTGCGAATCAGGGCGTCCCTGTATATCTCGAATTCCATCGTGTCAGTGCTCCATCGCATTGGCCTTGAAGGGCTCCGACAAACCTCGATCTTAACATGGCCCCCGATGAGCCAGCCTACTCCGCGCGAAGGGTAGACAAGGGCTTCTTCCGCAGGACATCGATACTCGCGAGGACACCGATCGCCGCCACCAGGAGCGAGGTGACCACGATGCCCGTCACCGTGATCATCGGGGTCGCGCTCCATGACATCTCGAGGGCGAACCGTGCCACCGCCCAGCTCAACGCAATGGCCGCAAGCGCGCCAACCGTCCCTGCGATGGCGCCCAGCACGCCGTACTCAAGAAGCAACATCGTGGCGATGAGGCGGCTGCTCGCGCCGAGCGTCTTGAGAATCGCCGCCTCGTACACACGCCGGAACTTCGTCATCGACACCGCGCCGATGAGGATCAGCGCGCCGCTGAACAGTACCAGGGCGCCGACGACCGTCACGGCGAGCGTCACGTTCTGGACAACGCCTTGAATCGTCTGGAGAATCTCTCGCAAATCAATCACCGAGACATTTGGAAAGCGCGACACCAGGCCCGCCTGCATGCGTGCGCGCGCATCGGCGTCGCCCGGCCCCTTGAGCGCCGAGATGAACGTATGCGGCGCCTGGTCGAACGTGCCAGGCCTGAAGACGAACATGAAGCCACCGGCTCGAAAGTCTTGCCACTCGACACGTCTGACACTTGTGATGCGTGCCGTGATCACACGGCCCAGCACATCAAAGCTCATGCGATCGCCAACCTGGAGGCGTCCCGTCGCACCAGAGGCACCCGGGCCGTCGGGTCGGTCGCCGCGTTCGAGGAACGCGTCCTCAATCGAGACCTCCGCTTCGCCGGCCGTCACGGGGGTCTCATCCCACCACCGTCCCGCGACGACGCTCTCATTGGCCTCCAGGTGCGAGCGGTACGTCACCGTGTACTCGCGCGACATGCCGCCGCGGCCGCGCACTTCCTGATAGTTGTCGAGATCGACCTCCGCGCCCTTGACGCCTACAACCCTGGCGCGAAGCACGGGTATCAGGTTCGGCGCCGGCGACAGGCCGTTCTCCGCATCGACGAATGCCGACAGCGCCATCCGCTGGTCCGGCTGCACGTCGAGCAGGAACATGTCGGGCGCATCCGGCCCCGCCTGAATGGCAAAATCGCGGAGCAGGTTCGCCTGCAGGCTCTGCACGCCAAGGATGAAGAACGTGCCCAGCCCCACGGCCAGCAGGATCACGCGCGTCTGGTTTCCCGGCCTCGCGACATGCAGCACCGCCTGACGCAACGCGAAGGAGCGCGCGTAGCGGAGCGGCTGCACCGCACGCACCAGCGCGACGCCCGCCAGGTGCAGAACGAATGCCACGGCCACGAATCCACCGGAGAGCGCGAGCCCCACCGTCGTCGAGCCCGCCTGCCACGACGCCACGGCGACAAGGGACGCGGCCACGCCGGCAGCGATCGACCACTTCAGCCAGTCGAACCTTGGCGGCGCTGGAATGTCCTGCCGGAGGAGCAACGACGGCTTGACGAGCCGTACTTCGAGGAGCGGTACGATCGAGAACAGGATCGACACGAGCACGCCCACCGCGAGTCCCTGCGCTACGGCGGCAGCCGTCAGGCTGTAGTCCACGGGGAACATCGCCGCGAGATCGCCGATGAACGACGGCACGGCAGCCAGGACGCCGCCTGCCATCAGCACGCCGAGCCCGCTCCCCGCCAAGCCCAGCACGAGCACCTGCGCCAGGTACACCGCGAGAACCTGCCGAGACGTACCGCCGAGGCACTTGAGGATCGCGATGCTGCGGACCTTCTGCTGGACGAAGACACGCGTGACGCTCGACACGCCGATCCCTCCCAGGATCAACACGACCAAGCCCACAAGGCTGAGATAGTTCTCCGTACGCGTGAGATCCTCACCAATGTCGTCCTCACTGGCGCGAAACGACCGGACGCGGACGAACTCGTTGGCAAAGGCGTCGCGCAACGTCGCCGACAACGGCACGACGTCCGGATCCGGCACTCTGAGCAGCCACTGGCGCGACGATCGACTGCCAAAGGTCATGAGGCCGGTTGCTGGGAGATCGGCGTGGTCGATGAACACCCGCGGCCCGAGTGTGAAAGCGCCGAGACGACGTCCCGGCTCCGACTCGATGACGCCACGGATCTCGAACGCCTGCGTACCGATGAGCAAGGCGTCGCCGACTTTCAACCCAAGCTGCGGCAGCAGCTCCGGGCGAACAAGGACGCCGCGCCCCTCGAGCAGCGAATGCGTGTAAGCCCGTCCTCTCAGGACGAGTTCCCCGTAGAGCGGGTACTTGTCCTCGACGGCCTTCAGCTCCACCATCTTCGTCGCCGGCTTCGAAGTGTCCGCCGGGCGGACCATGGTGGAGACCTCAATCGCCTCGGAACGCGCGGTCACGCGTCCCGCCTGCTCTTCCTCCGACAAGGCTTTCAGCACGCGGTCGGACCACGGCCTGTTCGATGTCACGATGACGTCCGAGGCGAGCATCGCGCGCGCCTCGCGCGAGAGCGCCACGCGCACACCCTGGATGACCGACCGAATGGCCACGATCGAGGCCACGCCAATCGCAATGCAGATGAAGAAGAACAACAGCCGCTGCCACGAGGACCGGATCTCGCGCAGCGCCATGCGAACCACGAAGATCAACGCGCCGCTCCCACCGGCGATTCCGCCGGGATCGGAACGGTGCGACCGTCTCGAAACATGAGCCGGTGGTCGGCAAGTGCCGCCAGCTCGGCGTCGTGAGTGACCAGAATGAGCGTGGTCCCGCGCGTTCGATGCACGCCGAGCAGAATACCGAGAATATTCTGCCCTGTGACCGTATCGAGGTTCCCGGTCGGCTCGTCCGCCATCAGGATTGGCGGATCATTTGCCAGAGCGCGGGCAATGGCGACGCGCTGCTGCTCGCCGCCGGAAAGCTGCGAAGGGTAATGATGACCTCGGTCGGCCAGCCCCACTTCGTCCAAGAGCTGGCGCGCCCGGGTGGCCGCGTCGCGACGCCGGGCAATTTCCATCGGCACCAGAATGTTCTCGAATGCCGTCAGCGATGGAACCAGGTGAAAGAACTGAAAGACGAATCCGATCTTCTCGCCCCGTAGCCGGGCGAGGGCATCCTCGCTCAGCCTCGTGATGTCCACCCCGTCGATCTCGATGGTGCCCGTACTCGGTGCATCGAGCCCCGCGAGCAAGCCAAGCAGCGTGGACTTGCCGCTGCCCGACGGCCCGACGATGGCCACGAATTGACCGGATGGAATCGACAGGTCCAGAGGATGAAGGATCGTCAGAGGGCGGTTGCCGCTCGTGACGGTCTTGGAAACGCCGCGCAGCTCAATCATCGGCCCTGTCTGTTGAGCAGCGGCGCGAGCGCCCGCCAGATCGTACGTTCCACGATCCGTGCCCCTTCCGCGTTGGGGTGAATGCCGTCGCCCTGATTCAGCGCCGGATTACCGGCCACCCCCGCTAGAAAAAAAGGCACGAAGGCGACTCCTGTCTCCCTCGCCAGGTCTCGAAACACCTGGCGGAACTCACTCGTGTACGCCGCACCGTAGTTGGGTGGCGCTTCCATGCCGGTGAGGATGACCCGGACATCTCTCCGCTGCGCCGTCGAGATGACCTGGGCGAGGTTGCGTTTCATGTCAGCGGCTGGCAGTCCGCGCAACCCGTCGTTCGCGCCGAGCTCGACCACCAGAAGCCGCACGTTGCCGTCGAGCGACCACTCGAGACGCCGAAGGCCTCCCGCCGACGTGTCGCCCGAGACCCCTGCGTTCACGACCTCGTACTTGAAGCCTTCTGCGTCGAGGCGCGCCTGGATGAGCGAGGGAACCGACTGCTCGATGCCCAGCCCCAAGCCGGCGGTCAGGCTGTCCCCGAGGAACACGATGCGCGGCAATCCGCCTTGAGCCGAAGCCGCCGTGGATGTCGGCTCGGCAGCCGCTGCCGACGCCGCCGGAGCGACCGCCGACGAAGCGGGCCCGTCCGTCCGCGGTTCGGCCGGCGAACATGCGGCTGCGGCCAGCGCCAGCCCGATCACCACGTGCCGCATGCGTCTCACCATGTGTTGCAGGATCATTATGATGTTATATGCCTCGACTCGTGAGTTCGTTCCAGATCGCCCCAGGAAGCATCGCCGAGACCCTCGATAAGACGTTCGGAAGGCTCGAGCAGTTGCATTTCGCCGAAGCGCTGTGGTCGCGCGATGTTGAGATGTGGACGGCTGACCCGGACGCGCGGCGATCGATCGCCAACCGGCTCGGATGGCTCGATGCCATCGATATGGTGGCACCCCAGCTTCCCCGCCTTCGGGCGTTCGCCGCCTCGATCCGGGATGGCGCTTTCACGGATGTCGTACTTCTCGGGATGGGCGGATCGAGCTTGGCGCCAGAGGTAATCCGCCAGGTGGTCGGCGTCGTCCCGGGCTTTCCCCGCTTTAGAATGCTCGATTCCGTGGACCCCGACGCCGTTCGGGAAGCGATGTCAGATGCACCGACGTCCCTGTTCATCCTTGCCAGCAAGTCAGGCGGTACGATCGAGCCGAATTCGATGGCCGCCGAAGCCCGCCGCCGGATCGAGGCGGCTGACGTCGGCGACTGGGGCTCTCGATTCGTGGCCATCACTGACGAAGGCACCGCGTTGCACCAACGGGCGCGTCGTGAGCGCTTCCGCGATCTATTCGTCAACCCATCGAACATCGGCGGCCGTTACTCCGCGCTCTCGTTCTTCGGGCTCGTGCCGGCCGCATTGATGGGCATCGACCTCGAAGCGTTCACGAGTCGGGCGCATGCCATGGCGAAGTCCTGCCGGAACGTGGACGTACGCGGCAATCCGGGTCTCGCCCTCGGGGCCGTCATGGCAGCAGCCACGATCGAACGTCGAGACAAGCTCACATTACTCCTGCCCCCTCGGCTGTCGTCTCTAGGACTGTGGGTCGAACAGCTCGTCGCCGAGAGCACTGGCAAGAACGGCATCGGCGTCGTGCCGATCACCGGAGAGGCGCCGGACACCCCCGACGGAGCCGATCGGTTCTATGTTGCCGTGCATCTCGGCGAGGACTCGCCGGACGCCGCCCGGCGCGAACGCATTCGCGCTTCGGGTGCGCCGATCATGGACGTCCACGTTCCCGACATCCACGCTCTTGGCGCCGAGTTTTTTCGGTGGGAGGTCGCCACTGCCGCCGCGGGACGCCTCCTCGATATCAACCCGTTTGACGAACCGAATGTGCAACAGGCCAAGGACGCGACGAACGGACTTCTGGCCACCTACTCGACGCAGCGCCGCTTGCCGACTCCTGAACCTGCCACCGCGGTGTCCGGTCTCACCATGACCGTCAGCGCCGCGGCGCAGGAGCTACTGAATGGCGCGCCGCCGGAGCGCTTCCTCAGCCTGGCGCGTCCGTCTGACTACGTGGGCCTTCTCGCGTATCTCCCATCGAACGATGCGGTGCTCACGGAGATCCTCAGCGACGCGCGGCGGAAAATCGGCAACAAAACAGCCTGTGCCACGATGCTCGGATACGGACCCCGCTACCTGCACTCGACCGGCCAGTTGCACAAGGGCGGCGCCAACAACGGCGTCTTTATCATCATCAGTGCCCCGGCCGATGAAGACCTCCCGGTCCCCGGCGCGCCCTATTCGTTCGGTGTCCTCGAGAATGCCCAGGCTATCGGGGACTTCATGTCGCTCGACCGAACACACAGGCGCGCCATACTTCTTCGGCTTCCGGACCGCACCTCGGACACTGTTCGTCTGGCTTTCAGGACCCTGATGCCCTAGATCCCATTGAAATCACGGTCGCTGGACAGCGACTTGACTGAGGGTCTGAACAGAAAAGTAAAGCTGACTGTATACATTGTATACTCCAGCCGTGCCGACTGCACCGTTGCACGCCACCCTCGCCAAGGCCAAAGCGGCATTGGAGCGCGGACGTGGAGCGGAGGCGGTGCCTCTGCTAACGCCACTACTAAGGGCCAGTGCCCTATCGCGAGAGGACGAACTCGCGGTGCGCATCGCGCTGGCCGAAGCCTGGCTGCTCCAGGACGACCTCACGCAAGCAGCGACGGCCCTCGGACGTCCGCCCGACGCACTCCGTGACCCGATCCCGGATGCCCGGCTCTCCACTCTCTGGCGTCTGCACGGACGAATCACGTTTGCGCGCGGAGAACAGTCCCGTGCCATCGCTCTCCACGCTCGCGCACTGAAGCACGCTGAGCTGGCCCACGACTCCCGCGCGATTGGCCTGGCGCACTATGAATTGGCTCTCTGCTACAAGCAGGTCGGCGACTCGGGTATCGTCCGCGAGCACCTGACAGAGGCGGCGTCGGCGTTACACGCCGCCGGTGACCGACGTCATCTCGCCCTCGTCCACTCTCTTTCTGCCGTGATGCTCGCGCAATCGGGCCGAAGCGAGGAAGCAGCGGCAGCGCTCCGCCAGGGTGAACGGCTCGCCACGACCGTTCACGCCAACGACGTGCTCGCTGGAATCGTGCACAACCACGCCAACGTCGCACTCATGCGGCATCAGCACGAGCGGGCGCTCGTCTTGGCGCAACGCAGCGTCGCGCTGCACGAGACACTCGGATCAGGTCACGGCCTCGCTGTCGCCCTCGCGACACTCGGACAGATCCTTGTTCAGCTCGGCGACCTCGAACGCGCGGAGGAGATTCTCAAGCGCACGCTTGAAGTCCGCAGCCCTGTCCAGTTCCAGGAAACCACCGGCGCGGTGTTCGATACGCTGGCGCAAATTCATCTGATGCGCGGCTCATACGAGCAAGCCGGCGAATACCTGCGTCACGCCAGCGAGGCGTACGGCGCCTATGGCACGCAGACGATGCGGTGGTACGAGTGGTCGCTCAAGGTGCTCGGGGTCAAACTGGCGATCCGCAGCGGCTCTTACGACAAGGCAATCGCGATGGCCGAGGACCTGGTCGGAACCCCGGGTGTTCCGCCGGCCGAAGCCATCCAAGCCGATCTTGCGGCGTGTGAAGCGCTCGTGGCCGGTGGTCGCGCCAGCGAGGCCGAGGCTCGGCTGGAATCATGTGAAGCGCGCCTCGATCCACGGACTGCTCCCGCCAACTGGGGAGAGTTCCTCCGGATCAGGGGCGCCGTTCACGAGCGATCCGACCGGGACTCCCCCGCGTACCACGACTTCGCGCAGAGTGCCAATGTCTTCGAGCTCCTTGGCGAGCGGTATCAGGCCGCGCTCAGCCAGCTCGCCATTGGACGGCTCTCCGCGCGCTCGGGCCAGCGCGCCACCGCGGAACGCTACCTCGATCAAGCGGCGGCGGTCTTCAGCACGCTCGGGGCACAGCGGGACCTCGATGAGGTCATCGCCGCTCGCGCGGTGCTCGAAGCAGTGCGCGTCGTTGACCGAACGCCTTCGCCAGGCGAAGCCGAAGACGCGGTGATCAGGAGACTCATTGACGCAGCGATTCTCCCGGAATTGCTCGCGCGTGAGACGGCCACGGCGCTGTTCGAGACGACCGAGGCCGATGCCGCTGTTGTCTTTCTGACAACGCCTGGCGGTGACATCAGCGTCATCGCCGCGGCGGGTTGCGATGCTGACGTGGCCCGCTCCCTGGCCCGGGCGGCGTCACAAGGCAATCGCGAGTGCAACGAGGGACTACTCTTCACGGAACAGCTTGGGCGAGGTGGCGACGGCAGCCGTTCGTGCGCGATCGTGTCGGCGAGACGGCTCAATGACTCCGCGCTCCGCCGCTTTCGGATGTTCATTGCGGTCGCCCGGCAGGGTTTCGAGCTCTGTGGCGTACGCGAGCGGCCGGCCCAGACCCTCGAACAGAGCAACGAACGCCCGCTCGAGCCGCTCTTGCCGGGCTTTATTTGCGCCAGCGCGGCCATGAGCCGCGTCACGGACCAGATTCAACGGCTTCAAGGGCACAACCTCACGGTCCTCATCACTGGTGAGAGCGGCACCGGCAAGGACCTCGTCGCACGCGCGATCCACGGCGGTTCCCCACGCAGCTCCGCGATGTTCCTCCCCTACAACTGCACGACAACGACGCGCGAGCTCGCTGACAGCCAGTTGTTCGGCCACCGCCGCGGCAGCTTCACCGGCGCAATCACCGATCAGCAGGGCCTCATCCGTTCGGCCGGCGGCGGGACGCTGTTCTTCGACGAGATAGGAGACCTTCCACTCGACATCCAGCCGAAGCTGCTGCGATTTCTCGAACAGGGGGAGATCATGCCGGTGGGAGAAACCCGGCCGCAGGCTGTGGACGTCAGGGTACTGGCGGCAACCAACGCCGACCTCGAGCAGCGTGTCGCCGAGGGGAAGTTTCGGGAGGATCTCTACTACCGGCTCAGCGTGATTCGCATGGTCATTCCCCCGCTGCGGGAGCGGCGGGAAGAGATTCCCCACCTCAGTACGTTCTTTCTACGCGAGGCGTGCGAGCGGTTGTCCAGGCCTGACGTGCAGCTCAGCCAGGCAACCTTGGACCTGTTCTCAGGCTACTGGTGGCCAGGAAATGTCCGCCAGCTCAGAAATGAAATCCAGCGGGCCGTCGCCATGAGCCAGCCAGGCGGCACCATCACCCCGGACCAGCTCTCGCCAGACCTCTCGGCACCATCTGCGTCCTCTGCGTCTGGCGCTATGCGGCCTGCGGTCGCACGCCCCACGGTTCCAGGAAACTTGGCGTCGGCAATTGAACAGGTCGAGCGGGATCTCATCTCGGTGACCCTGGAGAGCACACGAGGCAACATCTCTGAAACCGCACGCGTGCTGGGACTAACACGGCGTGGACTGTATTTGAAGTTGCGCCGGCTCGGACTTGATGGCGTAACCGCGGATATCTAGTAATCAGGTATACAGGCCATTGGATACTAGGTAGCGGCAGCAGCCCGCAGATTGCGCCATTGGGATGCGGCGGATCGTCTGAATTGCACTTGTTTGCGAGATCTGCACATTTTGGCGCGACACGAACGACACCGGCCCCAGCCTTGATACCTCTTCCTGGCATGCGCGATCTTCAACCAGGGAGTTCCAAAGTGACTGACTCGGTAACAACCACACAGACGCCGTCCCCGTCCGCAAAGCACGAACGTATCGGCGAGCGCCGCCAGGTGCGCGTCGCTGGCAGGTTGACTTGGCGGGATGCCAGCGGAGCCCTCCGTTTCGTCTCCGTCGTGACACGCGATGTCAGCGACCTGGATGCATTTGTCGAGTGCCAGATGCCGGCATTGATTCCCATGTATCGCCTGGTTCACTTCCAGATCGAGAAGCCCGCGCGCGACATGGCGGGGCTGCCGGGCGTCCTTCACCAGGGGAAGGTGCTGTCGGCGGTGTACCGCGTGGGTCCCTACAAATCGGCCACGGGCACGCCGCAGGGTTACGCTCTTCGTCTGCTCGTAGATCCGACGTCAAGCGTGACTCCCGCGCGTGATGCGCGCGCGGCGGCGGCCAACTAACAGGGGGGGGTTCACACCAGCGACTCGCCCTGTCGTCGGTTTCCTCATCTCTGTCGCGTCAGGGGTCGTGTACCCACGCTGCAGGTGCACTCCCAACACCGAGAGCGTTGTCCGGCGACGGTCTCGCCGTTCAGAACGAACGGCTATACTGGGGCGGTTCCATGCTCCAACCCGCATCTTCGACCGTGCTGATGGCGGTCGCCCGCGTGGTGGCCGAAGCACCTACACTGAGCGAAGCCGTGTCGCGGCTCGCGGAGGCGTTGCGCGACACAATTCCCTTTGAGGAGTTGCACCTGCTGCGGCTCGATCGCGCGGACTCGGTCGTCCTCTACACCGTCCGAGCCTCGGGCGAGCTGGAGATCACCACCCATCGCATCGCTCGGGCCGGGTCTGCCGCGCCGCCAATCAACCCGCAAACGCGGTCGCGCTTGATGTGTCCGATCCGTCACGGTGCGCGTGTACTCGGCGCGCTGTGGTTCACATCCACGCGGCCGGACGTCTTCAGTGGCGAGCACCAGGAGCTGATGGACGCCGCGGCCGATCTCGTCGCGCTCGCCGTGCACCACGACATGATTCGCAGCACGGAGGCCCTCCGGCGCGATCAGATCGACAGTCTCGACCGCCTGCTTCACGCGATGGCCGAAGCCCTCGACGTCCGCCAGGTGTTCGGTGACGTTTCCGAGGTCGTCCGCGGCAGCCTTCCGCACGACATTCTCGCGCTGACGTCGTGGGGTGAGGACGGACGCTCCTTTCGAATGTACGCGCTCGCCGGCGCCGAAGTGTCGGATCCGACGTTTTGGGCTCCCACCATCCTTACCGACGATGACCGTGCCCAGCTCCACCGCAACTCGTACATCGTCCACGACGCGACGACCGAGCTGCACCCCGCAAGCGTGCGGGCCAGGCTCTTTGAACGATTTGGCATCAAGTCGGCGCTGCGCGTGGCCATGCCGCTCGGAAACGACGTCTTCGGCTCCCTCTTTTTTCTGGCACGGGAGAGCGACCGGTTCAGCGACGAAGACATCGACTTCGCCCGGCACGTGGCGGATCACCTCGCGTTGGCGCTGTCCCATCACCGGCTCGCAGAGGCGGCGCGACGAGGCGCTGAGGCGCGCGAGACGGCCGCTCGGCTGGAGGCGCAGGTCGCCACGCTCACCCGAGAACTCGAAGCGCACGCCGGACATCGCCGTGTGATAGGCAACTCCCGCCGCTGGCAGGATGTGCTGGCACAGGCCGCCCGCGTTGCCCAAACGGAGACGACCGTGCTGCTCACGGGCGAGTCCGGTACGGGCAAAGAGGTCATTGCGCGATTCATTCACCATGGATCCCGCCGCCGGCAGGGTCCGTTCATCGCGATCAACTGCGCCGCGCTGCCAGACCAGCTCCTCGAGTCGGAACTGTTCGGGCACGAGCGTGGTGCGTTCACCGGCGCCGTCAATGCCAAGCCGGGCCGAATCGAACAGGCCAATGGAGGGGTGCTCTTCCTCGACGAGGTCGGGGAGATGGCGCCGGCGGTCCAAGCCAAACTGCTGCGCGTGCTAGAGGAACGGGAGTTCCTCCGCCTGGGTGCCACGCGGCTCCAAAAGGCGGACATCCGCGTGGTCGCCGCCACCAACCGCGACCTCCACGCCGCGATGCGCCGTGGCGAATTCCGGGAGGACTTGTACTACCGGCTTGGCGTATTCGAGATCTCGCTACCGCCGCTGCGCGATCGTCTCGACGACATCAACGAACTGGCCAACGCGTTCCTCGACGAGATCGGCGAAACCGTGGGCAGGCCTGCCGCTGGTATCTCCCGTGACGCGCGAGAGCAGCTTCTCGCCTATTCATGGCCTGGCAACGTTCGCGAACTGCGAAACGCGATCGAACGAGCCGTCATCCTTGCCGACGGCGGCCAGATCCGGAGCGAGCACCTCCCGGTTACCACGCCGCGTGCACCCGTGGTCGCCGCTGATGCTGGCACGCTTCCGCTCCCCGCCGGCGGCGTCAATCTCGAGGCGATCGAGCGCTCGTTCGTGATGAAAGCGCTCACCCAGGCCAGACACAACAAGACGCGGGCCGCCAAGCTTCTCGGCCTGACCCGCGCCCAGCTCTACTCACGGATAGAGAAGTACGGCCTGGCGGACACCCCGTCCTGACATGAGGAGCAGTATCAGGCGTACTCTCACCCTGGGCGGCGCCGTCCTCTTCGTCATGATTCTGCTCGGCGCCACCTATCAGGGGGTCGCCACCGCAATCGAAAGGCGCCGGCACCAGTACCCGGGCCGAATGGTCAAGGCCGGGAATCATCAGCTCCACATCTTCTGCACCGGCGAAGGAGCGCCGACTGTCTTGCTCGAGGCACCCGCCACCGGGATGTCCGCCGCGTGGGGATTGGTACAGCCGATCGTGGCCATGGAGACACGTGTGTGTAGCTACGACCGAGCTGGTCTGGGATGGAGCGAGTGGGGACAGGTGATGTTCGATCCAGCGGCGGTGCCTGTGCAGCTTCACACTCTGCTCGTGAACGCCGGGGAACGTACGCCCTACGTCGTGGCAGGCCAAGGGCTGGGAGCCGCATTCGCCAGAATGTACGCGGGTGCGTATCCGAACGAAACGGCGGCGCTCATACTGATCGATCCGCCCAACTCTGGCGGCGAACCGGCCCAACTTCGTCAGATGGCTCGAATGGCCCGAATGTCGCCCTGGCTCGCCCGAACGGGTGTTCTGCGAGCCGCGCGTGCGCTCTCCGATGGCAAGACCGACCTGCCAGAGCCGTCCGCGGGCGCGGTTGCCACGTTTCTCAATCGACCAGATCACTTGACCCGCGCTGCGGCAGAGCTAGCTCGATGGAGTGACGCGGTTGCGCTGGCGGCCGCGATTCAACTTCCAGAACAGCTGGCGGTGACGAGCCTCAACGCCGCGGGACGCGATCGAACGGCATTGCTCACCGATCGCGCGGCGTCCGAGCAGGTGGCGAAGGCGATCCTTGACGCCGTGGACCGCCTTCGCGCGCAGACGAGAACCCGCTAATTGACGCGGACGCGAACCACCAGGGGCGCGGTCAGCTTCGTCGTGACATCCGCTCCTGGCCCGAGGCGGACTTCCCTGCCACGCGTGGCGAGTACCGCGCCCGTGCCGGCGCCGCCGCCGATGGCGGCACCCTTCGCGGCCCCGTCGCCACCGCCGACAATCGCACCGATCGCCGCGCCCGCACCCGCGCCGATCGCGATCTTCGTTGCGTCCTCTCCCTTCGTCGCCTCGGCCATGTGGGACACCGGCGCAGTCCCGACGTCATAGCGATCGCCGCTCACGTTGATCGAGTTGAACCTGTACGCGACGTGTGCCCGGCCCTTCACGCGCCCCGAGCGTTCGACCTCGGTAATCGTTCCCTCGAGTTCCGTTCCCACCGGCAAGACCGTCGCTCCCTCGACGCTCACGGCCTCCCGCACCTCTGCACGGACCACGTCCTCGACCTTGCTGCCGTCCGATGACACGGCCGACTTCAGCTCAAGGCGCAGCGTCGTGCCCACGGGCACCGTAACCTCCAGGTACGCCGGGCCGGCCGCTGTTCTGTCCACCGAGGCCGGGGTGGCCACCGTATTCCCAGAGCCGGGGACCTGCTCGCCCGTCGTCGTGGCGGGATCCGCCGGCGCGCTGTTGCAGGCAGCCCCGAACACGATCATCAAGAAACACATCCACTGCTTCACGCAACCCTCCTCACACGCTAACCAATACCTCATTCACGTCAATTTCGGAAGCCACGAGCCATGATCCGTAGGCCGCATGAACCCTCCGGCCACGGTGGTCCGCGACTGGCCTGTTCTGTTACCGTGAGGGCATGAAACGAGCGGCCCTCGTCCTCCTCGCAGTCCTGGCAGGTGCCGGTCCCGCGGCCGCACAGCGGCTCCCGGGAATCGTGGTCCCCGAGCACTATACGCTCTGGCTGGCGCCGGACCTCCAGGCCGCGACGTTTCAGGGACGCGAGACGATTGCAGTGCAACTGAAGACACCGGCGAGGGAGATTGTCCTCCACGCCGCCGAAATCGCGTTCGGCGACGTGACGGTCACCGCCGGCGGACGCGAACAAAAGGCGCGCGTGACGCTGAACGCACGCGACGAAACGGCCACCCTCATCGTCGCTCAGCGGATTCCTGCCGGGCCGGCCACCTTGCACATCGCCTTCACCGGCGTCCTCAACGACAAGCTCCGCGGCTTCTATCTGAGCAAGGCCAACAACCGCAACTACGCCGTGTCGCAGCTCGAAGCCACTGATGCTCGGAGGGCGTTCCCGTCGTTCGACGAGCCGTCGTTCAAGGCCACCTTTGATGTCTCGCTGATGATCGACGCCGGTGACACCGCGATTTCAAACGGCGCCCAGCTCTCGGACATCCCGGGGCCAGAACCGGGCAAGCACACGGTCGCCTTCGCGCGGACTCCGAGGATGTCGTCGTACCTCGTGGCGCTGATCGTTGGCGATTTCGTCTGCCGCGAGGGCGTCTCTGACAATATCCCCGTGCGCATCTGCTCCACGCCGGACAAACGCGACCTGACCGGCTTTGCACTGGAAGCCGCGGTGCAGCAGCTCACGTTCTATAACGACTACTTCGGCATCAAGTACCCGTTCGGCAAGCTGGACATCATAGCCGTGCCGGACTTCTCCGCCGGCGCGATGGAAAACACCGGCGCGATCGTCGTGCGGGAACGGCTTCTGCTCGCCGATCCCGATCGCGCGTCGCTCGGCGTCCGCAAGAACATCGCCGGAATCATCTCTCACGAAATCGCCCATCAATGGTTTGGCGACCTGGTGACGATGAAGTGGTGGGATGACATCTGGCTCAACGAGAGCTTCGCCACGTGGCTGGCCAACAAGCCGCTCGCGCAGTGGCGGCCGGAGTGGAAGGTCGAGCTCGACGATGTCGAAGACACGCTGACCGCGAAGGCCACCGACGCGCTGCGCACGACGCGGCCGGTCCGGATGGACGTCGAGACGCCCGATCAGATCAACGAGGTCTTCGACGCCATCGCCTACGAGAAAGGGGCGGGGGTGCTGCGAATGGTGGAGTCGTTCGTGGGTCCAGACCTGTTCCGAAAGGGAGTGGCGTCGTACCTGCGGAAGTACGCCTACTCGAATGCGGCCGCGGAGGACTTCTGGACGGAGGTCGCCCGCGTCACCGGCAAACCGGTCGATCGCATCATGAAGACCTACATCGACCAGGCCGGCGTTCCGGTCGTGTCGGTGCGCGAGAGCTGCGTGAGCGGCAATACCGTGCTGAACGTACGGCAAGAGCGCTTCGTGGGCACTCCCGGGGCGCCGCCCGCATCGGCAGCCCAGCTCTGGGCCGTCCCCGTCTGCTTTCAGCCGATCGGCGGCGGGGCGCCTCGCTGCGAGGTCGTGGACAAGCGCGAACAGACGTTCACGGTACCGGGGTGCAGCGTATTGATCTTCTCGAATGCCGCGAGCCGAGGCTACTACTTCTCCGAGGGATCACCCGAGGCTGTGCGCGCCCTCGCTCGCACGGCAGGCGCGCTGGCTCCCTCCGAGCGGCTGGGGTTGCTGGGGGATGAGTGGTGGATGGCGCGCGCCGGCCGCCGCGACATCGGCACATTTCTCGATGTGGCGGCCGCATTCTCGGCTGACGACACGACGGCGGTCATCGACCAGCTCCGGCAGCGTCTTGGCTATGTGAGCGAGTACCTCGTTCCGGCGCCGCAATTGACGCGGTTCGAGCAGTGGGTGCGCGAGCGATTCACACCGTCACTGGACACGCTTGGGCTGCCTGGCAGTCCGACCGATCCAGACGATCGTCAGGCCAGGAGGGCCTCGCTGCTCGCCCTCGTCGGCAGCATCGGTAACTCGACTGACGTGCAGCGGCGCGCCCGCGACATGGCGCTGAAGTACATCGACGATCCCAACGCCATCCCGGGCACCCTCGCGCCAACCGTGCTCCAGGTGGCCGCGCTGGCCGGCGACGCCGATCTGTACGAGCGGTATCTCGCGCAGATTCGGAAGCCCGGCGCCGATCCCGAGGAGTACTACCGTTTCTTCAACGCGCTCTCGTGGTTCCGCGATCCCATGCTCGTCCGCCGGACGCTCGAACTCTCCATGTCTCCGGAGGTCCGCACGCAGGACACCAGCACGCTCATCGGCGGCCTCTTGGGCCAGCCTTGGAGTCGCGAGATGACGTGGGACTCCGTTCGATCCCAGTGGAGCGCGCTCACGGAGCGGCTGGGAACCTTCCAGGGCATACCGCGCATCGTGGGGGCCGTGCAGAGTTTTTGCTCGACGGAGAAAGCCGGCGAGATCCGGCAGTTCTTCATGAAGAACCCGATCGCCTCTTCAGAGCGAACGCTGCGCCAGTCGATCGAGCGGGTGGAGACCTGCGCCGCCGTCCAGGCGCGCCAGTCTCCGGCACTGACGACGTGGCTCTCGGCAATGAGATAAAGCCCTCGCCCTAACCCTCTGGCAAGGAGAGTGCCGGGGGAGAGAATCGAACTCTCACGCCCCTTTCAGGACCCGGGATTTTAAGTCCCGTGCGTCTGCCAGTTTCGCCACCCCGGCCGGAAAGCAGTGTACCATCGGGTCCGTTCATCAAACCCGCGCCTCATCCGGTTTCATTAAGGACTGCCTACATCGTGGTGAACCCGTATCCTTCGATCAGGCGACGGCTCTGTGCGTTTCGCCACCTCGCCGGTTCCGCCCTCATCGGCGCGGCGCTCGGCGCCAGCGAGCTCCAAGCCCAGCAACCGCCCGAACCCGCCGGCCGCCGTACGGTCGGGGCCATGCGCATCGAACCTGGCGAGACCATCACGCTCGACGGCAATCTGGATGAAGCGGCCTGGCAGCGCGCCGAACCGGCGCGCGACTTCATCCAGATAGACCCCCGCAATGGACAACCCGCCACCGAACGCACCGAAGTTCGCATCGCGTTCAGCCCGGAGTCGTTCTACATGGGCGTCACAGCCTACGACTCGGAACCGGACAAGTGGATCGGCTACCAGCGCCGCCGTGACGAGTTTCTCGGATCCGACGACCGGTTCATGTGGACGATCGACACCTTCCTCGACGCGCAGTCCGGCTACTTCTTCGAGATGAACCCGTCGGGCCTGATGGCCGACTCGCTGCTCGGCGTCAACGGTCAGAACCGCGCGTGGGACGGCATCTGGGACGCCCGTGTCCGGCACAGCGACATCGGCTGGACCATCGAGATCGAGATCCCCTTCCGCACGCTGAACTTCAATCCGAACAGCGACACCTGGGGCATCAACTTCCAACGGACGGTCCGCCGGATGAACGAGGACAGCATCTGGATGGGTTGGGCGCGCAACCAGGGGCTGCAGCGGATGACGAATGCCGGTCGTGTCACCGGCATTACAGACGTGACCCAGGGGCATGGTCTCGACATCAAACCCTACGGCCTCCTGACCGGCGAGGCGACGCCCGCACGGGGCCAGCGCGCCTTCCAGAATGAGAAGCAGGTCGGGGTGGACCTCTTCTACAACCCCACACCGCTCCTGCGCGCCAATCTCACGGTCAACACCGACTTCGCGCAAACGGAGGTGGACCAGCGCCAAGTCAACCTCACCCGCTTCTCGCTTTTCTTTCCGGAGAAGCGCAGTTTCTTCCTGGACGGCGCCAACTTCTTTGACTTCGCCAGCCCCACGACGGGCGATCTGCTGATCAACCCCTTCTTCACCAGGCGGATCGGCCTGGGCGCCGACGCCACGCCACAGAAGATTGACTTCGGGACGAAACTCACCGGTCAGGTGGGATCCCAGGACATCGGTGTGCTTCATGTCCAGACAGGTGATGATGACGCGCTCGTCGGTGAGATGTTCACGGCCGCGCGTGTGAAGCGGCGGCTCCTGCGGCAGTCCTATCTCGGAGCGGTGTACACCCGCCGCGATGCACGGGTCGCCGGGGCAGATGCGAGACATACCGCGGGGCTTGACATGCGGCTGGCGACGAACCGCTTCCGCGGGTCGCAGAATCTCTCGCTCGCCAGCTGGGTGCTGCACGCCACGAGGCCAGATCAATCACGCGGCAACTCGGCATTCGGCATGGTGCTGGACTACCCAAACGATCGATGGGACGCGAACCTCGACGTACGTGAGGTCCAGCAGAACTTCGATCCCGCCATCGGCTTCGTCACCCGCCGGAGCTACCGCCGCTATCAGCCGACCTTGGCGTTTGCCCCCCGGCCGCGCAACAGCCGCGTGGTGAGGCAATACACGTACAGCGGCGCGTTGGACATCCAGACGGACCTGAAGAACGATTTGCTCGTACGAAACCTCGAGCTGCAGGCATTTGGCGCCCAGTTCCAATCCCAGGAGCAGTTCGCCGTCGGAATCATCTCGAGACATGAGCGACTCGAACAGCCGTTCAATATCAGTCGCGGCATCACACTTCCTGTCGGGTCCAATTACGACATGATCCGCGTCCGCGCCACCGGCCAAACGGCGAATCGCCGGCCTGTCGCCATCAACGCACGCTTCGAAACAGGCGACTTCTATTCGGGCACGCGCCGCGAGATGGTGGCCAACCTCACATTCAGGATCCGCCCCGGCTACATCGTCTACATGAACAGCGAATTCAACAGAATCCGTCTTGCGGAAGGGAATTTCTCGACCCGACTCTATCGATTTACGGGCGAGACGCAGTTCACGCCGTTCATGGCGCTCGTGAACAACATCCAGTACGACACCGTCAGCGCCGTCGCGGGATGGCAATCGCGATTCCGCTGGATCGTGCGCCCCGGCAGCGATGTCTACGTCGTCTACACGCACAACTGGCTGGACGACCCGGTGCTCGATCGGTTCAGCACGCAGGACAAACGGTTCGCAACCAAGGTGCTCTACACCTACCGGTTCTAGACTGGGCTCCGACGTGGTCGGCAGGGAATATATGAGTCAGATAGACTCAGATATTGGCGTTTCCGGGTATGCTCATTGGAGCGTCAGCCGACACCCTCATACCGTGTCGCCTTCTCGCCAGATTCGTGGGGCGGGCCGCAAGGCCCGCCCTTCGAACGTACGGGCTCAATGCACGGTTTCCGATACGCCGCGCTCCGCGGCGACCACACGGGCGATCATCGCGGTCAGTTCCTTCTCTGGGATGTCGAACGGCCCGGCCACAACGGCGCCGAGCGTGAGTTCCAGGGCAATGACGACGCCCCCATTCTCGAATGGGTTGACGATCCAGCTGAAGCCGCGGAGCGCGATGGGACGGTCAGGAGCCGAGTCAGGGCTTCTGGCCCGCTCGAGCGCACGCAGCATCCCCGCCAGCACGGCAGCCACCTCGAGGTCCGTCCACGCGCGAGGCTCGGGACCTACCGGGGCAATCACCTCCGTTGTCGCGTGATTGTCTCCACGGAGCCAGATATCAACAGAAAATTCCATTCCGACAATCCTACCAAGCCAGAACCATCACAGCCCGGCCAGCCGTTCGTCCAGTTCCTCTGGTGATCGTGCCGGCTCCAGACAGGCAAACTCACGACAGACGTAGGCAGTGGCCCGGCCATCCAGAGGCTGCATCGCCTCCGTCCATGGCAGCATGCCCGCCAGCGAATCGCGGTTGAAGGCGGTCAGCGGGATCGTCAGCGCCCCAGGCAGGTAGTGGCGGCGGACCACCGCGGCCAACTGCTCGCGATCCCCGTCGTGAGGCTCCCCAGCCAGGACGATCTGGGGCATCCCCGAATGGTACGTCGATAGCGCGGCCAGCATCATCGGCACGGAGCGGCCTGCCTGCTCTGCCCGCGCGGCGAAGAGCGTGAACACGGTCTTAATCCGAAGGGTCATCTCGGGCTCCGCCGTCAGGTGCGAGAGGGCAAGCAGATTCAGTACGCCGATCGAGCTCGCGGCCGGCTCGGCCCCGTCATAGTCCTCCTTGAGCCGGAGCAGAACAGACGGGTCACGCCCCGTCGTGCTGAACCATCCGCCCTCGCCGGCATCCCAGAAGAGAGCATCCTGCCGGCGCTGCAACGTGAGCGCCCATTCCAGCCACTCAGCATCTCCGTCGGCCTGGAACAGCTCGATCAGCCCGAAGATCAAGTAGGCGTAGTCTTCCGCGTAGCCATCAACGGCCGCGTGGCCGTGCCGGTACCTCCTCAACAGGATCTGACGATCGGCCTGCCAGAGCCGCGTGCGTAGGAAGGTGGCTGCACGGCGCGCAACACCCACATAACGTTGCCCATCGTCGAGCAGGCGGCCGGCGCGGGCAAAGGCGGCAATCATCAAGCCGTTCCAGGCAGTAAGGATCTTGTCGTCGAGATGCGGGCGCGGCCGGCTGGCCCGCCGTTCGAGCAGCGCGACACCCGCACGCTCGAGCGCCGATTCGACGTCCGCGGACGTCCTTCCGGTCTCCGACGCAATGTCCTCCACCGCCCTGGCCGTGTAGAGGAGATTTCGCCCGGTGAACTCCCCTTGCGGGTCCGAGGGAGCGTTGCCGCCAGGCAGGGCGCCGAAGCGCAGCATGAACGGCTCGGCGTCGGCACCGGCCACCTCGCGGATCTCTTCATCGGTCCAGATGTAGAACGCTCCCTCGCTCTTGTGCGCGTGCGCCTCCCCGGCCTGCTCCGGTGGCACGCTGTCGGCATCCTCCGCGGAGTAAAAGCCGCCCTCCGGATCGCCAAGATCGCGTTCGACGTAGGCAAGCGTGTCGGCCGCGACGTCAGCGAAGTACCGGTCGTCGCTGAGTCGCGCCGCCTCCACGTACGCCAGCACCAGTTGCGCCTGGTCGTAGAGCATCTTTTCGAAGTGCGGCACCCGCCAGTCGCCATCCACCGAATAGCGGTGGAACCCGCCGCCAAGCTGATCGCGCATCCCGCCCAGCGCCATCGCGCGCAGGGTCTCGAGCGCCATCGTCCCAGGCTCCACAGCCCCGGTTCTGGCCTGCTCGCGCATGAGGAAGAGCAGCTCGCTTGGGCGCGGGAACTTCGGTGCGTTGCCAAAGCCGCCTCTCCGATCGTCGAACGCCTCGGCGAAGTCGCGCATGGCGGCGTCGAGCACCGCGGCGCCGGGCACCTCCACGCGTCCTTCCGTGGCGCCGAGCGACCGCAGACGTCCCATGATCGTGGCGGCTGATTGCATGACCTTCTCACGCTCGTGCTTCCAGACGCGCGCGACTTCCGCGAGAACATCCACGAAGCCGGGCCGGCCCCAACGCGACGTCGGCGGATAGTAGGTGCCGCCGTAGAAGGGATCCAACCCCGGCGTCAGCCACACACTCATCGGCCACCCGCCAGACCCGGTCGTGGACTGCACGAACATCATGTAGACACGGTCCACATCGGGCCGCTCTTCGCGATCAACCTTGATCGACACGAAATCGCGGTTCAAGAGCTCCGCCACCTCGGCATTCTCGAAGCTCTCGTGTGCCATGACGTGGCACCAGTGGCACGTCGAGTAGCCGATTGAGAGAAAGATCGGCTTGTCCTCCAGTCGCGCACGGGTAAATGCGGCCTCTCCCCATGGATACCAGTCCACGGGGTTGTCCTGATGTTGCAGCAGGTACGGACTCTGTTCGCTTGCAAGTGTGTTCGGCACTATTCCCTTTTCATCTGGCGTGGCGCGGGCAGTCGAAGTACCCGTGCCTTGATCGCCCGAAACTCCGCACTGTCGCGGCGGCCTCCGCGGC
>JAKFXY010000040.1 GCA_021731165.1 Acidobacteriota bacterium | reverse complement strand
TCGTCGGGCGCGCCACGGCAGTCGTGATGTTCGTTGAGATCGCCATCATCGACCTGCAGGCCTGGCGTGGAACGACCAGCCATTTCAATATCAGCACGCCACTTGATGCGACTCTCTTCGCCTTCATGGGGCTTGCGATCGTCGTGCAGACGTCCGTCAGCGTCGCCGTCGCGGCGGCCTTGTGGCGGCAGCCATTCGCCGACCGTGCGACTGGTTGGGCCCTGCGTCTTGGCATGACGATCACGATCGTCGGTGCGTTCACCGGTGGACTGATGACCGGCCCGACACAGGCGCAGCTCGCGGAGGCGAGGGCCACGCATCGCCTCGCGCTCGCGGGCGCGCACACGGTGGGTGCGCCGGACGGCGGCCCGGGCCTGCCGGTGACCGGGTGGAGCACGCGGCACGGAGACGTGCGTGTCCCGCACTTCGTGGGCCTTCACGCGCTCCAGGCGCTGCCGATCGTTGCGCTGGTCGCCCTTCGACGCCGAGACGAACGGTCCCGCACGCGCTTGACGCTCGCGGCAGCGGCTGTCTACGCTCTCGTGTTCGTGACGCTTCTGATTGAGGCGTTGCGGGGCGTGCCGCTCGTGACGATCGGCTAGTCGGGGAGATGACCATGACACCTGAGCTGCTGTTCTCGATCGCGAATGTCTTCGCGCTGCTGTCTTGGCTGTTGCTCGTGGTGCTGCCACGCCGACCGTGGGTCGCGAACTCGGTGGCGGGCATCGGTGTCCCGGCGCTACTCGCGGCGGTCTACATCGCGCTCATCGCAACGAATTGGGGCGGCAGCTCGGGCGGCTTCTCCACGCTGGCCGACGTCGCCCAACTGTTCGCCAACCCCTGGATGCTGCTCGCAGGCTGGGTACACTATCTCTGTTTTGATCTGCTCGTCGGCTGCTGGGAAGCACGCGATGCTCGCGACCTCGGCGTGCCGCACATGCTCGTCATCCCCTGCCTGGTCCTCACCTTCATGTTCGGACCGGCAGGTTGGCTGTTGTATCAGGGGGTCAGGTCGGCATACCCCCGACCTTAGTCCAAGTACAGTCGCTACCAGGGGTGCCGATCCGGCCGATGGCCAACACACTTCTCCATGCCGTCGAGGCGTCGTGGAAGGCTATACTGCACGCTTCCGGCAGATATTCCTGCTGGTGCTTGTACGGCAAGAATGATCCGGCAAGAGTTGGAGGTCACCGATGAAACACATTGTTCCAATGGCTGTCTGTGCACTGATGGTTGCGACCAGCGCGTTCGCGCAGGCGACGGCCGACATCGACACGGCTCTGCTCGCGGCCCCGGCGAATCTTCGGGATGGGGCAACGGTCATCAAGTGGAAGCCTGACTTCACGTACGACACCTTGAGGAAGGGCACGAACCGCCTGGTCTGCATGGACCGATCGGGCCAGCCTGGTCAGCAGGCGTTCATGATCGAATGCACGAGCGTCGCCAACCTGGACCGGCTCGCGCAGAACATGAAGTTCGAAACGGAGCCCGACCGGGCCAAGAGGCAGGTGGCGCTCGATGCCGCCGAGGCGAACGGGAGCCGTGTGAAGCCGGAATACGGATCGGTGTGGTACCACGTGATGGGCGCCGATCGGGAGCGTGCCAGAAATCACATGACCATCGCCGTGCCCGGCGCCACCACCCAGTCAACCGGGTTGCCGGACAATCCCAGACAGGGTGGCGTCTGGATCATGAACGCGGGCACTTCAACTGCCCACCTCATGACACCCGGAGAATAGCGGAGCGCTCGAGAACTCATGAGGGCGGCCTCACGAACCGCCCTCGATTCCGCACGCATTCGTCACGGGCTGCATTCGCACGAGCGATTTCACGAGGATATCGCGGGGATTGGGCCGATATGAAGCATCTGATCGTCAGCGTTCTCGCGGTCGCGTCGCTGTCCGCATCCCAGGCCACGCAGACCTTTACCGGCACCATCAGCGACAACATGTGTGCTCGGGGAGGTCATGCCCAGATGCGGATGGGACCAACCGACGCTGAATGTACGAGGCTCTGCGTCATGCTGCACGACGCCGCGTTCGTGCTGGACGACGGCAGGAACGTCTACACGTTGAGCGACCAGAAGGCACCGGAGCCATTCGCGGCACGGAAGGTGAGAGTCGTCGGCACGTTTGACGAGAAGGCCGGGACAATCCACGTGGAGTCGATTGCCGCCGCGGAATGAGCCATCGCCGACCGAGTCCCCGAGCCCGGGTCGGCTCGCCGAGCCACCTTGGCGTCGTTCGGCTCGATATCTATCAGCGCGCCGTTCATGTATAAGGTGAAGGCCCGTTCGCTTGAAAAGTCATCACGGAGGATCTAATGAGTCCCACGGAAGCCAAGACCGTCGCTGATTTCCTCGCCACCGATTTCGAACGCGAAACACAGACGACCCTGCGTGTGCTCGAGGCCGTTCCCGACGGACATCTCGACTACAGACCGGACTCGAAGTCCAAGACCGGCCTCGGACTGGTCCGACACATTGCTCTCGAAGACGAGTGGTTGCTGACCTGCATCGCGAACGGGGCGTTCACGCCTCCACCAGACGACTCCGATGCGTGCGGCATCAAGAACCCGGCCGACGCCGTCGCCCGTTATCGGGACACAGTGCCGGCGGCCCTGAATCGTGTCCGGGCCATGTCTGGCGAGACGCTCGCCGGTACCATCAATTTTCTCGACGTGATGAAAATGCCTGGGGTGGACTTTCTTGCGATGGCGCTCAAGCACTCCGTCCACCACCGCGGCCAGCTCAGCACCTACCTGCGCGCGATGGGCGGCAAGATTCCCGGGATCTACGGACCGAGTGCCGACACCCAGTAACCAGTAATACAGAGGCAGATTCTTGAGACGCGCGCGGCACGGCTCCGCGAAATGAAAAAAGGCGGCGCCCGTTGGCGGGCACCGCCATGCCGGTGGGGTCGGACCCTGGCACGTCCTTCGGCTTGACCTTGTCGCCGCCCACGGCCTCGACGAGGGTGACTACTTGTCCTGCTCACCCTCCTTCGAGGCAGGCGTCCAGCTCGCCTCTCCGACCTTGTTCCCTCTGACGTCGTGGAGATCGCTCGAGTAAGGCACCGACGGATTGAGCCCTCGCAAGATGTGGTCCGCGAGCTTGCGGAGAATCCAGGCCAGCTCCAATGAGGGGTCGGGCCCAAAGGCTTCACCTTTTGTGTCGATCGTGAGTGTGAATTCAAGCTCCATAACGCGGAATCCTTTCGGATGAAAGTCCAAGGGTGTTGGGATTGCAGCCTTCGGCCTCGAGCGTCTCGCACACGCGGCTGCCCAGGCAGGATGCCACGACGCATCGATCACTTCAAGTGGCCGCCGGTGTATAACGGGTTCCATGTGGGGAACGAACACGAGGTTCTGGCACGCCGCTGATCTCACCGGTGAGAGTAATGCCTTCGGGGGCGTGTTCTACACGGGTCCTGTCGGAAGGGACCTCTATCTCACTCCTACCGAGCACATGAACCTGTTCCTCTTTGACGAGGAGACGGCCAGAGACCTCAGCATGATGCCTGAGCAGAAGAGCGCCTACGAGAGAACGCGCTCCGCGCCGGGCTTCGACCCCGCCAAACGGACACTCTTCGAGCACAGGGGTCTCATAGACCGTGTCTTGAGACAGCGGGAGGACGGCGTCATTTCATCTCACGCGGGCGCCATGTTGACCAGGGCCGTGCTTCTCCCCGAAAGGACGCCGGAAGGCATCGAGGATCGGCAGCGGATGATCCGGGCTCTCCAGGACAAGGCGCGACGGCGGAGGCTCGAAGATTTCCTGTCGAACGCGCACCAGGAGAACAGGTCCGACGGCAACGAGTCGTTCCTCGACACGTTCTCCACCATGGTGGAGAGCAGGCACCAGGCGATCGGCGAGAGCGAGTACGCAGCGGCGAGAAACTGCGCGCGGTTGGTCAGGGAGCTCGGCAGTGACCCGGCAACTCGCTGTATCTATTCCTTCCTCAGAGAGCACTGCCGCGACGGCGTGTTCTCGCTGAACGAGCTGATCACGGCAAAGGAGATGCGCTTCAGGCTCTCGGAAGGGCTGACGTCTGGAACAGCGGAATGGAGCAACATCCCCGAGACGGTCGGTCAGGATCGGATCAGCATCAGCCGCATCGCCCCACCCGAGGACGACCGGATCGAACTTGACGGTCTGAGGCGATCGTTCGTCGAGACGATGCTCAGAAGCTATCAGTCCAAGTACCAGCGGGACGCCATCTTCATCGTCAGGAATCTCGGGATGCTCGAGGCGCTCGTCCACTATGTCAGGTGCTCAACGGAGGACTCCAAGCCGTGGTGCCTTCCGGAGATGGTGGAGAGCAGAGAGCCATTCATCGAACTGCGGGGATACAGGCACCCGATGTTCCTTGACGCGGGAGTGGTTCAAGACAGGCTCGCGATTGCATCGGACAGCCTGGTCAACGTCATCACGGGCGCGAACAGCGGCGGGAAGACACAGCAGCTCCGGGGCCTTGCCCAACTTCTGACGCTGGCGCACGCCGGCCTTCCGATACCGGCCGAGCGCGCGAGAATGTCGATCTCATGGTCCCTGCACAGCAACTTCGGAGGGAAGGACGACTCCGCCAAGGGAAGGTACGAGAAGTCCCTGACGAGATGGATGCATATCCTCACCGGCACCAGCCGCTCCGTGGTCTTCTCTGACGAGTCCAACGACGGCACATTCGTCAAGACGGGCGCACAACACACGATCCAGGCCCTCAACGTCCTTTCGAAGAGAAAGGTCGTGACGTTCTTGACGACGCACTACCATGAGATTGCCGAGCGACTTGACCAAGCAGTGCCGCATTCGAGGAATCGTCACGTCGTATCGGCGAGAAATGCCGACGGGACGCTGAGCCACACCTACCAACTCGCCGATGGACACGACCCGGGCAGCTATGGCGAGGAGACCGCGATTGCCGTGGGATTCACCCAGGACAATCTCGACCGGATTGCGAATCAGGACATCCCGGACACGAGGCCCGCGATCGCGAGTGAACGCGGCACGCACGTCCTGTTCGGGGATCCCGGCAAGGGCAACGGCCCGCAGTGACCGCAGCCCCGACCGCGGCTCCCACCTCCGGGTCCCAGCCCATCGCCCTCCGGCTCGACACCGCGGAAAAACGTCCGCTCAGGCACCCCCCCGGGATGCTCGGCGTGGGTCCCCATCCCACACCGCGCTACGGCAGCGGCGGCGCCTCCGCGGTGTAGCCATTCGGATAGAAGTGAACGGCGGTGATATTCGGCACGCCACGGGTGCCGAACCAGATCGTGTTGTCGTCCGCCATCTCGAACTTGGGAACGCTCTGGTTGGGTTGCGGCATCGGATAAAAAGTCCACTTGCTGGTGGCCGGATCCAGCTTGACGAGCGCGCTGTGCACGTGGTCGGCCGACCAGACATTGTCCGACTTGTCCGGCCACGCGTCGTACGGCTGGGCGCCGTTCAAGGGGATCTTGTACTCGGTGTGTCTGCCCGTGGCGGGATCCAGCCTCACCAGCAGGCCCGTGTTGTACGCCGAGCCCCACACCACGTTCCTCGAGTCCACACCGACACGCCGGATTTGCCCCCACGCGGTCGGCACCTTGTACTCGATCACCTTCTGACTCTCCGCGTCCCACTTGCTGATGGTGCCCTTTTGCCAGCCGGCTCCCCACATGTTGCCCGAGCTGTCGAACGCCAATCCGTACATGCCGTTGTCCGGCGTCGGCGTCGGGTACATGTGTATCCGGCGTGTCACGGCGTCCAACCTGCCAAAGAACGCGCCCCAGATAAGGCTGAAGCCGATGTTCTGATCCCTGTCGACCACCACCTGGAGCACGGCTCCAGCCTGTTGCGGCAGCGCATAGCGGATCTGCTTTCCCGTTGCCGGATCCAGCTCGCCTATCCGCGCAGTCCTCAATTCCGCCCAGTACACCTTGCCCTGCTTGTCGACGGCGATGCCGCTCGGGTGGACATAGGGGTCTCCCTTGATCGGATAGTTCTTCCAACGACTCACGGGATCCAGTTGCCTGGGATCCAACCGAAGGATGGAGCTCGAGGCGCGCGAGCTGTACCAGACGTGGCCATCGACGGGCGAGATCGATGCGGCCTGCAAGTGGTGTCGCGTCTCTGGCGGGAGCTGAGGAGTGACCCCGTCCACCATGGGCGCGCCTATTCGGTTGCCTCCGGGCGGAAACGGCAAATCGTCGGGAATGTCATAGGACACATAGATCGATCGGGACGCGACCTCTTCGTCCAGGACGAGCGGATCGACCCGCAGCCTCTTCTCCGGCATGCCTGGCCCGAAGTGCCTCGTCAGGTACTCCGCCAGCATCGTCTTCTGGCGCCGGTCGATCGGGGTCCGGCCCAGCGCCAGCACATAGGCGTTATATCCGGGGCCGGTTTCCGTCATCCGTTCGATGCCCCGCAGGTACTGCTCCCGTGTGTAGTGCAACGCCGTCAGGTCCGTGGAATGGCAGCCGGTGCAGTGCTCCTTCAAGAGATCTCGCTCGGCGCCGGCGGGATAGACGTCCTCGAGACGATCGACGTACACGACCTTCCCCGCCCCCCCGCGGGCAGAGGGCCCCTCGTCGCCGCCTTCGGATCCCACCCGCTGCGCCGACACGCGCATCTTGACCGCGAGATCGGCGGACTGGCTCCCGCCCGGTGCCAGCTCCACCGCGACCCGCGGAGAGTCGTAGCCCGGCTCGATCACCATGACCTCGTAGCGACCAGGCAAAGCCCGCGGGACGGTGTACTGGCCTTTGTTGGTGAACACCGTGTACCAAATCCGCCGGTCCAGATTGTGCGCGGCCACCCTCGCGGCCCGCACCTGGCCCTGATCCGCCGTAACCCGTCCGGCAATCGTGCCGCGCACCGGCTGCTGGGCTGACAAGAACGCGCCACACCAGGAGAACGCCGCCGCGATCGTGAGAGCCAGCACCACCCGCTGGCACAGCGTTGTCTTCCGCGTGCTATCCATGATTCCTCGCTCTCTCCGATGTCGTCAGCGTCGGAGCGCCGCGTTGCCCCCGGAGCGTGTGCGCAGATGATACGTCGCGGCAGGGGCGGATCTGCCTTCTATTTGCCCAGGCGTCGCTCGGTGTCATCGACCTGTCTCGCTGTTTCGTCACGGTGAAAAGCTAGTGTGTAATAGTGGCTGCAGGCGGCCGGCGACTGGTCGCCACGAGCCAGGCCAGAGGCGATCGAATGAAGAGGTGCGACATGCGAGGTATCTGCGCGGCTGCTCTGTGTCTATTGATCCCGGTGTTGGGAGCCGCCCAAACCGCGCCCGCGAAGGCATCGTTGAAGAACGCGACTGGTGACACGATCGGCGAAGCCGTCCTCACCGACACGCCTCATGGCGTCCTCATGCGAGTGAACCTCACGCAGGCGCCGGCCGGTGCTCATGCGTTGCATATTCATGAGACCGGACAATGCCAGCCTCCGTTCACGACGGCGGGAGGTCACTTCAATCCGGCCCGGAAGCAGCACGGGCTCCAGAACCCGATGGGCATGCACGCCGGCGATCTCCCCAATGTCGAGGTGCCGACAAGCGGGGCGTTGACCGTTGAGTTGCTCGTGCCCGGCGTCTCGCTGCAATCGGGTCCGACCAGCCTGTTTGACACCGACGGCTCGGCCATCGTCATGCACCAGACAGTGGACGACTACAAGAGCGACCCGGCCGGAAACGCCGGCGCTCGCGTCGTGTGCGGCGTGATCACACGGTAGCCTACGCGGGACCATCGCCTGAACCGGCGACGACCCCTGCCCCGCGCGTCACGCCATCGCGAACGCTACCGTCGAGACTCCTGCGACGCGTCATCGCCCGCGCAGACGAACCCGCCGATCTCCGGACGCGCGGTGTTGCACGCCGGCGCCGACGTCGCGGGCACCTCGTACGAATAGAACACGCGGAAGGTGTCACCCGGCTTCCCGTTGAAGTCGTAGACGAGTACCGGGTCGCGGCGCGCCTGGTCGCCGGCGGACATCCCATAATTCATCGACACGGCAGCAGCCGGATACTGCGCGGCGGGCACCCCGGGCAACACGTCGAACCGGCTGTTGCGGACCACCGCCTTCTTGACTGGCGCCAGCGTTGTCGACGGCGAGTAGGCCGTTGCCACGGCCACGCCGACGTAGTCCTTGAAATAGCTGTTCTCCACCGTCGCCACGCCGTCGCCGCGCCCGGGCTCGGTGTCGGTCCTCGAGAAGAACGGGCTCGCCACGCCGACGCGCATCCCCTGCACGTTGGCGTTTCTCACGGTCACGGTCTTCGCCGCATAGTTGTTGAACCAGACGCCGGTCGGGCTCTCGAACGCTCCCTGCAGCACTCGCGCATCACCGCGCGCCACGAAGCCATCGACGACGAGGCGGTCCGCCGGGAACGCGGTGACGCCATGGCGCGACGTGTGCCAGACGCGTGAATTGGTGAGCGTCCCGTTCCAGCCGATGGCGACGCCGGTCTGGATGGCCCCGTAGGCCTCGTTGCCGCTGAACTCAATGACCGCGGATTCGGTCGTGTCGATCTCGATGAACTCGCCGGCCTTCGTGGTGTCCGCTCCCTTGAACTTCGGAATGTGTACGGTGCCCAGCGCCCCCGCGGCGATGCCGTAGCCGAACACATCCACATTCGCCGCCACGTTGTTGCGCAGGATGTTGTTCGGCCCGCGCAGCCAGAAACCGGCGCCTTCACCACCAGGATCGTTGGTCGCGCCACCGTAGCCGCTGCGGGGCGCGAACTCGCCAGACCCCTCGGACCGCATCGCGAAGTTGTGCTCGAAGACGTTGAAGCTCTCGGTCCCGTCCTCCGCCACGATCGCCGCGCCGCGCGAGTTGTAGACAACGTTCTCGCTGACGAGTCCGTAGTGGCTGTTGTGAACCGTGATCCCCCACTTCGACGCATCGTCTATCGCGTTGCCGATGAGCGTGAACTGGTAGCCGTTGGCGGGCGTCGCCTTCGGCCCGAACGCGTGGTGAAAATGAATCGAATAGCGGCCGATCTGATTTGTTCCGACGTGACGGACCTGGCCCTCGGGCGAGTACTCCACGTTGTCGAGCACGCCCATCCGCGTGCGTCCCATGTCCTTGAAGAGCGCGTAGCGGATATCGACGTCGGGATGCTGGATGAAAATCGTGTGGCCGCGGGTCCCGGCGGGATTCTCCGAGCGGAAGATGACGTTGCGGCTGACGTTGCCGACATGCGGCAGGAATTCGAGCACGCCGGCGCCGTCGCGCGCACCACGATGATCGAACGCCAGCGGCCGCGCGAGCGTGACGCTACGGCCCGAGACCGACGCGACAGTCAGCTCCTCCCACTGCGGGCGATAGTCGTCGCCGCGCTCGTGCTGCCGGAGCTGGCGCGTGTCAGGCAGCACGAGCGTATCGCCGACATGCCACCCGCTCACGGCCTGCTCGAGTTCCAGCCTCGTCTGCCCGGCGAGGGGCTCTGAGGCAAGCCGAACGAAGGTCGGGGTCTTCGCCGCGCCTGCAATTGTCACCTTCCCGAGTCCAACGAGGCCGCCCCCAAGCTGTTCCGGATCGAGCCGCGTGTCGATCGGGACGTCCGCCGTGACGAACTCGGCGAGAACGTCCGCCGCCACGGGACGGCCCGGCGTCCCCATCAGGAACGCGCCCGTCTCGAGAACCGTCACCGTGCCGACCTTGATGCGCGTGTTCGCGTCGGTGCGGAACGCGAGCGTCCCGTCAACGTTGATGCACTTGAGCGCGGCGTCGCTGACGAGGTCGTAGGTGACCGTCGTGCGCGGCGCGATTCGAATCGCATCGCCGGCCGCCGGCACCCTGCCGGTTGACCAGGTCGAGGCGCTCGACCAGGCGCCGTCGGCGACGGACGACACCGTCGGGTTGGCGCAGAACTGCGGGATGCCGTGCGGGATGCCGCTCGCGGGACCGTGGACGTGGTCCTGCGCGAAGCTCACCAGTGACAACACCGGCCACGCGGCAATCGTCAGAATGGTCGCAACGCGGAATTTTTTCATCGCACTCTTCCTCCACACGGGGTGTATCGCCTCAGAAAGCGAGCCTGGCGCCGAACTGCATCTCGCGTGGCCCCTTGGCGCTGAACACGCGGCCGAAATTCGGCGTGCCGAAGGTTCGATTCGGCACGTCGAAGTTCGCCTTATTGAGCAGGTTGAAGGTTTCCCACCGGAGCTCGAGCGACGAGCTGCCGGCCAGGCGCAGCGTCTTGGAGACGGCGAGATCGAGGTTTGCGTACCCAGGACCAATCACGCTGTTGCGGGGAGCGTCCCCAAAGGTGAACGCCGCGGGCAACACGAATGCCGACGTGTCGAACCACCGCGCCGGCGTGCGCTCCCCCGCCGGCAGGTTTGGATCGCCGAGCTGGTCGGGCCGCTGCGCGGGCCCGGCGCCGACGTTCGCCTGGTCAACGCCAAGGTTCACCGTGAACGGCGCTCCGCTCTGCGCGCTGAAGATCGCGTTGAGGCGCACGCCAAGCGGCAGCTCGTACATCGTGCTGGCCACGAACAGATGCCGGTGGTCAAAGCTCGAATACGCCCATTCGCCCGTCTCGTCGAAGATGTTGCGGACGTTCTGCGGGAAGTTGGTCTCCGATTCGGTGGGACCTGGGCTCGACGCATCATCCTTCGATGTCGAGAGCGTGTAGCTGACGTTATAGGAGAAGTTCCCTCGGGGCCGCTGCTCGGCCTTGAACGTCACGCCGTGATAGATCGATTTACCGTCGAAGCGAATGGACCGGATCGGCCCGAGCTGCGGGATGGCGCGACGCGCCTGGATGGAACCTGCCCCGGGTTCCGGCACGTTGCGGACCGTGGCGTTGTCGGCCCCCAGCGTCCACGACCCCATGTACGACACCTCGACGGCGGTCGCCGGGAACAGCTCGTACTGCATGCCGCCGCTCCAGGTTTGCGTGTATTCGACGGCGTACGAATGGTCCATGATTGTCGGCGCCACGACGCCGGTCGGGTCCGCCGTCAGGATGTTGCGCGTCTGGAACACCGGCACGCGCTGCGTGACGGGCACATCGACCTGCTTCGTGTAGAAGAACGGCAGGTTTCGCGAGAACGCCGTCTGCACGCTGTAGGCCCACTGGTTCAGGAACACGCCGTAGCCACCGCGAACGACGCCGCGGCCGTCGGCAATCGACCACGCCAGCCCGGTGCGCGGCGCGAGACGCAGCTTGCTCGGACTCAACAACCCGCGTTCCCACCCCGCCTCCGCCGACGTGACGTGGGGGATGGGGATGAGGGGCAGCAATGCCTGTGCCTCCGGGTTGATCCTTCCCTCATCGTCGCTGGCAATCACCACGCGGCCACCGGACGTCTCGTAGTCGACCGACGACAGCCGGTTGTCCTCATCGCGCATGTGCTGGTTGTACTCGTAGCGCAGGCCAAGATTGATCGTGAGGTTGTCGCGCACCCGCCAGTCGTCCTGTGCGAACAGGTGCAGCCAGTTCGTGCGGCCGTCCTGATCGCCGCGGCCAATGCCCGACACGGCCGTCGTCGGATAGCCAAGCAGGAAGTCGGCGAGGGCGTTGCCACTGAACTGCCCCGTGTAGGTAAAGGCGCCGCGGGCGTTGTCCGGCTGATCGGGCCTGAACTGGAGGTGGAAGAAGTAGCCGCCGAACTTGAAGCGGTGCGCGCCGCGGTCGAGCAGTACGTTGTCATACAGCTCGACGTGCTGGTTGTCGCGGAAGACGAACGACGTGGGATCCCCGAACGTGCTGTAGAGGCCGCGCGTGGAGACCTGCGGAAAGCCCGTGTCGCGCGGATCGCGCGTCACCCCCTGAAGCCCGGTCTGCCCCGCGAAGTCCGTTCCCCGATTCGCGCTGACCTGTCCGCCGTCAACATGCATCCATCCGAACCGGAATTCGTTGACGAGTGTCGTACCAAACACGTGCGTCTGGCTGACCGCGAGATTGCGCGCCCGTGTATTGACGTCGCGGCCGAAGCCGGGCACGAGCGTCTCCTGCAGGCCGCTCGTGCCGAACGGCTGTACCTCGTCAGCGTCGAACGAGCTGAACCGGCCGAAGATCTGATCGGCGGCGCTCAACTGATGATCGACGCGGACGCTGAACTGGTGGACGTCCTTGACCTGCTTCTCCACCGCCGTCAGGTTCTGAAGCTCGCCCGGGCCGTTCGGCAGCGGCACGCGCGCCAGGAGCGCCGTGGCGATCGGATCAATCTGACTTGGATCAACCCGGAACCCGGGAATCTCCCCTCGACGAGCGGCAGCGCTCGGAACGGAGAACGTCCGCGTCAGCGAACGGCGAACGCGCTGGCCCTCATAGCTGGCGAAGAAGAAAGTCCGGTCACGCACGAGCGGACCGCCGGCGGCGCCGCCGAACTGATGCTGTTGGAGCGGCGGCACGGGGCGATCCTTCGAATCGAAGTAGTTGCGCGCGTCGAACCGATCGCTCCGGGCGAACTCGAAGAGGCTTCCACGCACCGTATTCGTGCCGGCGCGCGTGGCGACGTTGATGAGCGCGGACGCCTTGCCGCCGAACTCCGCCGCATACTGCGATTTCTGAATCTTGAATTCCTGAACCGACTCGATGGACGGGTTGATCACCAGGTTGTTGAACAGCTCGTCGGTGACCTTCACGCCATCCAGCAGGTAGATGTTGTGCCCCGACCGCTGCCCGCCGACGTTCGGCAAGGGCCCCGCCTGTTGCAGTGCCTCTCCGCGGGTGCCGCCAGGCGGGATGACGACGCCGTCGCTCAACTGTGCCAGCGCGAGGAAGTTGCGTCCGTTGAGCGGAATCTGGACGACCTCGCGGTTGTCGATCACGTCGCTGATCTCCGCCGTCGTGGCCTGCAGGAGCGGAGCCTCGCCGGTGACGGTGACCTGTTCGCTGAGGCCGCCGACATTCAGGACGATGTCAACCTGCAACTGCTGGCCGAGCATCACCGTGATCCCGGTGCGGACCACGCGCGAGAACCCGGTCAGCTCAGTCGTGAGCGTGTAGGCGCCGAGGCGCAGCGACGGCAAGAGATAGCGCCCGCGCTCATCGGTCAGGCGCTCGATCCGCGTGCCGCTGTCGAGATGCTCCGCGATGACGGTGACGCCGGGCAGCACACCGCCTTGCGCATCGCGCACGGCGCCGGCAATCTCTCCCGTATTGGTCTGGGCGCCGACCAGGGCAGGAATGAAGAGCGAGAGAAGCACTGCCCGTAGCACATACATAGTCCCGGTCCCCTCCCCGCCCCGCGCCACGACAATCGCAGCCACGCGGAGCGGGACGTTACTGATGTCTCTCGCGACCTCGCGCTACTTCGCCAGCGGGTCGGGCCTCATCTGGAACTTCACCACGCCGCCCAGAGTGCCCTTGCCGTTGCCTTCAATCTGCCAGACGCCGTTCTGGCCGTAGTTGCCATAGAGCCCGCGGCCCTTCCAACCACCGTTCGGATCGTCGATGCGGCCGTCCATCCCGCGGGTGAAGAAGTGCTGCGGATAGGGCACGCGCAAGATGACGAACTGGCCGTTCGGCTGCAGCGCCAGCAGCGAGTCCGAGCCGGTGCCGTTGGCGAGCGGAATGTTGCGGCCCAGGCCAAGGGTGTCATGGACGTCCACGAAGTTGTAGTAGTGGTAGTCGGTGTTCACGTCCTCGGAGACGCCCTGGAAGCGCGGGCCCGGCGAACGGTGCAGCGTCCATCCTTCCGGGCAGTGCTGCCCGTCGATGATGGCGCGCCCCGTCTTGACCTTGCACTTGGAGCGGTCGAAGTTCGCGAGGTGGCCGCTGCCCGCCAGCGCGGTCCAGACGAGGCCATTACTGTCGATGTCGATGCCGCGCGGGGTGTAACCCGTGCGAGCGTCGGTGGTGTTCCTGTAGGGCGGTTCGTATGATTCGCCGATGCACGTCTTCGGATCGATGCGGACGATCCGGCCAGGTACCGGGCCCGGCACCGCGCCCCACACGCTACCGTCGGTCGGATGGACCGCTACGCTATACATGCCGGCCATCGGCAGCGTATCTTCGACCGCGGGGTCGATCTTGCCGTCGCCGTTCACGTCGAAGTAGCCCTTGCACCACCCCTGCGCGGCCGCTTCGTCGCCGGTCTCGAGCAGCACGCGCGTCTTCACCCATCCGAGGACGCCGTTGCGCACCCCGTTGGAATACAAGGTCTCGTCGCGGTCGTTGGCAAGCTGCACGTGGTGCGTATCGAAGCAAGTGTTGACCTGCTTGAACGCCTTCGTCTTCGGGTCGTAGACCTGCACCTGCCTGAAGCTGCGCTCCTGCGGCGCCAGCTTCGAGGAAGCATGCCCTTGACAGAACGCCGGCTGATTGTCCGGGACGCGGAACCTCGCGGCCATCCACACACGCCCCTGTGAATCCATCGCCATGTGGTTGGGATTGGCGGGATCGGTCCAGTAGATCTCCTCACCCCAGTACGGCGACGGCGCCGGCATCGTCTGAGGCTTCGCCGCCGGAGTCCGCGGATCGAGCACCGGAACGCGAAGCTGGGAGGCGGTGTTGGTAACCGGGTCGAGCATGAGGAACGCGTCATTGCCCCAATCGACGCCGTAGAGCTGTCCGTTGGCGTTGCGGGTCGGGGTGCGCTTGTCGGTACCGATCACGTCGTGAGCGAAAGTCGCGGCCGCACCCCAATCCCACGAGGTCAGCACCAGGTTTCGCTCGACGCCCTGCGGCCGCGGCGGCGCCGGCGGCACCTCGCCCGCCATGATGCGGTCGGTCCAGTCGGCGAACGCCCCGAGGGCGTGCCCCTTCCCCATGCTATTGATGGCGGCCATCATGCCGGCGCCGTCCTGGCCAACCATGGTGCGGCGATTCCACGCGTCGAACGTGGAGTCGAACACACCGAGCGACTTCGGGATCTCGCGCAACGCCTTCGAGCCGAGCTGATGGCACGTCTGACAGCCGCTCTTGACCTGGTTGATCCAGTCGTCCTGCGTCCTCATGGCGGTGCCGATGCCGTTCCCATCGGGCCCGGTACCGGGAAACGCACTCCGCGCCGGTATCTTCAGAAGCGAGAGCCAGTAGTTCGCTGGGTAAATTGCCGCGGCCTCTTTCGCGGTGGGTGCCTTGACCGCCGCCAGCGCAAGCTGCTGCCCGGGCGCGCCGGACACGGGCCGCGAGTCCACTAGCCCGTAACCCCGCACCCACACTCGATAGTTCGCCTTTGGCAGGTCCGGCAGCACATACCGGCCCCGATCGTCGGTCACGACGATCTTGCGGAACTTGGTCGGCAGATCCGTGGTCTCCGCGATGACCCACACGCCGGCCTCGGGTCCGGTCTGGCTGGCCACGACGCCCCCGATGTCGTCTGCATCGATGATGACCCGCTCGGTTGGAGCCTGACGAGCCTGGACGAGCCCGCCCGAACTCAGGGCGGCAAGGGCGAATGTCGCGGTCGCGAGCGAACAAAGGCTACTGATGCGCATGCGTGCCACCTTCTCTGGAACGGAGATGTGAAAGCGGATATTGGCGGCAAAAGTATAGCCCCCCTGAGCCCGGATTGCGCGCCCGGGCCGTGAAGAGCGCCTCAGGGGGCCTTCCGCAGGGGACTGACCTTGATCGCCTGCCTTCCCTCGTCGAGATTGTGCAGGTATTCGCGGTTGGCGGTAAGGAGCGCTCTGTAGGAGGGTGCCCACGTACGCGTCAGCGCCTGACCACTTTCCGATACCGCGAGGAGGGTCCCGTCAGCGAGCCTGAGTACCTCGCCGTTACGCCGTGCTTCGACGACTACGACCAGAAATCCGCTCGATGCCGCATACCGGCCGCTGACCTCCTCGGCGTCGAACGCCTCGCCATTCACGTAGGCGGTTGCCATACTGCGCGTGCGTCCCCGAACCTTTACGTCTCTGAAGACAATCAGCACCTCGTCGGTGACCCGCGCCGTCGACGGGCCGGAGAGAGTCCAGGTGGAGCCGGTCAGCAACCGAATGTATCGGTCGTCCTTCGCCGCGATCGAATCTCGCAGAAAATCAACGCGCTGAGCCGTCTGGCCTACGATCCCTTGTGCGCACAGGACGAGCAGCACCAGCGCGGTGATTGCAGCCCGCGGCATGATGTGCCGTCCTGCCGTAACGACCACTGGCGGCGAGCTGGTCGATGGCTTCGACATGTGATGACTATTTTCACCCCATTTCTCTCCACTTCGCGGAAGGCTTGAAAAGCAGCCGCGCAAAAGACTTTGTACACGCGCGGTCTCGTGGCAGACTGCCGACTATTCGGGGGGGGGAGCCCAGGGCCGTCGAGACCACTCGTCTGGAAACGTCCGTCTGCCGAGGAGAAACGTATGGTGCGAACGCTGACTATTCTGGTGGTGCTGCTCGGGTTCGCGGTGGGCACGGCCTCCGCGCAGGCTGTCGATGCCCGGGCCGCCCTGCAGGCCGCCCTCAAGGCAATGGGTGGAACCGATCTGAAGACGATCCAGATTTCCGCGGCCGGCTGGTCCTCGCGAATTGGTCAGACCTACGGCCTCGAGGAAGACTGGCCGCACTTCGAAGTGGCCAACTACACGCGTGTCATCGACTACGACACGAAGTCGTCACGCGAGGATTACACCCGCCGCCAGGGGACCTATTCGCCGCAGGGCCGGCCGCCGATGCCGGAAGAACACGTGACGGCGATCCTGAGCGGCGGCTATGCCTGGGATATTCAGGGCACCACGCCCGTGCCCTTCACGCGACTGTACCTCGACGGCGTTCCCTGGGCGGACCTTCGAGAGCTCGAGCTAGCACTGACGCCGCACGGCGCGCTCAAGGCCGGGCTTGCAGCACCGAGCGCCACCGCCATCTCGCTGCCCATCGTCGGCATGTCCGACTTCGGCCTCTCACAGTACGGACGCAAGGTGACGATCGTCTCCTTTCCGCTCCTCGGGAAGTACAAGATGAACGTGACGATCGACGACCGTAACTTGGTGGAGCTCGTCGACACCTGGATTCCCAATCCGATCTATGGGGACATGGACTACGAGATGCGCTACACGCAGTACAAGGATTTTTCCGGCGTGAAGTTTCCCCAGCAGCTTCACGTGCACCATGGCGACCCCAGGCTGAACCCCGCGCACAACTACTACGAGTACAAGGTCTCGGAGGTGAAGGCCAACGTTCCGGTGCCCGCGATTCCCGTGCCCGACACGGTGAGGAACGCGAGGCTGGCGCCCGTGAGGGTCGAGAGCCAGAAGCTGGCGGACGGCGTGTGGTCACTCGGCGGCGGAACGCACAACAGCATGCTCGTGGAGTTCAAGGACTTTCTGACAGTGGTCGACGCCCCCAACAACGAAGCGCGGTCGCTGGCGGTGATTGCGGAGGCCGAGAAGCTCGTTCCCGGCAAACAGATTCGCTACCTGGTGAATACGCATCACCACATGGATCACAGCGGGGGGTTGCGCACCTATCTCTCCCAGGGAACCACCATCGTGACGCATGAGTCGAACAAGGACTACTACATGAAGATCCCGTTCTATCCGGCTCCGTGGACGCTGGAGCCGGACAGGATGGCGATGTTCAACCCGATGTACATGATCAGCCGTCGGCCCGCACCGATCGAGACGATAGCCGGCACGGCAGGCCAGAACGCGACCTACGTCGTGACCGACGGCGTGCGCGTCCTGCAGGTCTTTCACGTGCAGGACATGGCCTACGAACTTGGAGATCCCTCTTACCGACAGGCCAACCACAGCCAGGACATGCTGATGGCCTTCCTGCCGAAGGAAAAAATCTTGTTCAACGCGGACCTCTACTCGCCGCCCGCCCAGGGCGCGCCTCAGACCGCGCCCACGGCCAGCATGCGGACGCTGTACCAGAACATGCTGAAGAACAAGCTGGATGTCGCGCAGCACGTGCCCGCCCACGGGAGAGTCGGGACGAATGACGAGTTCGTGACGACGGTCAGCAAATCCAACAGGACAAACTAACGGAGAGCGCGCCTGCGACCTTCGACTCATGACCTTTGAGCCTCCTGCCCCGCCAGCGGCCGAGCTGATCGAGCAGGCCTACGCCGAGCTTCGACGACTCGCCGAGCGCTACGTGCGCCGCGAGCAGGCAAAGAGCGTGCAGGCGACCGAGCTCGTGCACGAGGCCTATCTGCGTCTGGCCAAGGACTCGTCGCCCGCGTGGAAGGACCGAACGCACTTCGTTGCGATTGCGGCCATCTCCATGCGGCGCCTGCTCGTGGAGCGCGCCCGCGCGCGCGGCGCCGTCAAGCGCGGCGGGCGGCAAGTGCAAGTCACGCTCGACGAGGGCCTCCTGGTAGAAGCCGCGCCTGACGCGGGTGAGATCGACATTGTCGCGCTCGATCGTGCGCTGACCTCGCTCGCCCTCCTCGACGCCCAGCAGGCGCGCATCGTCGAGCTCAGGTACTTCGGCGGACTGTCAGTGGAGGAAACGGCCGCGGCGATCGGCATATCCCCCGCTACGGTCAAGCGGCACTGGACGATGGCCAAGGCCTGGTTGTTGCGCGAGCTGAGGGGGTGCTGATGGACCCGGACGACTGGGCAGTCGCGAACGACCTGTTCCACCGCGCCCTGGCCGAACCGCCCGAGCGCCGTTCGGCCTTTGTCGAGGCGTCCAGTGCCGGGAACCGGCGGTTGTGCCAGGAGATCCTGTCACTGCTCGCCGCGCACGAGGACGCGGCCGGATTCATCGAACAGCCGGCCGGCGCGGCACTCTTGTCGCAGGCGCTCGATCCGCGCGAGTCACTGGTTGGCCGGGTGCTCGGACAGTACCGAGTGCTGCGCGTCCTCGGAAAAGGCGGGATGGGCGTCGTGTATGTCGCCGAGGACACTCGCCTCGGGCGCATGGTCGCGCTCAAGGCACTCCCCGAACGCTTCACCGACAACGGACGGGCGACGGAGCGACTGCGGCGAGAGGCGCGCGCGGCGGCCGCGCTCACCCATCCCGGAATCGCCACGGTGTACGCCCTCGAAGAGTTCGACAATCGCCTCTACATCGTCGGCGAGTACATCCCTGGCGAGACGTTGCGCGATGAGCTGCGACACGGACCGCTCCCTGTCAACGGCGTCGTCGGAACGGCACTCGGCGTGGGACGGGCGCTCGTCGCGGCACACGATCGAGGCGTCGTACACCGCGACCTCAAGCCGGAGAACATCATGCGCACAACCGACGGCGACGTGAAGATTCTCGACTTCGGCCTGGCGCGGTTCAGCGATTTGGCGCAGCCGCTCGCAACACTCACCGGAGACGGTCACGTGCTCGGTACACCAGCGTACATGTCTCCGGAACAGATTCGCGGACACACCATTGATTTCAGGTCCGATCTCTTCTCGTTCGGCGTCCTGCTCCACGAACTCGCTTCCGGCACGCACCCATTCGCCGCGCCGGACGCCGCGTCCACCATCGCGAGGATCCTGACAGAGGACCCAGCACCCCTCGCCGATCGCGTGCCGCGCGCGCACGAAGACCGTGCGGGCCTGGCCACGCTCGACGAAGTCATCAAGAGATGCCTCCGGAAAGCACCCGAAGCGCGCTACGCCTCGACGCGCGACCTCGTCCACGCGCTGGAGCAGGTGCGGATTGGCGCGAGCGGCGGGACCGCCAACACGGCGGCACGCGGGGCCTGGACGAGTGCGGGGGTCGGTCTAACCACCGACCGTGCGCCGACGAGCCCGATATGGTGGTGGCAATTTCACCAGGTCGCGGCGAGTGCCTTCGACTGCGTTCTCGTTGCACCGCTCTGGCTTGGGCATCGCTCTCTGCCGGAATTACCTGGGCTGCTCCTCTTTCTCGCTGGCCTGGTCGCTGTCATCGTCGCCGTCACGCTGCGGCTTCACCAGTGGTTCACGGTGCGGTCTCTCCCGGCCGAATGGGTGCGACAACGCGGCCGAACGGGCCGGTGGATTCGGCTGGCCGACTGGCTCCTGGCCGGTGCACTCCTCGTCACCGGCGCCCTGACGCTGACGACGTGGCCGACGCTGGCCGTGTCGCTCATCGGCAGCGCCGTGGCGGTGCTGCTGGCGTCGGTCGTCATCGAGCCGGTGACCACGCGAGCGGCGCTCGGTGAAGAAATCGGGCACGGTTAGGCCGCATCACGACCTCGCATGGCGCGCCTTGAGTGAGCTGAGCGTTCGTTCCATCGACTCCCTCGCTGTGCTCTCGACGAGCGGATCCACGAGGTAGCGCAGCACGGACGGCACGTCGCGGCTGAGACTGATCGACTCGCACTCCGCGATCACGCCGCCAGCCACCTCCTCGTAACGCCAATACGCGTTGAGATGCCAGAGAAACCCACGGTCCTCTCCGAGCGGCAGTTCCCGCTCACGCGGCGTGTCCGCGTCGGATACCTCGGCGATCTTCGTGGCCGTGCTCCTGCTCGTCGCACGCGTCGCGCCGTGACGCGCGAACGTGACGAGGTGTTCCGTGTTGTAGACGACGGTAACGAACCGTCTGCGGTGCAACTTGAGGTACACCCGCATCCAGTCTGGGCCGCGCTCGATGACTCTGGACTGCAACACATCGTCCGGTTGATTCGGGGGCGCGCCGTTCTTCAGTTGGGCCACGAGCTGTGCCACGGCCACACCGGGAATCAGCACCTCGCCACGCCAGTGATGCACGCGCGCCGAAGGGACACTCATTAACCCACCGCGTAGGTCGGCTGCCGTCATCTTCCGCACAACAACCGCCCCTCCGAGCACGGCCCGGCGGTCCTCCGACGCATTCTCATCGAAGTCCATGGCCAGGAACCCGTGCGCCGACCTGAGCTCACGCCCGATTCGGCGTTCCGTCGTCGAGACGTAGGCGGCCCATCCCGCGATCGACTCCGGTGAAAGGTGGGCGGCGGCGAGGCCGGCGGAGGAAAGCCCCAGCATCACGGCCAGAACGGGAGCGGTTCGAAGACAAGACGCAGTCAGACACATCGGCAGCCTCCTTGGGACTCATCTGACCAATGCGCTATCGGCGATCGAAACGGCTCACCGTGGGGAGAACCCGAGCGAGATCGACCTGATCGCCCTCCGGCTGGCTCTGCCAGCGGTGGGCGATGAGCCGGCCCGACGCACGCCTGCGCATTACCGGACAGGAGGACATGTCCATGAATGCCGCTGACACCACCGCCGGTACCAACCGCATCGAATTCCGGAACGCCACGAGAGTACTTACGAGCGTCCTGGCTCCAATCGAGAAGCGGACACTCGTCTGGCTGGCCCACCGGATGCCGCGCTGGGTCAACTCGGATCACCTGACGGCCCTGGCGCTCGCCGCCATGCTCATGGCGGGGTTGTCGTACTGGCTGGCGAGCGTCACGCCAGTCGGCTTGCTCCTCGTCGTCGTTTGCCTGGCGGTCAACTGGTTCGGAGACAGCCTGGACGGCACTCTCGCCCGAGTGCGAGATCAGCAACGCCCACGCTATGGCTTCTACGTGGACCACGTGGTCGATATCTTCGGCGTGCTGTTCCTGCTCGGTGGGCTGGGCCTGTCGGGCCACATGAGCCTGTTCGTCGCTCTCGGGCTGCTCGTGGCCTACATGATGCTGTGCGTCGAGACTTTCCTCGCCACGTACACGCGTGGCACGTTCACGATGAGCTACTTCAGCCTGGGACCGACCGAGCTGCGCATCATGCTCGCGATTGGCAATCTTGCGGTCCTGGCCCATCCGACGGCGGAGATCTTCGGCTACCAGTTCCGCCTGTTCGACGTCGGCGGCGTCGTTGCGATAGCGGGCTTGCTGTTCACCTTGGTGTTCGCGGCGGCCAGGAACGGGCGGGCGCTCTACCTCGCCGAGCCGATCCCGGGGCGCGCGGCCGGCCGATGAACACCGGAGCGCGTCTCGTCCGGTTCAGCGCGGTGAGCGCGCTCGGTGTCGGCGTGCAACTGGCGACGATCTGGTTCCTGACGGCTGTCACCCACGTGCACTACCTGCTCGCGGCGATGGCGGCGGTGGGGCTGACCGTGGTGCACAATTTCGCCTGGCACTGGCGATGGACGTGGCGTGACAGGACAGAGTCCGGCGGGATTGCCAGCTCGTTCGTGCGCTTTGCGCTGGCCAACGGAGCGCTGTCGCTCGCTGGAAATCTTGCCATCGTAGCGGTCCTCGTCCAGGGCATGCACGCGGCGCCGGTGGCCGCCAACGCCGTCGCCATCGGCGCCTGCGGGCTCGTCAACTATTGGATCGGGAACACGCTGGTGTTTCGCCGGGAGGCCTCGAACATGTCGTCTCGCCTGGGTCGGAGTCGCTGGTTCGAGTTCCTCGGGCACGGTGGAGCGATGCGCGACGGGGTATAGTCGTCTCTCCTCAGGAGGAATGCCATGTCGCGGACGACGCTCACGGAACTGCTGCAGCTCACCTCGGCCCCGGTGGCCATCACCTTCGCCGACACGGCCCCGCCCGGCGTACCGCATGTGTCCGCGTCCGAGCCGGCCGGCTGCGGCTACTGGCGCCGCGCCGCCGCCGGGGAGGTGTTCTTCACCAACGCCGACGATCACAAGCGCTGCCCCGTCGGCGCGCACACGCACAACGTGACGCTCTCGCCGGCGGAACAGCAGGAGCTGATGGGCCTCGTGCAGACCATGGTGGGCCTGTCGTACCTCAAAATGGAGGACGTGGCGCAGATCCCGACGCGCCGGACGCCGATGCAGGTGGCTGTGTACGCGCCGCTGGCGTCCGCGCCCGTACCGCCGGACGTCGTGCTCGTACGCGGCAATGCGCGACAGCTGATGCTCCTGGCGGAGGCGGCGCAGGCGGCCGGCGTGGCCGGCACGGGAGCAACCCTGGGACGGCCCACGTGCGCCGTGCTGCCGGAGGCCATCAACTCAGCGCGCACCGCCGCCAGCTTTGGCTGCGTCGGCAACCGCGTCTATACCGGCGCCGCCGATACGGACGCCTACTTCGCCATTCCCGGCTCACATATTGACGCGATTGAAGAGAGCCTGGCGGTGATCGTACGCGCCAACAGCGCGCTGAAGACGTTCCACCAGGAACGCGCGGCGGCACGATGAGGATCGGGCCGCTCAGTACACGCTCGCGCGCGATTGCGGGAATCGGTGTCCTCGTCGCCGCTGCGCTCGTCGCGTATCCGCACGCCGCGGCCCAGTCGCGTGCGGACGACGTCGTCCGCACGGCCGACATCAACCTGCGAGGCCTGAAGCGAAGCGATTTTCCACGCGTGCACAAGCTGGCCGATAACGTCTACGTCTACTCGGCGCTCCAGGACCGCACCGACATCGAGATGGAGTTTCCGACCAACAACCTGATCGTGGTCACCCGCGATGGTGTGCTGGTCGCCGACGCGCAGATCGCCGAGGGCGACACCAGACAGCTCATCGCCGCGATCGCGAAGATCACGCCGCAGCCGGTGAAGTACGTGGTGATCGGCTCCGACCACAACGACCACGTCGGGGGCAACGCCGCGTTCGGGCCAGGCGCGACATTCATCGCGCATCCGACATCCAAAGCCGTGCTGGAGCAGCGAAACGCCGCCGCCGGGAGCGCGTCGGCGGCACGGCTGCCGATTCCGACAGAAGTTGTTTCGGACAAGAAGGTGCTGAACGTCGGCGGCACCGAGATCCAGGTGCTGTTTCTCGGGCGCGCTCACACCGGCGGCGATCTTTCAGTGTACCTGCCGAAGGAGAACGTCCTCTTCATGAGCGAGGCCTACTTCAACCGGCTGTTCCCTTCGCTCTATGGCGGGTATCCGAGCGAGTGGATTGCCGCACTGAAGAAAGCGGAGGCGATGAACGCCACGATCTACGTGCCCGGCCACGGCTTCATCGACAGCCCGCGCATTCTGAAGGAGGAGCTGGTTACCTTCCGCCAGTCTCTCGAGAAGATCGTTTCGGAAGGCTACCGCCTTCACGCGGCCGGCGTGCCGCTGCAACGCGCGGCACGAAGCTCGTCACTCGGCCCGTTCGGCTATTGGACCAGAGCCGCCCAGAACCTGCCTGAAGCGCTCGGCCGCGTCTACGCCGAGGCAGCGGGAGAGTTGAAGTAAGAGCCCTGTTACCGTGAGAGGGTGTTGAGCGCCGCCCGGGCGTCTGCCGCACCTGGAAAATTCGGATCGAGCCCGAGAGCCCGCGTGAGCTCCCCACGAGCCTTCTGACTCTGACTTCCCTTCTGATACGCGATCC
>JAKFXY010000118.1 GCA_021731165.1 Acidobacteriota bacterium | reverse complement strand
GGTGAAGGAAAAGATGCTGCTCGCCGGCTTCGTCCTCATCCTCATGCTCATGGTGACGGTCATCTACAACGATCTCACGCGGATTAGCTGGCTCGAGCGGCTGATGCCCTGGCGCAATTGATGGCCGCAGATTTGCACCGTGTTCCCGTGACATCCGGCGTCTTTTCTTCATATGGAGCGCCGCGCCAGTGATGTCTCAGGGTCTTGGCCACAGGTCGATGTAAGAAGTGCTCTCAGGTGAGGACTACGTATGACACGCATTGAACAGGCCGTCCTTGCGGTACTGGTTGTCGCAAGCTTCGCGACGTCGGCCGCCGCACAACAGAACTCCAGCGTGACGCAGTCGGACATCCAGCGCCTGCAGGACAACGTGTTCCAGGCCGGGAACGATCTCCAGCAGCTTCGGAGTCGCGATTCGTCGCGTGCGTCGCAGCTCCAGTCGGAGCTCGACGACCTTCGGGATGAGGTCATCTATCTCAAGGTGAAGCTGCGCAAGGAGAACAGTCTGGCGCGTAGTGAATACGCCGGCGTGCGGGATCGTGTTGAAGACCTTCGTTCCCGGGCGCGCGGTGACGCCGCGTCCCGCCTCCCGGCACAGCCTCCGGCTGGCTCAACCGCCACCGGCGGCGGCCAGACAGCCAGCCCGCGCGGCACCACGGCCGCGACCACGGCGCGCGAAGTGCCGACGGGCACCGAGATCGATGTACGGCTGCAGAACTCGCTGAACTCGGGCACGACGATGGTCGAGGATCGGTTCGAGGCCACCACGCTGGTCGATCTCGTCTTGGACGGGCGGACGCTGATCCCGGCCGGCGCGGTCATGCGCGGTGTCGTCACGGCGGTCGAGCCGGCCGGGCGGCTGAACCGCACCGCGAGGATGACCGTGAGCTTCGACCAGGTAACGTTTGGCGGGCGTGCCTACCCGATGCGCGGCACGGTCACGCAGGCGATTGAAGGCGAGGGCATCAAGGGCGATGTTGGCACTGCAGGTGCCGGCGCGGGCGTGGGGGCCATCCTTGGCGCGGTGCTCGGCGGCGTCAAGGGCGCGGTGCTCGGTGCCGTCATCGGCGGCGGCGGGACGATTGCGGCGACTGAGGGTAAGCAGGTCGATCTGCCCCAGGGTGCGGTGTTGCGCGTACGTATCGACTCGCCGCTCGCGCTCGGGCCGGCTGCGCGGTAGCGATGCGGTCGCGGCGTCCGGCTTTCAGCCGGATGTCTGACGGATCAACCACGACCTGTCCGTCGTAGCCCATGGGCGGAGGCAGATGGCCACGTGCGTTTCGTGACCTTCATGGTTGATCGTCTCGTTGGCTCAGACGGCTCTGGCGACATCGCGCATCGCCGCTCGTGCCGCGTCGATCGTTTTCCTGATGTGCCGCTCCGTGTGGGCCGCCGAGAGGAACCATGCCTCGAACTGCGAGGGCGGAGGATACACGCCGCGGCGCAGCATGCCGTGGAAGAACGTCGCGTAGGTGGCCGTGTTGGCGGCGAGCGCGGACGCGTAGTCACGCACCGGCTCTGAGGTGAAGAACGGCGTGACCAGCGAGCCGAACGCGTTGACCTGCAGGGGCACCTTTGCCGCACGCGCGGCGTCGGCGAGCCCGGAGGCCAGCATCGCCCCCGCCGCTGCGAGATTTTTGTAGAGCTTCGGCGACAGACGCTTCAGGGCCCACAGGCCGGCGGTCATGGCCACCGGGTTACCCGACAGCGTTCCAGCCTGATAGACGGGCCCCGTGGGCGCCACCAGCTCCATGATCTCGGCGCGGCCGCCGTAGGCGCCCACCGGTAGCCCGCCGCCGATGATCTTACCGAGGCACGTCAGGTCGGGCCGCACGCCGAAGATCTGTTGTGCGCCTCCGGCCGAGGCGCGAAAGCCGGAGATCACCTCGTCGAAAATCAGCACGATGCCATGGCGCGAGCAGAGGCCATGGAGTCCCTGCAAGAATCCGTCGGCGGGTGGGACGACGCCGATGTTGCCGGCAATCGGTTCAACGATGATCGCCGCGATACGACTTCCGTGCTTGTCGCAGAGTGCCGTCACCGATGCCAGGTCGTTATAGCGCGCGATCAGCGTATCGGCGGTCACCGCCGCCGGAACGCCCGGGCTCGTCGGGATCCCGAGCGTCAGCGCGCCCGAACCGGCCTTCACGAGAAACGGGTCGGCATGGCCGTGATAGCACCCCTCGAACTTGACGATCGCGTCGCGACGCGTGAAGGCGCGTGCCACGCGCACCGCGCTCATCGCCGCCTCGGTGCCGGAGCTGACAAAACGTACCCGCTCCATCGATGGCATGAGCGCGCGCACGCGCTCGCCGAGCTCGGTCTCCAGCGGGCTTGGGGCTCCGAAGCTCGTGCCAAGCCTGGCGGCGGCCCCCACCGCCTTCACGAGCCCGGCCGGCGCATGGCCGTGAATGAGCGGCCCCCACGACATCACGTAGTCGATCAGCCGATTGCCATCGACGTCCTCCAACAGGGCGCCAGAGCCGCGGCGGATGAACAACGGCGTGCCCCCCACGGCCTGGAAGGCTCGGACGGGGCTGTCCACGCCGCCGGGCAGAATCTGCCTGGCGCGGTCGAACTGTTTCCGGGAAATGGCGGGCTTCTTCATGAGACTCGCATGACACCGCGTTTTGCCTCCACGAAACACCGAGGCACCGAGGACACACTGGCAGACACGACCCGGTGTCTCGGTGGTACGTGGACGTGAAGAACGTTACAGCAAGCGAGCGGCCTCGCGAGCGTAGTAGGTGATGATGATGTCCGCGCCGGCGCGACGGATGGCCGTGAGCGTTTCCATCATCGCGCGTGTCTCGTCGATCCAGCCGTTCCGCGCGGCGGCCTTGAGCATCGCGTACTCGCCGCTCACGTGATACGCGGCGGTCGGCTGGTTGAAGCGGGCCTTGATTTTCGCGATGACGTCGAGATAGGTCAGCGCTGGCTTGACCATCACGATGTCGGCGCCCTCATCGAGATCCATCGCCACTTCGCGCAGCGCCTCCTCGACGTTGGCGGGATCCATCTGGTGGCTGCGCCGGTCGCCGAACTGCGGTGCGGAGTCGGCGGCTTCCCGAAACGGCCCGTAGAACGCCGAGCAGTACTTCGCGGCGTAGGCCATGATGCCCGTCCGCTCGAATCCACGCTCGTCGAGCGCCGTGCGGATGGCCGCCACTCGGCCGTCCATCATGTCCGACGGGGCCACGAAGTCGGCGCCTGCCATTGCGTGAGAGAGGGCAACGTCCACGAGGTGCGCAACGGTGACGTCGTTGACGATCTCCTCACCGTCGAGAATTCCGCAGTGCCCGTGGGATGTGTACTCGCACAAGCAGACGTCAGTCACAACGATGAGATCGGGGATGTCGCGCTTCAAGGCACGCACCGCGGCTTGCACCGGGGCGTCAGGGTCCGCGGCGGACGAGCCGCTCGCGTCCTTTGACGCCGGCAGGCCGAAGAGCAGGACTCCGGCGACCCCGTCGGCCCGCGCGCCGGCCGCCTCTTTCACCGCCTCGTCCACCGAGAGCTGGAAGACTCCAGGCATCGACGAAATCTCGCGCCGCACGCTGTTCCCCTCGACGACGAAGAGCGGCAGGATGAAGCAGTCCGGCGAGAGGCGTGTCTCACGGACAAGGCTGCGAATCGCCTCCGTACGGCGCAATCGCCGCGGCCGCCGCGTGAGCGCGAGTCGTGTTGAACTGGTCGTAACCATGGCCGTGATCTTAAGCCGTCCTTGTGCCCTTAACGCCCGCAAAGTGCGCCGCGATCGCATCGACGAGAGCAGGGATCGTATACACGCCTGGCTGGATCGTGACCTGGATCCCGAGCTCGGTGACGGCCTCGGCTGTCACGGGACCGATCGTCGCCACCGCCGTGTTCTTCAGGAGGTCGGATGCCTGGTCGGCGCCGTAGATGGCCGCGAAGTTGCGGACGGCGGATGCGCTCGTGAAGGTGACGACGTCGATCGTCCGCTCGAGCAGCATGCCATAGACATCCGGGTCCTCGTCACGCCGGGCCTCGTCCGGCACAGTGCGGTAGGCGATGACCTCGGTCACGATGGCGCCACGCCCGCGCAGCTCGTCCGCGATGACGTCGCGTCCGATGTCGGCGCGCGGCAGCAGGACGCGCGCCGCGGCGAGGAGTCCCTGGGTCGCCAGCGCCGCCACCACCGCCTCCGCACGGAATTCTTCCGGGACCAGGTCCACCTTGATGCCATACCGTGCGAGCCGCTCGGCCGTGCCGGTGCCGACAGTGCATAGCCGCGGCCCCTTGAGCGCGCGGATGTCCCGGTCGCCGTGGACGAGCGCTGCCATGAACGCGTCCACGCCATTGGCGCTGGAGAAGACAATCCAGTCGAAAGCGTCAGGCTCGGCCGCCGCGCGCAACAACGGCTCCGGATCCTCCGGCGGTACGATGCGAATCATCGGTGCCTCGACGGCGTCGGCGCCGAGGGCGGCGAGGCGGTCCACGAGGTCAGCGGCTTGATCGCGCGGCCGCGTCACGAGTACGCGCCGGCCGAACAAGGGGCGTACGTCGAACCACCGCAGATGTTCTCTGAGGCCGACGACCCGCCCCGCGACCAGGATCGCCGGCCTGCGCGTGGGCTCACTCGCGGGGTGAAGTGCGGTGTGCCGCGCGGCGTGTACCGGCGGTTCGAGCAGGCCGTCGAGCAGCTCGCGAACGCTCCCCGAGACACATTCCTGGCTCGGCAGCGTGCCGTCATAGACGATCAGGGCCTGGCCGTCCTCGGGCCAGCCGTGCGAGACGAGCGCCTGAAGTATCCGCGGCAACTGCTGCGACCCGGCGTAGCAGACGAGGGTGCCCTCAAGACGGGCAAGGCTTGCCCAGTCGAGTGCGGGAAGGCTGCGGCTGTCGTCCTCATGGCCCCTGACCAGCGTGATCGTGTCTCCGCCGCCGGGATATGTGACCGGCACGCCGGCAAACGCAGGGATGGCGATACCCGCCGGAATACCCGGGACTACCTCGTACGGCACATGCTGCTCGTGCAGGAAGAGCGCCTCTTCGCCGCCGCGGTCGAAGACGAACGGGTCACCCCACATCAGTCGCACGACGTACTTTCCCTCCCTGGCCTTGTCCGCGACGAGATAGCTGATGGCTTCCTGCGCTATCTGAGCCGAGGGCGCTTGGGGCGAGGCGTAGCCGACGTCGATCAACTCGGCTCCCTCGCGCGCATGGGCGAGCAGGCGCCGGGGGATCAGATGGTCGTGGACGACGACGTCAGCCGTGCGCAGGCACTCGAGGCCGCGGACGGTGATGAGCCCCGGGTCGCCAGGTCCCGCGCCGACGAGAGAGACCATCGGGCGATGGAGGTCGCTGCGGCCTTCGCTCATGGCTGAAGCCGTTCGGCGGGGGACTGTGCCTGCGCACCCGGCCGCTCAACGGCTCCGGCGAGGATATCGCCCGCCCCTTGATCGAGGAGCTGTCGGGCGGCCCTGGCGCCCACGTCCCTCGGGTTCGCCACTCCGCCGCGCACGTCGGCGCGAATCGCGCGGGCGCCGTCGAGGGAGACGACGATCGCTGTCACGGATATCTCCTCGTCGGCCACCGTGGCGAAGGCGCCGATCGGCATCTGGCAGCCGCCGCCGAGCCGCGTGACGACCTCACGCTCCGCATCGAATGCCAGGCGCGACACCCGGTCGTCAATCTGCACGATCACGCTTCGCACGTCGATATCCCCGCTTCTGATCTCAATGGCAATGATTCCCTGACCCGGTGCCGGTACGCACGCGTCAACCGGGAGGGCCGCCGAAATGCGATGGGCCTGTTGCAATCGCCTCAACCCTGCCGCGGCGAGGACGATGGCGTCGAAGTCGCCTCCGTCCACCTTCCGCAACCGTGTGTCGAGGTTGCCTCGGATCGGCAGGAACGAGGCGCCCGGGAACAGTCTGACGAGCTGTGCCGACCGGCGTACGCTGCTCGTGCCGATTCGGGGTGCGGGTCCAAGCGACGCCACGACTTCCTCCAACGACAGCGTGGCCACGTCCGCGGACCCGACAAGGTCCGCGCCACTCCGGAGGGGGAGCACGAGCGCGTCGCGCGCATCCTCGCGGGGGAGCACGGCGCACACGTCGAGACGGTCGGGCAGCGCCGCCGGCATGTCCTTGCTGCTGTGCACCGCAAGATCGATGTCGCCCGCGAGCAACGCATCCTCGATTTCCTTGACGAAGAGCCGCTTGCCCCCCACCTCCGAGAGCGTGGCCTCGGCCAGCCGATCTCCGGAGGTTCTGATGACGATGATGTCGCAGGTGATGCCCTCCTGCAGGCGGAGCAGCGCGGCCACGGCGTTGGCCTGGAAGAGCGCAAGCTGGCTGCCGCGCGTGCCGAGGCGAAGGTGCCTACTCGTCACCGGTGCGCCGATCCGCCGCTTTCGGCGAGCTCAGGTCCGGCGTTGGAGCGCTCGAGTCGTCCGGGCGGAGCCGGAACACGCGGTTGATCGCGTCGGTGTAGACGACCTGGGTTTCCTCGTCCGGAAGCGCCTTGAGCTGCTCGGTTGGCTCGAGCAGCAGCTTCTCGACCACGAGACGCGTCACCTCGTCCACGCGTGCCCGGACCTCAGGGGGCAGGCCGGCCAGCTTCGCGTCGAGACGTTGGAGCTCGGCGCGGCGGATGTCGTCGAACCGCTGCCGCAGCGCCACAACGGTCGGGATCGCACCGCGGGAGCGCCGCCATGACGAGAATCGCGACAGTTCCTCGGCGACAATCGCCTCGGCACGATCGACCTCCGCGGTGCGGCGCGAGAGGTTCTCATCGACGATTCCCTGCAAGTCGTCGACGTTATAGAGGAAGACCTGTTCGATCTCGCCGACCGATACCTCTACGTCGCGCGGCACGGCGACATCGATGATGAATAGCGGGTCGTTGCGTCGTCGGCCAGCCTGCCCTTGCAGGTGCTGCCTGGTGATGATCGGGCGCTGCGACCCGGTGGCGGTCAGGACGATATCCGTGGTTTGCAGCGCGGTGGCCATCTCCTCCCACGGCACCGCGCGCCCGGCCACGGCCGCGGCCAGAGCTTCCGCATGCGCCAGCGTCCGGCTCGTGATGACGATGTCGCCTACTCCCTGACTCCGGAGGTGCTGAGCCGTAAGCGTGCTGATGTCTCCGGATCCGATCACCAGCACGCGCCGTCCCTGCAGGCGGCCAAAGATCTTGCGCGCCAGAGCCACGGCGGCGAAGCTGATTGAGACCGCTCCTTCTCCGAGCGCGGTCTCGCTTCGCACGCGTTTGCCTACGTTGAAGGACCAGTTGAAGACCTTGCTGAGGAGCGGTCCGGCGGCGCGCCGCTCGGCGGCGGTCTGAAACGCGTCCTTCACCTGGCCGAGGATCTGCGGCTCGCCGACGACGAGCGAATCGAGGCCGGCGGCCACACGAAACAGGTGCCCCGCGGCGGCGGCGTCCTCCTTCACGAACAGATGAGGGAGGAAGGTCTCCGGCGGCAGCTGGTGGTACTCGCTGAGGAAGATCACGAGCTCCTCGCGCGCCCTGGCCGGGTCGTCGCTGGCCACGTAGATCTCGGAGCGGTTGCACGTCGAGAGCACGACCGATTCGGCGGCGGATGGCCGCATCGCGAGCGCCTCCACCGCCTCGCCGAGATCGCGGCTGGAAAAGTCGAGTCGCTCCCGCAGATCGAGGGGCGCCGTCCGGTGACTTACGCCAAGGAGGAAGAGGTGCACGTCAATAAAACGTGTGGGAGGTGGTGACGAAATAATTGATCGGCAAGAAGTTCAACAGCACGATGCCGAAGCCCACCGCCGCGAGCCACGCCGCGCGCCGCCCGGTCCAGCCCATCGAGCGGCGTGACACCAGGGCAAACGAATACACGCACCAGGTCAGCAGGGCCACGAAGATCTTTGGATCGTTGAACGCCATGGCCTGCAGATTCGGACTGTCGGGCGACGCCAGCCGTGCTTGCGCCGTCCAGAGTACCCCCACGACCACACCCACGGTGAGGAACGACCAGCCGATCGTCACGGCTCTCGCGTTCATCACGTCGAGAATCTGGAGAGAGGGTAAGCGCGTGTAGAAGTAGCCGAGCTGCTTCTTCTTGATCTCCTTGAACTGCAGCATGTAGGTGAGCCCGAGCACGGCGGCAAGCGCGAAGCTCGCGTACGCGAAGAGCAGCGACGAGACGTGGACCCAGAACCACGGACTGTCCAGCACCGGATCCGAGTACTCCATGCCGGGATACACCACGGGGATCACCTGCAGGCCGACGAGCACCGGCAGGATGAAGACCCCCATCGCGCGCTCGTCGGTGGTCAGCTCGAGGTAGAGATACGACAGCGCGAGCAGCCAGACGAACGTGGAGACGGCACGCGACGGGTTCGCGAACGGCACATGCCGTACCTCCATCGTCTGCATCCCGATGACGAAGGTGTGGGCGAGCGCGGCGAAGAGAAGGAGCGTGGTGGCCGAGCGTCCGGCTGACGGATGACGACGGGCGAAATGAAACGCGTACAGCACGCCGGCGCCGGCGTACAGGACGAGCGGCAGCAGGTTCACCGCGACGCGGGGGCGTAGTAGCCCCGCTTGGTTCGCGGCGTGAGGTTCGGCTTGGAGATCTGGACGACCAGGCGCCGCCATGCACCGTCGCGCCGGACGTTGCGCGACGAGTAGCCGACCGTGTATTGGCTGCCGAGCTCTTCGGAGATCTGGGCGTACACGCCGCTCAGGTCTTCAATCTTGGTAGGGAAGAAGGCTCGCCCGCCGGTTTCCTGCGCGAACTGTCGCATGACGAACTCCGCCTCGCGGAACCCCTTGGACTGCGCGTCCACGCCTCGCAGCGCGATTGTGTAGATGGCTGTTTCGCTGCGCTTGGCGAGTTCGAGCACCTCCTCGAACGAAACGAGGCTGGACGTGTCCTCTCCGTCGGAGAAGACCACGAGCGCCTGCCGTCGAACGTCCTCCTCCACCTGCGCCTTGACCTTCTTCAGCTCCTTCAGCGCGATGTAGATGGCATTGTGGAGCGATGTGGAACCGCCCGACGCCGTCTGGTTGATCGCGGCGGCCAGTGCAGCCTGGTTGGACGTGAACGGCTGGCGGATTTCGACCCGGCTGTCGAAGTCGATGATCTGGGCGAGGTCCGTGGTCTTCAGGCGATGGACGAAGCTGATTGCCGCTTCCTGCAGGATGGGCATCTTGTCGTCCATGCTGGCGCTGCTGTCGAGCAAGAGCGAGAGCGCCACCGGCTGGACCTTGCGCGTGAAGAAGGTGACCTCCTGCTTGACGCCGTCCTCGAACACCGAAAAGTCCTGCTGCTCGAGATCGCTGACGTAGTGGTTCGAGGAATCGATCACGGTGATGTTCAGCGACACCAGCTCGACGCCGGCGCGGAACGCACCGGGCTGAGGGGCCTGGGCTTCGGCCGGCTCGCCTTGCGGGGCGGTGCGTGTGGGTCGCTCCGGCTGCGAGGACTGCGCCGATGTCGAGCAGACGACAGCCGCGACGAGCACGGATGCGAAGAGGGCCACGCGTGTCACGTCAGCCTCCTGTTTTCTGCCCTCGGGCGGGCGTGGCGCGCATCGTGATCCCCGCGCGGACGGAGCTGACCTCGATTTTTGAGGGCGGAATCAGCGTTTCCGGCCGGCTATAGACGACCTTGTACTGCGAGGAGAGCTCACGCGCCAGCTTCTGCAGTGCCTGCCGCACGGCGGTCGCACTCAGCAGGCTCACCCGTTGCCCGCCGGTGTCTCGAGCGCCGATGTCGAGCACGTACTCGCGGTCGCGGGTCGCCTCATCGTTGGAGATTGAGAACCTGCCGACCGCAAGGGCGTGAAAGCCAACGCCGGCACGTGTCATTGCCTCGATGACGTCCTTGTAGTGGCGGTTGGTGAATTCCACTCCGTCGGTGATGATTGGAATGATGACCGCGCGAGCGGTGTCGCGCTTCGCCAACCCCTGGGAGACCTCGACGATCGCATCGAGGAACGTCATGCCGCTCGATGGCTGGGTGAAGAGGCGACCGATTCCGTCGGTCAGCCGCTTCTGGTCGGAGGTGTAGTCCACGATAATTGTCGGTCGGTCGGCTAGCCCGACAATCGCGATTGCGTTCCCGGGCGCCATTGCCGCAATGAAGGTCTTGAGCCCCTCACGGGTGCTGGGGATGAGGTCGTCTGACGCCGTACTGTTATCGACCAGCAAGGCGATGTCGATCGGTTCGGTGGCGCGCGAGACCCGCAAGACCTCGCGGCGTGCGCCGTCTTCGCGGACGAGGATGTCCGCAGGGCCGAGGCCTTCAACCGGGGCGCTGCCGGCATCCACGGCACTGACGAACAGGGTCTGCTCGCGGGCGTTCCCCTGTGCATCGACCGGCGTGCCCGTCCACGCGACGAGCGCGAAAGCGGTTGCGAAGGCCGGGATCATCGCCAGCCGGACGATTCGAGTGGTGCGCATGGATCCTGTCGTCTACCGCAGGTGCCTAGTGGAGGCCAGTATAGGTCCATCCTCCGATTGGTGAATGATTTCACAAAGGCGGGTATACTGATGAGCGCCTCGAGCGCCAGTGCCAGGCCCTGTAGGATGTGCTTCGCCGAGGCTCCCTCAGGCGGGCACGCCCGAGAGAGCGCCGGCGAAGAAAGCCCGGGGGTTGGCCGCATCTTGTTCCATGCTGCTTGCTCCACAGATGGCGAAGAAGTTTCGGCCGTTTTCGTATGAGCGCTCCGCAAGAGCTCTCCAGGAGAACGTCACCCGTGCAGGGCCTGCGGCGACTGCCAGCTATACGCTGGTGGGCGGTATCATCCTGCTCGGCGGAATCGGTTACGCGGTGGATTCGTGGCAGGGCACCTCGCCCTGGTTCCTCCTCGCGGGGCTCGCGACAGGGATTGTGGTGGGCTTCTACGAGCTCGTAAAGACGACCTGGCGAAAGTGAAACCGCTCTTCTGGATGATCGCGGTCGCCATCGTGTCATGGCTCGCCATCACCGCAGTGGCCGGTGCTGCGAATCCGGAGGCAGGGCTGGGCATGTTCGGCCCGCTCCTCGCGGCGGGAGTGACATGGGTGTTGGTGCGGCGCACGTACGCGTTGTCCCCCGAGCGGTTGACCAGCGTGATGATCGCGGCGCTGGCGGCCAAGATGGTATTTTTCGGCGTGTACGTGATCGTGATGGTGCGCGTGCTGGCGCTGCGGCCGATTCCGTTCATGGCGAGTTTCACCGGGTATTTCGTCGCGCTGTACGTGATGGAGGCGCTGTTCCTGCGGCGCCTCTTCGCTGACGGCATGCGGATGTCGCGCTAGGATTCTTCTCGAGAGCTGAATGTTCCAACCTTCACCCGAAGCCGCCCAGGTCCATGCCGAGGCCGGCCATGCTGCCGCCGAAGGAGCCGCGGAAGGCTTCAACGCCGGCACCGTCATCATCGAGCACGTTTCCAACAGCAGCCTCGAGCACCCGCTCATCCACCTGCCGAAGGTGCTCGGCATCGACTTCTCGGTGACGAAGCACGTCTTCATGCTGTGGCTGGTCGCCGCCATATTGTTTTTCGGCATCACGTGGGTCGTGCGCCGCTACATTCGCCAGGAGCGCCTGATCCCGAGAGGGTTCATGGGCGTCCTCGAGATCGGCGTCGAGTTCATTCGCGACTCGATCGTGCTGCCCAACGTCGGCCAGAAGTGGGTCAAGACGTGGACGCCGCTGCTGCTCACGCTCTTCCTGTTCATTCTGGGCGCGAACCTGATCGGCCTGATTCCGATCTTCGACGTACTGGCGCTGCTGAATCACACAGTGATACACGCCCCGGAGGACTCCTTCTTCGCCCAGATGCTGCACGGCGGCGTCACGGCGACTGGCAACTTCAACGTGACGGCGGCGCTCGCGACGGTGACCTTCTTCACCATCATCGTGGCGGGATCACGCGCCCACGGCTTCGTGAAGCACTGGACGAACATGATCCCGTCCGGCATGCCCTGGCCGCTCTACATCCTGTTGATTCCCATCGAGGTGATGGGGATGTTCATACGCCCCTTCGCATTGACGATGCGACTTGCGGCCAACATGACGGGCGGGCACATCGCGATCCTCGCGATTCTTTCCTTTGTGTTCATCTTCAACGACATGATCGGGTCGCTCGGCGCCACCGGCATCGGCTTGGTCTTCTCGGTACCGCTGGCGGTAGGAATTTCCGGCCTCGAGGTCATCGTGGTCCTCGTGCAGGCATACGTGTTCACGCTCCTGACGGCCGTGTTCGTCGGCATGGCCATCCACGCTCATCACTGATCAACTTACGGAGGATATAGACGCATGGAAGGTTTTGCACTCGCATACATGGGCGCCGGGATTGGCCTGGGCCTGGCCGTCATTGGCGCGGGCCTCGGCATTGGCCGCCTCGCGGGGGCGCTCGCCGAGGGCGTGGCGCGGCAGCCGAGCGCGGCGGCGCAGATTAGCGGCGCGGTCAACCTTCCGCTCTTCCTGCTCGAAGGCGTCGCGATTCTCGCCGAAGTATTCGCGCTGCTCATCGTTCTCCTGAAGTAGGCGGACACCTTCAGGTGTCCGCGCACACGGTGAAAGGAACGCGCGTATGAACAACCCGCTGGTCCAGCCCGATCCAGGGCTCTACATCTGGACCATCGTCACCTTCCTCGTGCTGGTGGCGCTGCTCGCGAAGTTTGCGTGGCGACCCCTGCTCGAGGCCCTCGAGGCCAGGCAGGAGTCGATCCGCAAGTCGCTCGACGACGCGCGGCAGGCGAAGCAGGAGCTGGAGCGGCTGCACGCCGAGTCGGCGCAGATCCTCGCCACGGCGCGGGCCGAGGCGGAGACGATCATGTCGCGCACCAGGGCCGACGCCGATCGATTCCGCGAGGAGCTGAAGCAGAAGGCTCGAGCGGAAGCCGGTGGCATCGTCCGCAACGCCGAACAGCAGATCCAACTGGAGACGTCGCGGGCGCTCCAGCAGATCCGTCAGGAGGCCGTGGATATTTCGGTGGCCATTGCCTCCAAGCTGCTGCAGCGCAACGTGTCGAAGGAAGACAACGAACGGCTGATAGAAGAGACCTTCGCGCAACTCGAGACGACCCACCGGCCCAGTTAGTACATCAATGCAGAAAGCTCATGGCCGATGGCCCAAGGCCCAGGCGGAAGGCGCCTGCCATTGGGCCTCGAGCCTCGAGCCCCGGGCTTTGGGGCGCCCATGAGCCGCCGCGTTCTGACGGCGACGGCCACACTGGTCGGCTTCGCTCTCTTCGCGTGGGCCGTGCGGCGCGTCGGCGCAGGCGAGATTCTCGACGGCGTCCGCCGAGTCGGCTGGGGGTTCGTCGCGATTCTGGCCGTGGGCGGCGCGCGCTTTCTCGTGCGCGCCACGAGCTGGCGCCTCTGCATGGCGCCAGGCACGCAGCTCACCCTCGCCCAGTCCTTCTCCGCGTTCCTGGCGGGAGATGCCGTGGGCAGTGTTACGCCACTCGGCCTCGTCGCGAGTGAGCCGACCAAGGTGTTCCTGACCAGGCACCATCTGGCCACGCGTGAGTCGGTGGCTTCGCTTGCGCTCGAAAACCTGGTGTACGGGCTTTCCGTGCTGACCATGGTCGCCGTGGGCCTCACGGTGCTGCTGGCGACCGTGCCCCTTCCCTCGACGTGGCGCACCATTGCACTGGTCATCCTCGCCGGGCTGATTGCGGCGCTTGTCCTCGCGCTATGGATGCTAAAGCCGGGTCCGCGAGAAGCGACCGATTCGGCCGATGGATGGCGCGCACGCCTGACCGAAGTGATCGGCGAAGTTCGCCGCTTCTCCGCGACGCACCCGGCGCGGCTATGGAAGGTGTTCGCCTTCGATCTGCTCTGCCATGGACTTGCCATAGCGGAGGGCTATATCGCGCTCGGCTGGCTGCTCGGGAGCGCAAGACCGACGGTAGCCCAGGCAATCGTGTTTGAAGCGCTCAACCGCGCGGTGATCGTGGCGTTCAAGTTTGTTCCGTTCCGCGTTGGCGTGGACGAGGCGATGACCGGCGAGCTGGCGCAACTATTGGCCGGCAATCCGGCGGCTGGCGTTGCGCTGGCGGTGGTCCGCAAGGTCAGAAATCTCTTCTGGGTCGGGGTCGGCCTGGCGCTCGTCTCGGCACATCCCGCGAGAACGACGAAGTAGTTCGCCGGCCCGCTTCGGATTCCGGGTCAGCGCAGATTCGCCAGGGCCGCGTCTCGACGGAATCTGCGGCGCGCATCGGCGCGCAGGGCTTCGGCGCGGGCGCGCTCCCCGACAATCATCCAGAGCCGGGCCGCCATGGCGTAGCCTTCAGGCGTTGGCGCCGCCACCACCAGGTCGTCAATCGTTTGCTCCGCCGCCTGCGCGCGGTTCGAGGCGCGGTACAGCGTCGCCAGACTGGAATAGGCGCGAATGTTCTGCGGGAACGCACGTACCTCTTCGCGAAACTCCGCTTCGGCATCCGCGTGCCGATTGAGCTGTACGAGCACTTCGCCGAGGTAGAGGTGTAACTCGGCCAGTTCGGAACCCTGCTCGCGCAGAACCGTGGCCGCTTCCTGGAGATCGGTGAGCGCCTCTTCATAGCGCCCCGCATCATAGGCAAGCCGACCCCTTGCAAACGGCGTCAGCGGGCGCGAAGGGTCGGCGCGCTGGGCCTCCGCGGCATGCGCCAGCGCACCCTCTGCTTCATTCGCCGCCAGCGCCACGCGGAGCGCCACCTCGCGTGCGGCCGCTCTGACCCGCGGATCGCTCTTCTCGGCCAGCATCACGGCGTGTTCCGCCTGGAGCTTGGCCTCCTCGAGCCGTCTTGCTCCAAGTTCAGCAGAGGCCAGCCCCATGGCCACGTTCGGATCATCCGGGCGCAATGTGCCCGCGAGGTCGAACGCATCGACGGCTTCTGTGAGCCTGCCGGTACGCGCGAGCAGCGAGGCGATTTGCGCGTGAACGGTTGCCAGGTCTGAACGCTTTCGCGTGATGCCGTGCAGCACGGCGATCGCCGATGGGAGCTGACGCGAAGCCACCAGCCGCGCCGCGGAGCGATGGGCGCTCGTCAACGCGGATTGCTCGTTGGCATCGACCGGCGTCGTCAGCGGTTGCAGGGTTCGAAGCCCCGGAAGGTAGCCGGCCGCTGCGTAGGAGGTGTCATCGGCGGCGCGGATGTCGGCCGGCGACGGGATCGCCTTCCCCTGCAGGAGGCCATCGAGCAGCGCGCGCATCCGCTCCATGGCCGGGGGAGTCGCGTCAGGCGGCAGCTCGACGCCGGCGATGGCACTGAGATCCTCGCCGGGCCCTCGCTGAAAGCGGTACCCGCCGCTCGTGATCGCGAAGACCGGTTCACCGCCAAAGCGGAACGCTGCCTCGAGCGACTCCGCGTAAATGGGCTGCTCCGCGACCGTGCCGTCATTGCTGTCGAGAATCGGGCGGAGCGAGCGGCCGCGCAGGCCGCCGGGCAGCGGGGACCGGACGAGGTCGAGCAGGGTCGGCAGGATGTCCACGTGTTGCACCGCGGCGGCGACGTGGCGTCCGGCTCCGGCGCGGCCGGGTTGCTTCACGACGAAGGGTACCCTGAGCGCCGTTTCGTCCAGCCGCGCGCCCGAATCGACGCCTCCGCGGCCGGCGGTGAATACGATCGTGGCTCCGTCGTAGAGGTTGCGATTCTTCAGCGCTTGGACCACGCGGCTGACAACCGCGTCAGCCGCGCGCCCGGGCACTTCGAGGAACAGGAAATATCGCTGGCCGTCCTGCATGCGAAGCCATGCCTCGGCCGCTTCGAGCGTCTGCAACCCGTCGCGCTCGACGGCCGGTGGCTCGTGCGGCGCGGGTTCCGGCATCTCCGCGTCGAAGAACTGGAAGCCCTGCGCGATGCCAGACGCGCGACGCAACAGGAACGACGAGGACGCGCCGCCGGTCGAGAAGCCGCGTCCACGCAACAGCTCAGCCAGAGTTCGTGCTCCCTCACCCAGCACGAACCCGCCGTCGTCGCGCACGCCGTGATCGATCGGGAGCTGGCCGGAGAGGAGAGAGGCGTGGGCGGGCAGCGTCTGAGGTGAGTGCGTGTAGGCGCGATCGAAGACGATCCCGTCGGCGGCGAGTGCGTCGATCGACGGGGTCTCGCCGGGCATCGCACCGTACGCGAGAAGCGCCCGCGCGGGCAGCGTGTCCGCCGAGATGAGGATGAGGGGCCCCTGATGCGGCGGCGACTCGCGTGCGTACCACCACCCCACGAACGCGGAAGTGGCCACGGCGACGGTGAAGAGCGCAAGAATGAGGGTGGCCTGCCAGCGGCGGCGCGTGACAGGCAGCCGGTTCGGCATGAGGCCGCTACTTCTTCATATCGCGAAGGTGCGCGGCCGCCTCGGCGGCAGCCGGGCTGTCCGGGCCGGCTGCGGCAACCTCCTGCAGCAGGAGGTTGGCTACGTCCACGTTACCGGCAGACAACTGCGTGAGCCCGAGCTCGATCTTGGCGCGCTCGTTGTCGCTCTCGTTCGCCAGTAGCTCCGTGTACGACACGATCGCGCGGTTGTAGAGCGCTTGGCGGGCAGCGGCATCCTTTTCGATCTCGGCCTTTTGCCGGTAGACGCCGGCGACCACGAAATTGAGTGCCGTCAATTTTGGGTTCTTCGCCTGGATGGCCTGGTACGCGGACAGCGCCTGGTCGAACTTACCGTCGTTGCGTAGCGCCCCGGCTCCTTCCAACTGCTGGTCGAGATCTTTGGAGAGCGAGCCAGGGATCACCTCCGGCGCACGACGAAGGACGAACTGCAGCGGCGGGCCAGGCGTACCGGCGCGAATGGGAACAGTGCCCTCCATCGGAAGGAAACCAGGCGCCTCGGCCGCAAATGTCCAGACACCGCCACGCAGGCCGATCATGGCGAAGCGTCCTCCCTTGTCGGTCGCCGAGGTGATCTGTGACGGAGACGCGTCATTGTTCCGTGCAAGAACAGTAGCTCCCATGATCGGCTGGCCGGTTGTGTCGACGACACGCCCGGTGGCGCGACCACTCTGCGCGGTTGCCGGAACGGCCAACGACACAACGATGAGCGCGGCGATGAACGCGGCGGCGAGGAACTGCAGTCGTCGCATCACGAGCTTCCCCCTGGAGATCTCCGCCTCTGGGGCGGTCTTGAGCGGGATATATCTTAACCGGACTCAATGCGCGGCTGGGTGGCGGGTAGCTGGGTGCCAGGCGGCGCCCCCGGGATCTTCTGGCGGGTCCCCACCCCACGCCTCGGTTGGCCCTGGCGCAGCATTATTCAGCGTTGTCCCGTCGTGGTGCTCGCAGTCGGGCTCACGGGTCATGCGACACGCAGGTGAAGACTGGAACTTAGGGGAAGCACCCAGCCACCCACTATCCACCACCCATCAATAGAGCTGGTAGAGCATCAGGTAGATCACGACGCCTGTAACGGAGACGTACAGCCAGATAGGCAGCGTCCAGCGCGCCACCCGTACGTGGCGGTCGTATTGCCCCAGGAGGCCGCGAGCGGCGGTCGTCAGCGCGAGTGGCAGAACCGTGACGGCCAAGAGGACGTGCGGAACCAGAATCAGGTAGTAGACCGTTCTGACCCACCCCTCGCCGGGAAACGGCTTCGAGCCTCCGATGTTCCAGTGATAGATCACATAGCTGATGAGAAACAGTGACGAGGTCACCAGCGCCGTGAGCATGCAGCGCTTGTGCGGTGTCTGCCGCCCCTGCCTGATGAAGATGTAGCCGCCGACGAGAAAGATGGCTGAGAGGCCGTTCAGGGTTGCGTTGAGCGCGGGTAAATCTGCGATCTCCATGGCCTCGCGCTCAAAGCCAGAGACGATCGAGACAGAGGGCGCCCCACAGCAACGGCAGGTAGATGATCGAGAAGAGGAACAGGCGGCGAGCCGTCGGCGCCGACCGCTCACGAGCAAACACGGCGCTCAGCCAGATCAGCACGAAGCCGAGCGCCGTGGCGACGATACTGTACGGCCAAGCCGCGAGCCCTACCACCATCGGCATCAGGCTCACCGGCCAGAGCGCAGCGGCATAGAGCAGCGCCTGCTGTCCTGTTCGCCGCCCATCGGGTTCCAGCACGGGAAGAAGCGGGATGCCCGCGTTCGCGTAGTCATCCCGATAGAGCCACGCGATCGCCAGGAAGTGAGGCATCTGCCAGAAGAACACGATCCCGAACAGCACCACGGCCGGCAGAGTGATGGACCCGGTGGCGGCGACCCAGCCAATGACCGGCGGCAACGCGCCCGGTACTGCGCCGACCAGGGTTGACAGCGACGTTCGCCGCTTCAGCGGCGTGTACAGGAACACATAACTGACGAGCGTCACTCCGGCCACGAGAGCGGAGATGGCATTGACCTGCCAGGCAAGCTCGATGAGCCCCGCCGCCGAGAGCCCGACGCCGAAGGCCGTGCCCTCGGCAACGCCCAGCCGACCGGCGGGGAGCGGACGCGTCCTGGTACGGCGCATCATCCGGTCGGTGTCGCGTTCCCAAACCTGGTTCAGCGCCGCCGCACCGCCGGCCACGAGCGCGCTGCCGACGAGCGTGTGGATGATGACGGGCAGCGGCACGCCGCCAGGTGAGGCGAGGTACAGCCCGCACAGCGTCGTGATGAGAACGAGGAGATTCAGCCGAGGCTTCGTGAGCGCGATGAAGTCCGCGACACGGCTCGCGGCATTCACCGTGTCGCCCGCCCGTGGAGCCACGTCGGCCGCCGCGGCGGCTTTCATGCCTTCGCTCCCGCGGGTGCTGAGGGCAGACGTGGATCGCGGGCGGCGCGAACCCTGCCTGGCACGCCGAAGCCTGGCGAAGGCGGGCCGGATTCGCGGGGCGATCCGACGAACGCGGCGCCGGAGAATCGCGCGCGACTGGCGCGCAGCGTCAGCACGAGCGAGGTTGCGAGCACGCAGGCTCCGGTCACCACGTGCAACGAGTTGAAGATGACCTGCTTTCCGCTCAGTACCGTGAGCGCGCCGAGCGTGAGTTGCAGCGCCACGAGCAGGAGCAGGAGGATCGACGGCCGTCGTAGCTCACGCCGACGCCAATGGTGAAAGAACACGTGCCCGGTCGTCGCCAGCACGAGCGCGGTGACGCCGAGCGCTCCCACGCGATGCGCGTAGTGGATGGCGATTTTCGGATCCCACTGAGGCGGAACAAGGTGGCCGAAAGCGAGCGGAAAGTCTGGGATAGCGAGTCCCGCCTCGGTGTGGCGCATTGTCGCGCCGGCCACGATCTGCACGTAGATGAAACCAGTCGTTACAGCCGCAACGGCCTGCAGCATCCGGTCGTCTGGCGTCGGTGAAGCCGCGCCAGAGTAGGCCTGCTTCCATCCGGACGAGGTGACGAGGGCGATGGCTACGGTGAGGCAGAAGACGATCTGCGCCAGGCTCGCGTGCGCGATCGAAATGGCGTCTGGCAGGTACCACAGTACGGTGATGCCGCCGAGGACGCCTTGGGCGATGACCGCCGCCAGCGCAATGTAGCCGAGCCGGCGCACCCAGAGGCGAGGCTCCGCACGCCAGAGCCACACCGACAGTACGAGGATGAGGCCGCCGACGGTCGTCGCGATGAGTCGGTGGCCGTGCTCGTAGTAGATGCCGCCCACCATCTTGTCGAGCGGGAAGGTGAACATGAACCAGCCATAGCTCGTTGGCCAGTCCGGAACCGATAACCCGGACCCGGTACTCGTTACGAGGCCGCCCGCGAAGATCAGGAGGGCAGTGGATGCGGCAACGAGCGCGGCGTACAGCGGCAACAGCATGGGTCGGGACCGCGGCGGCTCAGGCCCCCGCGCCGCGGAACGTGAACGCGAGGTCCTTGGATTCCTTCGCGCCGATCGTCACCGTCTGGGTTTCGGTGCCGAGCGTCTCGTGCCACGCCTCGATGGTGTAGGTGCCGGGAGGCAGTCCCTTCAGCGAGAATGCGCCGTCGCGGCCAGTCACGGAGAAGAACGGATGATCGAGAACCCCGACCCAGGCGTTCATCCAGCCGTGCACATCGCATTTGAAGGGCACCATCACTTCCTTGGTCGTGAAGGTGTGGGTCATCTTCATGCCCTGGATCGGCTGGCCCGCGTTGAACTCGCGGTTGGTCTTCCCGGCGGCGTGGACGTTGTGAAGGGTGGCGTCGCTGTTGACGATCTGCACCGGCTGGCCGACCTGGACACCCAAGACGTGCGGGACGTAGTGGCAACCCTTCTGATCGAGAATCACCATTTCGGCCGGCACCGGGAACGTCAGGTTGCCGAGGCCGTCCTTGACGTACACAAAGACGTTCTGCAGCGCGCCTCCGTCGCCCACGATCAGCGCCTCGCTCATCGAGCCGTCGCTCCCGCAGTTCGGGTCGGCAGTCATCTTGATCGACGCCGGCGCCGGCACGGTCCCCTCGAAAACGATCCGGCCGATCACGGCACCCGCGGTCGCCTGGTCCACCGGGTTGGCGACCGGCGCTGTCGTCGGAGCCTCCGCCGGCGCGCCGCCGCCACAGGCGGCCGTGAGGCCGAGGGCCAGAACGCCCAGCGCAATCCGCGCACGAATCGACCAGATACCGGAACGTGTCCTCATCCGCGTCACTCCCGAACCTGCAATTATCACACGCCGCCCGCTTCCATGATCTTGCGCAGCACCCGGTCCTGCATCCACTTGGGATCCCACCATTCCACCGGGTTCACCGGGTGACCGTTCACGAGCATCGTGAAGTGCAGATGGTCTCCGGCCGCCAGCCCGGTGGTCCCGCTCCTGCCGATCGCCTGACCCTTCTCCACGGTATCCCCCACCTTCACACTCATTGACGAGAGGTGGCCGTACAGCGACTGCACGCCGAGTCCGTGATCGATGATCACGCAGTTGCCGTAGATGCCGAGGTACGCGGCGTGCACGATCACGCCGTTTTGCGCGGCGAGTATCGGCACCTGCGTGGTGACGGCGAGGTCGAACCCGAGATGCACCTGCTGGTCGATCTCGCGTCCCTCGAAGAGGTACGTGCGGTAGTCGGCGAACCGCGCTTCGACAGCCGCGTTGCCGAGCGGCTGGAAGGGATCCTTCCACAGCATCTTCGGCGCGGTCTTCTTTGCCAGCTCGGCGATCGTCTGCGCGTTGCGCTTCCGCAAGTCGCTATTGATGCGCACGAATGACTCGACGATCTTGCTCGGGTCGGCGGAGAGCTCCATGTCGGGCGTATTCGTGATGATCGGCGGCACGACCCGTCCCACCCAGCCGTCCACCGGGATCCGGCTCTTGCCGAATGGCTTCGGAAACGGCATGTGCTCGACCGACGCCACCACTTCATTGCCTGCCGGGTCGCGCGCGAAGATGCTGATTGGCGTGTTCAGATCCTGGTCGGGCAGGAGCGCGAAGAACGCCACGCGCGTCGAGGGTTCGCTGATGCCCACCGCCGTGCCCGGAAAGCCGGGATAGGTCTGGTCGCCCACGCGCACGCCCGACTCGACGTCAGCCGGAGAGGCCGTGTAGACCACGAACTCGGCACCACCGTGATTCACATAGTGAAAGCGTGACTGGACACCCACTCGCGGCGGTTCGAGTCGCACCTGCACGTCGCGAGTGGCCGTGGACTCCGCGTCGCGAAGGCCGAAGAGCACCGGACGAGCGGCGCGAACCACGATGCGCGCCGGTCCGGCTTGGAGATCAGGCACCGCGCGCTTGCCGATCGGTCGCATCACGTACAGTCGTTTGGCGCTTTCCTGATCGCCCTGTGCCTGCGCGGGCTGGTCGAGCGTGAAGACCGGGTACGTCTTACCGTTCTGCTCGATGACGACGTCGAGGCGCGAGAAGCGCCCGTCGGGCGTCTCCACCGTCAATTCCAGGCTGCTCGTCTGGCCGATGAATGCGTCTGGCTGGCGGACGGCGATCGCCGGCCCGGCCATGCGGCCGGCCCAGAACCAGGCGCCGCCGGCGCCGAGCGCGAGGAGTACGAGGAGGACGAAGACGACTTTCAGGAAAGCACGCATGAAGACATCCTGAGAATGATACCTGAGGCCGCCGTTGACCTCTTGTGGAGACCGTGCGTCCAGACTCCAGGCCGCCTACAACTCATCAGGAGCGACGCAAGTGCTTGCGGAACAAGCGCATTGAAGGGATCACGCAGGTGGCAATGGACTTGCTGCCCTCTGGTGTTGAAGGCTCGCCGCCTTCGAGACGGAGGTGACAGGTGAAGAAGATGCTATCGGCCATGATCGTCGGCGCGATCCTCGGCACGACCGTGTTCGTTCAGCCCGCGGAAGCGGGAGACAAGCGGCGCGGTGCCCGACGCGCCGAGATTCGCCACCAGCACCACGACGACCATTACATTCGCGGGCGGGATGTGGTTGTGATCCGCGAGTACTACCGGCCCTCCTATCGCCCGCTCCCGCAGGGGCTGCGTAACCGGTATGTCCGCGGCGGTTATCTGCCGCCTGGCTGGGCCAAGCGCATGCGTCCGCTCCCGGCGCACCTCGAGCGACAACTCGTGGTCGTGCCGCATGGCTATCGTCGCGGCGTGATTGCCGGAAATGCCGTGGTCTACAACGACCGCGGTTTCATTCTCGACGTTGCCTTCCTGTTTTGACGGCGGGCCTCGGAGGGGGCTGTAATTCGTACCGGTCAGCGTGACCGCTTCACGTCCACGACCTCAGCCGTGTGCGGAGGCGGTCACGCCGCAACGTGTTCCATCTCGACGACTTACGCGCCTGACGGCCGGCGCCTCGTTGCCAGAAGCCGCGTCGGTTACATGGCTCCGTCTGAAGATCGTCATGACGCGGAGGTAGGCCCATGACCACAGACGCGATCAGGCGAACCGCCGGTTGGCTGCTGGTCGCCGCCCACCGGGACATGGATTTCCGTCCGCTCAGGAAGATCCGCGTGGGAGACGTCGTCCGATTCCTGTCGGCGGACGCCATGATTGAGTATGTCGTCCGAGAGACGCTGGTCGTCGAGCCCACTGACCTCGGCGTCCTGCACGCGACCGAGCGACCGACCCTGACGCTCATCACCTGCCATCCCTTCACCTACATTGGTCCTGCGCCACAGCGCTTCGTTGTTCGCGCCGAGCGGATCACCGATGCGGTGCTGAATCCTGTCCCTGCTGGTTGATGGACCAGGCATTGGCGGAGAGAACCGTGGCACTCTGTCCTTAGGCCTTCTCGAACGTGGGGACTGCGGCGAGCGCTCGCACAATCTGAATCGCGGCCGTGGTTCGATTCTCGACGCAGAGCTTGTCCAGGATGTGCTCGAGGTGTTTGTCGACGGTCCGAACGCCGATGTTCAGAATTACGCTGATCTCGGCGTTCGTTTTTCCTTGAGCCAGCCAGAGGGCTACCTCTGTCTCTCTGCGGGTCAGGCCAAGTCCGGTGAGAAGTGTCAAGGTCATCGTCGACGGTCGACGTCTGATAAAGGCGCCCACCTGTCGTCCTTGACCAGTAATGTGCGAGGCACGACCACGACGGCTCACAAGGGGTGCTTCGCTTGATCCCCTTGCGTGAAGATCAGAATCGCCGCGCCCAGAAGGTCTCTTTCAGCGTCCGTGGCTGAACGGTCGGCTGTGACCGATCGACCGCGGCGGTACTGAGCCGACTGGTCGCCACGATGTCTTCCGTGAGCCGACCCTCCCCCGTGAAGCCAATCGCGCGCCAGACTTCGACGACGGTTCCCGTGAGGTTTCCCGCCGTCACGGAGTTCATGCGCAAGGTCGCGTCGATAGAGAAGATGGAAGCGCCGGCGGGCCGCGTGGCGGTGCCATTCACGCCTCCGTCCGCCTCTATCGTGGTGCTGAATGGATTGAAGACGAGGGTCCCGAAGCTGAGGCGACCCGTAATCGACTCGTCGGATTGGCTGATGTCGAGCGCGTACGGATCGCTGCTGTTCACCATGAATGCGCTGCAGAATCCGGTGGTCATGAATAGTCCCGTCTCGGAACACGCCGTCACCCGGAGCCGGCCGTTCCACTGTCCCTGGTAGTCGGGCACGACGCGAATGACCTTCTGGCCCTGCCGTCCACCCGATACAAGGTAGATCGTCGCTTGCCCATTGCCGATGCCGGTTACTGAGCCGCTGTCGGTGACAGTGGCGACACCGACAGCGTCAGACCGCCAGCCCGAGCTGATCGACTGCGTTTGACCGTTCGACAGTGTTGCCGCGGCTGTTGCTTGAGCGGTCGCCCCGACTTTCAGCGGGCTGCTGACCGTCACAGCAATGGAGGACGTGGTCGGCGTAGGGGCCGCCGGAGACTTGTCACCGCAGGCAGAGATTCCAACAGAGAACCCGAGAACCAGAACGATCCAACCCTTCATGCGACTATTCCTCTCCTCAAGTGCGAGCGACACTTGCGCAGATGTCGATTTGTCAGGCTGAATTCTGATGACGGGGGATCCCCTCTTCAATTCGTAGAACTACGTAGACGACGCGTGGAGGATTCTGGAAGGAATCGAGACGCCCGAAGCTGGTACCGGTACGGGGTTACGGGAAAGAGTGTTCCCCCGAGAACGTGGAATTTGTTGGCATCGTCGCGTAGATTCTCTTGGCGACTCCCCGCCGCCGCCAATTGTAAACGTCATGCCCAACCAAGGGCGTCGATCGTACGGGCGACGTGCCAGCGTGGCCCAACCTGAACGACCAGCACTGACTGGCCCTACAATAGACAGGGAGACTCCAGACGTGGCACAGCCCTTGGACCGCATCACCCACAGCCCCGACATCTTGGCCGGGCGAGCGACCGTCCGGGGTTTGCGAGTGTCCGTCTCGCACATCGTCAATC
>JAKFXY010000034.1 GCA_021731165.1 Acidobacteriota bacterium | reverse complement strand
GGGGACTTCGACGCCATCAGAACCTCCTCCATGCGAGACAAGCCAACACCCGAGTGGTGACGCCCGAGAGAGAGAGAGAATGAGAGCGACGACGCGAGGATTAGGGAACAGATGATGAGCCGATGGTCTGGCTACGTCAAGCGTTTTCTGGGCGCGAGCCGAGCCTTCTGAAGCGGGCCCGCGCCCGGATCAACGATCCGGGCGCGGGCGGCATGACGTTCGTGAAACGGCCCGCCGTCACCAGCGGCGACGGCGGCCTTCTGACTCTTAGAAATCGATCTGCGCGCCGAGCTTCATGAAGCGCGCCTGCATGATCCCGAGTGGCGCACGCCAACTCGCGAAGTTGGCGTTCTCCACCGTCACGGTGTTCAAGTTGAACAGGTTGTAGAGGTCCAGGCTCACCGACGTGCGGGCGCGGCCAAATGTCAGGATCTTCGCCACACGCACGTCAACCTGGTGAACACGCGCCGCATACAGTTCCCCTGGCGCCACCAGGTTCACCGTCGCGTTCGCCGCGCCTCCCGAGAGAACCCGCCCGAGGGACGGCGAGATAGCGGCATTGGTCGCCACGTAGTTCGCGCTGATGTTCGGTCCGCTGGCGGCCAGACCAGTCGTCGAGGCCGTTCCCGGAGCGACATAGCTCTGAACCGACGCGCTCGCCTGCACCTCGATCTTCGGGATCGTATAGGAACCGAAGCCCTTGATCTGCGTCAGGAACCCGGTGTTCTGGTTGCAGTACGGCACCCCCACCGGCGTCGTCGGCAGCACCACCTGTGCCGTTGACGTCGTGGCGAGCAGCCCGGAGATGATCTCCGGCGACTTCGCGAGCACCTCGCAGTTGTCGGTCACCGTTCGGCCGGTGCTGAGTCCGCCCTGCAGCAGAATCCGGTTCCCGAACCGCGTGTTCACACCGGCATCCACGCCATTCCAGTGCTCGATCTGCTTCCCGAAGTTGTCCGAGAAGGTATAGAGGCTGGAAATCTGCCCCACCTTGTTCGGGTTCAAGTCATACAGGTTGCCGATCGTGTAGCCCCCGCCATTCGGGAGCCGCGAGTCCGTCGGCGCGACGATGCTGAACTGTGAGTAGTCGGCCACCGTCGTCGCCGTGTTGTCGATGGCGATGAAGTTGCCGTACCACCGGCGGAAGAAGGCCACGTCCACCGACATCGTGGGGGTCAGCTGATGCTGCACACCCGTCGAGAACTCCCAGTTGTAGCCGCGCTTGCCGTAGCCCCGCAGGATGTCCGGGTCCACCGCGGCGCTTGGGATGTTCAAGCCGAAGTTGCGATCCGACATCGCACCGCACTCCGCGTTGTTCAGCGGGCTCGTGAGATCGCAATCAGGCACGTAGTTGCCGGTCCGCGGATCCCCCACGCCGTAGAAGCTGTCGTTCCACGATCGCGTGGTGGTCGTCGGAATCAGGTTGATCGGGTTGCTGCCGTCCCCGAACGTGCCCTGGAGCCCGAAGGCGAGCATGTACTTGTTCAGGCTCACCCGCAACGCCGTTCTGCCGTTGCCGAACAGGTCGTAGACAGCGCCCAGGCGCGGCGTCACGTCCTTCCAGTTCAACCAGTCCTGCTGTGGAAACGAGATGTCGCGGTTCGGGACAAACGTCGTCGGACCGAGGTGCTGCTCGGGAAACTCCGACGTGAGGTAGTCATACCGCACGCCGATGTTCGCCGTCAGCCTGCCGACGGTCCACTTGTCCTGGGCGAAGAGGCCCAGGTCCCAGCCAAGGTTCTCCTCGATGAGCTGCGGATTGGTGCGCTGGGTAATCAGGTTCGGCACGCCATTGCGGAAGCGATACGCCACGTTGGCCGGCACGAACTTCTGATCCGAGGATCGCGTGGCGTGCTGATTGTTGAAACCCAGTTTGACCGCGTGGGTGCCGGTGACGTACGACATCGAGGCGCGCGTATTCGTCACCACGGTGAGCGTGGACGAGAACTGTCCACTCCGCGCGCGATACACGCGACCGTCCGCCTGATCGGTCACGCCAATCAAGAGCTTGTTCGGCCCCTCGCCCGGTCCCCACGTCTCGCTGACGCTCAGCCACCGTTCCGGGTGATAGGACACGCCGGCTTCGAGCAACAGCCGGTTGGTGTACGGCGACGACCACGTGAGCGCCATGAAGTCGGCGCCTGGATACTGCAGGTCGTTTCCCGCCTCGATGGAGGTGGTGGCGTTCAGCGTGTTCGGGCAGACGCAGCGGTATTGGTCGTCGTAGAAGCCGCTGAACTTATGCTTCGGCGTCGCCTGCCAGGTCAACCGCCCGTTGAGGCTCCGCTGATGGTGCAGGTTCGCCAGACGATTGTTCGGGTCCGGCACGTAGAGCCACTTGTCCGCCTGGTTGGCGTTCAGGTTGCCGAAGCCGCCCGTGTACACCTGCTCGCCGTTGTACCGATAGGCCGCGTACCACCACGCCTTATCCCGCTTGATCGGTCCGCCGATTCCCACGTTGAGGTCCCACAGCTTCTTGATGTCATTCGGCGTCGCCAGGCCGCGCGCCTTCAGGTCAGCGTCGTAGTTGCTGCCCTGCATCCAGCTGCCGCCCATGCCGTTGACGAACCCCGTGCCGCGAATCGCATTGCCGCCCTCGCGCGGAATCAGGTTCACGCGCACGCCGCCCGTCGGCATTTCCGCGGAGCCCGCCGCGTAATCGATCGACATTTCCTGCGTGCTGCTCATGTTCGGCAGGTAGCCGCTGTACTGCCCGGCGCCCTCCGCGTTGTTGGTGGACAGGCCGTCGATCATCACGCGCTGATCGGTGGTCCGTCCGCCATGAGCCGTGAGGAAGACCAGCTGGATCGCATTGGTGCCGCCGACGTCTCCGGTATTACTCGTATTCATCGCCGGAATCAGGTTGGCGATGCTGAAGTGCGTGCGGGAGGACGGAATATTATCGATCACGTCTTTGCCGAGCACCTGCTGCTGCGCCGTGCTCTGCACGTCCACAATCGGCGACGCCCCCGTCACCGTAATCGTTTCCTCGAGTGATCCAACGCGCATCTCCGCGTTGACCGTCGCCGTGAAGTTTCCGGTCAGCTCGATGCCTTCCCGGCGCACCGTGCTGAAACCCGGCAGGGTCACCGTCACGGTATACGTGCCCGGCCGCAGATCGACAATCCGGTACAGACCGTTCCCGTCCGTCGCCACGGACCGGACCTTTTCAATGAGAACCGGGCTCGCCGCTTCGACGGTCACGCCGGGCAGAACCGCCCCGGACGTATCCCGGACGACACCGGTAATAGACGCTTGCGCGTAGGCAGCCGCCGGCAGGACCAGCAGCCACGTGAACACGAACAGTAGCCGAGCAAACCTACGCATCAATGGAATCAATACAATGTCCTCCGTCCGACGCTGCGGGGCTTGGGTAACCACGGCATCGCCACCAGCGGCGACGGTGCTTCGAGCTATGCGACGGGAGATCGTACGCGGGAACTTCGACGCCATCAGACACTATCCTCCATGCGAGACAATCGAACACGACTGTGGTGACGCCCGAGAGAGAGAATGAGAGCGACGACGCCTGAATTTATGAGGCTAGATGATGGGCCGGGACTCGCCATGCGTCAAGGAATTTCCGCGTCCGAGACGCCCCCTCGGGGCCTCCCAATCAGCCATCGCCAATTGGCGTTGAAGGGACAGCGGATAGGCCTCCGCGAGCGAACCGCCTGAAACGCAAAACGCCCGCGCCCGGATCGACGATCCGAGCGCGGGCGGCGTGATGCTCGTGAAACGGCCCGCCGTCACCAGCCGGCGACGGCGGCCTTCTGACTCTTAGAAATCGATCTGCGCGCCGAGCTTCATGAAGCGCGCCTGCATGATCGCCAACGGCGTGCGGAAGCTCGCGTAGTTGGCGTTCTCCACCGTCACCGTGTTCTTGTTGAACAAGTTATAGAGATCCAGGCTCACCGAGGTGCGCGCCCGACCGAACGTCAGGATCTTCGCCACCCGCAAGTCCACCTGATTGACGCGCGAGCCGTACAACTGCCCTGGCGCCAGGAGGTTCACCGTCGCATTCGGCGCGCCGCCGGACAGACTCCGTCCGAGCGACGGCGCGATCACGGCGTTGGTCGCCACGTACTGGGCGCTGATGTTCGGCCCGCTGGCCGCCAGACCCGTCGTGGTCGCTGTGCCAGGAGCGATGTAGCTCTGGACCGACGCGCTCGCCTGCACGTCCACCTTCGGGATCGTGTAGGAGCCGAAGCCCTTGATCTGCGTCAGGAACCCGGTGTTCTGGTTGCAGTACGGCACCCCCACCGGCGTCGTCGGCAGCACCACCTGCGCTGTTGACGTCGTCGCCAGGAGCCCGGAGATGATCTCCGGCGACTTCGCCAGCACCTCGCAGTTGTCGGTCACCGTACGACCCATGCTCAGGCCGCCCTGGAGCAGAATCCGGTTTCCGAACCGCGTGTTCACACCGGCGTCCACGCCGTTCCAGTGCTCGATCTGCTTCCCGAAGTTGTCGGCGAACGTGTAGAGACTCGCGATCTGTCCCACCTTGTTCGGGTTCAGGTCATACAGGTTGTTGACCGTGTAGCCGCCGCCTCCGGGGAGCCGAGAGTCCGTCGGCGCCGTGATGCTGAACGCCGAGTAGTCCGCCGCCGTCGTCGCCGTGTTGTCGATGGCGATGAAGTTGCCATACCACCGGCGGAAGAACGCGACGTCCACCGAGACGACGGGCGTGATCTGGTGCTGGATGCCCGTCGAGAACTCCCAGTTGTAGCCACGCTTGCCGTAGCCCCGCAGGATGTCCGGGTCCACCGAGGCGCTCGGAATGTTCTGTCCGAAGTTCCGATCCGACATCGGCCCGCACTCGCCGTTACCCAACGGGCTCGTGAGATCGCAGTCCGGCACGTAGTTCGTGTTCGCGTCGTTCCACGAACGCGTGGTGACATTCGGAATCAGGTTGATCGGGTTGCTGCCGTCGCCGAACGTGCCCTGCAGGCCGAAGGCGAGCATGTACTTGTTGAGGCTCACCCGCAGCGCCGTCTTGCCGTTGCCGAACAGGTCGTAGACGGCTCCAAGCCGCGGAGTCACATCCTTCCAGTTCACCCAGTCGATGTGAGGGAACGAGATGTCGCGGTTCGGGAAGAACGTCGTCGGGCCCAGGTGCTGCTCGGGGAAGTACGTCGTCATGTAGTCGTAACGCACGCCGAGGTTCGCCGTCAGCCTGCCGATCGTCCACTTGTCCTGCGCGTAGAGGCCCAGGTCCCAGCCGAGGTTCTCATCGATGAGCTGCGGATTGGTCCGCTGCGTGATGAGGTTCGGCACGCCGTTGCGGAAGCGGTACATCATGTTGTCCGGTACGAACTGCGCCGCAGACGAACGTGTCGCGTGCTGGTTGTTGAACCCGACCTTCAGCGAATGGGTGCCCGTGACATACGACATCGAGGCGCGCGTGTTCGTCACCACGGTCAGCGTGGATGAGAACGGCGTATTCCGCCCGCGATACACGCGGCCGTCCGCCTGATCGGTGACGCCGATCAAGAGCGTGTTCGGCCCTTCGCCAGGTCCCCATGTCTCGCTGACGCTCCTCCACCGTTCCGGGTGATACGACACGCCGGCTTCGAGCAACAGCCGGTTGGTGACCGGTGACGACCACGTCACCGTCGCGAAGTCGGCGAACGGATACTGCAGGTCGTTGCCGGCTTCGATGGAGGTGGTCGCGTTCAGCTGCTGGGTGCAGACGCAGCGGTACTGATCGTCGTAGAACACGCTGATCTTGTTCTTCGGCGTGGCCTGCCACGTCAGTCGCCCGTTGACGCTGCGCTGCTGGTGCTTGTTCGCCAGGCGGTTGTTCAGGTCCGGCGCATAGAGCCACTTGTCCGCCTGATTGGCGTTCAGGTTGCCGAAGCCGCCTGAATAGACGTTCTCGCCGTTGTACCGCGCCGCGGCATACCACCAGGCCCGGTCCTGCTTGATCGGACCGCCGACACCCACGTTGAAGTCCCACAGCTTCTGAATGTCATTCGGCGTCGGAAGGCCGCGCGCCTTCAGATCGGCGTCGTAGTTGCTGCCCTGCATCCAGCCGCCGCTCATCCCGTTGGCGACCGCGTTGCCACGAATCGTGTTGCCGCCGTCGCGCGGAATGAGGTTCATCCGCACGCCGCCCGTCGGCATCTCCGCCGAGCCGCCCGCGAAGTCAACCGCCATCTCCTGCGTGCTGCTCATGTTCGGCAGATAGCCGCTGTACTGCCCGGCGCCCTCTGCATTGTTGGTCGAAAGGCCGTCGATCATCACGCGCTGGTCGGTGGTGCGCCCGCCGTGCGCCGTCAGAAACACCAGTGAAATGGAGTTCGTGCCGCCGACGTCCGAGGTGTTGCTCGTGTTCATCGCCGGAATGAGATTGGCGATGCCGAATTGAGTGCGGGAGGACGGAATATTATCGATCACGTCTTTGCCGAGCACCTGCTGCTGCGCCGTGCTCTGCACGTCCACAATCGGCGACGCCCCCGTCACCGTAATCGTTTCCTCGAGTGATCCAACGCGCATCTCCGCATTGATCGTCGCGGTGAAGTTGCCCGTCAGCTCGATGCCTTCACGACGCACCGTGCTGAAGCCCGGCAGGGTCACGGTCACGCTGTACGTGCCCGGCCGCAGATCGACGATTCGGTACAGCCCGCTCCCGTCGGTCGTGACGGACCGGACCTTTTCAATGAGAACCGGGCTCGCCGCTTCGACGGTCACGCCGGGCAGAACGGCCCCGGACGTATCCCGGACGACACCGGTAATAGACGCTTGCGCATAAGCCGCCGCTGGCAGGACCAGCAGCCATGTGAACACGAAGAGAAACCGAGCGAACCTACGCATTAATGTGATGTCCTTTGTCAGGCACTGCGGAAGCACGACGGCGGGAGTATCCCCGACGCCGATGCGACCGCCGTGTTGAGACGTCTTCACGGGATTAATCGTGCGCAGGCAATTCCAAGGCATTGCACCTTCCTGCGCCACATGGACCGACCTACCCTGGTAACGAGAGAACGCGACAGACAAACGTTACATTTTCGCGCGGTATTCAAGGGCGCGTCAAGCGCAATCTCCTAGGAAAACGTGGAAATGTGCCTCGAACAAGCGTAGAATGCCCCGCGCCGGGCGTAACGAATCCGCCTCTCTCGCGAGGGTCCATTCGCTTCCACGACGGTCCCGGATTTGGAGGCGTCATCCCGTGGTTCGATCTCCGTACGCACGAACTGCCTCGACCCTGCTCGTGATTGCCGTCGCCACCGCGACAGCCTTTCTACTCGGCGCGCGAACGGGGACGGCCACGTCAGCCGCACAGTCCCCGCCCCCCACCGCCCCGGTTCTCTTGATCCCGCCTGAGCTGCAAGACGCCTCGTGGCTTCAGAAGCTTCGAGACGAACAGGTGAAGGCCGCCGACGGAATCCGCGTCTTCCACGATTTCCAGTTCACGGATCGGCTCGTCGAAAGCGGTATCTCGTTCACGCACCGCAGCGTTGACGACGCCGGAAGAACGTATCAGGCGGCCCACTACGATCATGGCAACGGCATCGCGATTGCCGATGTCGATGGGGACGGTCTCTCTGACATCTATTTCGTCAACCAGGTGGGCGGCAATCAGCTTTGGAGGAATGTCGGCGGCGGCAAGTTTCAGGACATCACGGCGTCGTCAGGCGTAGCCGTGCCTGGCAAGATCAGCGTCTCGGCTTCGTTTGCCGACATCGACAATGACGGGGACGCCGATCTGTACGTGACAACCGTCCGCGCCGGCAATCTGCTGTACGAGAACGACGGCCACGGCCGCTTTACGGACATCTCCGCGGCATCCGGTCTCAACTACACCGGACACTCGTCGGCCGCCGTCTTCTTCGACTACAACCGCGACGGCCGCCTCGACCTCTTCCTCGTCAACGTCGGACGGTACACGACGGAGACGATGGCGGGGGGTGACGGCTACAGGTACTACACGGCGTTCGAGGACGCCTTCGCCGGTCACTTGAAGCCCGAGCGGGCGGAGCAAAGCATCCTGTTTCGCAATGAGGGCGGAAACCGCTTCGCTGACGTCTCGAGGCAGACCGGTCTCCAGGACCTGTCCTGGTCGGGCGACGCGAGTGCGCTCGACGCCAATGACGACGGCTGGCTCGATCTGTATGTATTGAACATGCAGGGCGACAACCAGTACTACGAGAACGTCCGCGGTACGCGCTTTGTGAAAAAGAGCCGTCAGCTGTTCCCGAAGACGTCGTGGGGCGCGATGGGGATCAAGGTGTTCGACTTCAACAACGACGGCCGCCTGGATATCTTCGTCACCGACATGCACTCCGACATGAGCGAGATGATCGGCCCCGAGCACGAGCGGATGAAATCGCATATGGCGTGGCCCGAGTCGTTCCGCGGAAACGGAAGTACGAGTATCTGGGGCAACTCGTTCTTCCTCAAGGAGGGACCCGGGAAGTTCCGCGAGATTTCCGATCAGGTCGCGGTGGAGAGCTACTGTCCGTGGGGGCCGAGCGTTGGCGACCTCAATGCCGATGGATACGACGACACCTTCATCGCGTCCGGAATGAACTTCCCGTACCGCTACATGGTCAATTCGGTGAAGCTCAATGACCGGGGCGAGCGATTCGCCGACGCGGAATTCGTACTTGGGATCGAGCCACGGAAGAGCGGCGTCACGACGCCGTGGTTCGAACTGGACGCATCCGGCAGGGACAGGAACCACCCCTTGGCCCTGGAAGCCAAGGTGACGGGACGCGTGTCCGTCTGGGGCGCGCGCGGCACACGCGCGGCGGTCATCTTCGACATCGACGGCGACGGCGACCTCGACATCGTCACCAATGAGTTCAATGCCCAGCCAACGGTCCTCGTCAGCAATCTGACCGAGAAGACAACGGTGCGCCACATCTCGGTGAAGCTCACCGGAACCACGTCGAACCGCAATGGTCTCGGCGCGGTGGTCAAGGTCACGGCCGGCGGATCGACCTACACCAAGGTGATGGACGGCAATTCGGGATATCTGTCGCACAGCGTGCACCCGCTGTACTTCGGTCTCGGCAATGCCGAAGCCGTCAACCGCATCGAGGTACTGTGGCCCTCCGGCAAGAGACAGACGCTCCGACCGCCAATCGAGATGGGTTCGTCGATCGACGTGCGCGAACCCTAGCAAGGCGAGGTCGCCTCGCTACGGACCCGTGCGGCCCTCCGTGGCGGGAGCCTTCACGGGACGATATCCCACACCCGCATACTCCGGCGCCTTGGGTGAGAACTGCGCGTCGAAGCGAGGGTCTGGAGGGTCGAACGTATTCAGATCTCGCTTGATGGTTCCCCTGAGATCGTTCACCTCTCCGTGAATGAAGGACCCGCGAACGCCAGCGGCGTCCTCGATATCGAGCTCATAGCGGGAGCCGGCCGAGATTCCGCCGCCGAGCACATTCCTCCAGAAGATCGAATTGAGGTACGTGCTTCCACGTCCGGCGTCATCCACGCCAGACCAATTGCCCGTAAACGTGCTGTTGCTGACCGTGGCACGAGAGCCTTCGAACACCGTGAGGGCACCCGAGCCGTGCTCCGGGTTGTACTCTCCCCCGCTCAACAGGCCGACCACGTCAACGCCCATGTTGGAGACATTTCCTACGAAGAGAGAGTTTTCGATGATGGCACGGCTGCTGAACAGTAGATCGATGGCCGACCCCGTCGTCTGCGTGCGGTTGTCGCGAAAGATGCAGTGTCGGAAGAGCACCGCATCCTGGGTTTGTCCAAGGTGCTCAACTGACACGCCGCCCCCGCACGGGCTCGTATAGTTCCCGTACACCTCGACGTGTTCGATCGTGGGGTAGGAGCGTGCGTAGATCTTGATGCCGCCGCCATCCGTATAGAAGAACGGCGATTTTCGAATGTCGTCGGACTCGATGGGCGACTTCTGGCCAGAGCCAGTGGTGAAGTTGTTGGCGCCGGTGACCTTGAAGCCTCGGAACACGGTCTTTCGTGACACCCCGTCACCGAAATAGACCACGTGGTTTACGACCGCCGGGAAACTCGGAGCCCGTGCGTCGGCAATCTCTGGATTGCTGGCAGTGAGGATGACTTCCCCAACCGCTTCCAACGTGATGCCGTCGTGACGGGCATTGAACCAGACGAGCGCCTGTCCCTTGGCGGATGGCCGGTACGTTCCCGCATGAACGTAGACGGTCTTGTTGACGGGATCTCGCGCGGCCGCCTCGAGTGCGTCTTGTATCCGGCCGTTCGGATAGACGTGATAGCTGGCGCTCTGTGCGTCAAGGACTACTGCCTGGCCCTGGCGAGCGAAGCCATGGTCGGCGAGCAATCCAGCCGAAAGCAGGAGCAGGAGGAAGGCGCGACGATGATTGTGCCGACTCGTCATTGAACCCATGAATCTCCGGCGAAGGTGCTCGTCAACGGCGCCCGGTGAACGACGTGAGATGGATTGCATCCTCGGCCACGGAGCGCATAGACGCGCCCGCACACGCCTACGCCTGGTCTACTTCGCAGGTGTTCCCGTGGGCGGGATCGGCTCCGGCACGTGATTCGTGATCGGCGGAATGGTCCCCAGGTACGCCCAAATCGCCTTCAGTTCTTCGTCACTCAACCGTGCCATGGCAGGCCACGGCATGGGCGGCAGGATATCGCGTGCGGTTCCCATGTGCTTGCCGGTTCGAATGGCTTTGACGAACAGTTCTTCAGTCCAGACGCCACTGTGCAATCCCGTGTTCGTGTCCGGCGTGAGGTTGGCCGCGAAGGACACGCCCCATGGTCCACTCCACGCAGTGAGATTGTCGTTGGTCGCGACGGTCCAGGGGCTGCCCGTCGCAGGCTTGAAGGGCGCCGCGATTGCCGCGTCTTCGGGATGACCTGACAGGGATCGCGCCATATCCGGCTCCGGCCCCATCGCTCCAAGCTTCTTTGGAGTGTGGCAGTCGTGACAGCCACCAATCGCGACCAACAGCTCGCCACGTTCGACTGGCGTCTGCGTCGGAGCCGCGGCCGGTGCTGGTGCTGGTGCCGCAGGCGGTTGATTGCACGAAGCGACCGCGCCCGCCAGCGGCAGACATGCAACTGCGAAAACGTGGAGACGGTGCATTAGGTTCCAATCCTCACAAAAAATTTTAGGGCCGATTATACAAGACAGGGCGAAAACACTGCAGTCGCCACGCTGCTACTGGCATGGATCGATCGGAAACCCCTTGGGCCCGAAAGTGTTATCGATGTCTCCGGTATGGACCCTTCGCGGCGACCGAGCTTCGGATGGCGGGAGAGCAGCTGCGCTCTGGCGATGATTTCCTCTGCGACGATTGCCGCAAGCTCGGGGGATTGCTGCTCGAGGAACGCCGCGAATCGATCGAGGTCGGCGAGTGCATCGTCCAACCAATCGAGGTCTATTGATCCTGCCACCGGCGAAATCGGGGCGTGCCCCACGTGCGCAGCCACCGAACGACGCGCTCGTGTGGAACCGTGGGTTGGCCCGCTTCGATCTTCTGCCAGCGCCGATCGAGCTCCGCAATTTCGTCTGAGTCCACGGCGATCGGCTCACTGTCGAGCGTCGCCAGTTCAGCGACCAGTTCTGATACGGTCAGGCCCAGTTCCGAGGCGCGGGCGTGTAGCACGTCGGCCGTTCGCTCGTCGATTTCGATCTTGACGTTCGTGCTCATACCAAGATTCAAGTTTATCGCACGAAGGGGCTGACCGTCATACATCTTTCACCGAGCTTCGAGCCGCGTTCACCGGGTGATCGTCCTCCGCGGATCTGCCCTGCCGGCAGCTCTTTTGGAACGCTAACGACTTATGAGGACTGGTTGCGAGACGTGGAACCAAACCTGTGTCGCGCGCGCCACGGAGGCTTGCTACGTGAGGACGCGAAGGAGCAGCAATGTCTGGTCGTCTTGCTGCACGTCGTGCCGTTCGACTTCACTTCATGATCAACTCCCAGAGCTGCCGGAGTGGCTGGCCGGCGTTGTCCCTGAGCAACCGCCTCACGGCGCGCCGAGAAGCTTGCGTCAACCGACCACGGTCCTGCACAATCGATGTGTTCTTACGAATCGCCGCAGCATGTAACCGCGGCTGACGTCCAGTTCGGCCCTCAGACAACCAACCTGTCGCGGGCAGCGGACCGAGCAGCCAACCACCGAGTAGAAGGTCGACGGAAACACCGACAGACATGTCGCGCCGAGGGCGATTCATCATACGTGTCTCTCGGGAAAGCATCGAACAGAACCAGTGCATCGAGTTCAGCGCGTATGGAGAACCCATTTTTCGTCGACCGCCTGAGAACGTTCCAGGACTCCACCGCCCTCATCCTTGATGGCGGCGTATCGGTGTCCTATCGGGAACTGGCGGATCGCGTTGACGAAGGGGCCACGCGGTTAGGACGACAGCGACACCTGCTGCTCTTGGAAGCGCGGTTGTCTCAGGAAAGTATTGCGATGTACCTCGCGTCGCTGAAGGCGCGATGCCCGATCATCCTGGCAACGGCCGATCAGCGCGCGTCGAACGAGGAACTGGCGAAGACCTTCGATGTCGAAAGACTCATCTCCCCGGACGGCGCGATCCATCAGATTTGCGCGACAGACCGCTCCACAGCGCTCCATCCGGATCTCGCGGTGCTGTTGTCTACGTCTGGAAGCACGGGAAGCGCCAAGCTGGTCAAGCTGTCCCGCGCCAACCTGGAGGCCAACGCGCGGTCGATCGCCACATATCTCGAGTTGATCCCAGACGATGTTGGAGCTCTCACGCTGCCGCTGCATTACTCATACGGTCTGTCGGTCCTGAATTCGCACCTGTACGCCGGTGCGGCGGCGTGTCTGCCGCCGATGCCGCTTACTGATCCTCGGATCGTCGATTGGCTCGAAAAGGCGCGGTGCACGAATATTTCCGGAGTCCCGCACTCCTATGAGATTTTCGAGCGGATCGGTCTGCGGGATCGTCCGCTCGCCACATTGCGTTTCATGACCGCGGCCGGCGGACGTCTGCCGCCTGATTTGGTCCGGACCTACAGCGCGCATCTTCAAGAACGAGGAGGCCGCTTCTTCGCGATGTACGGCCAGACGGAGGCTTCGCCCCGAATGGCGTATCTGCCGCCCGAGGCCGCATACGAGAACCCAGACACGATCGGTATCGCCATTCCGGATGGCGAGCTGCTGCTCGTGGACGGGGACGGGGGTCGCATCGAACAGCCATTGACGACCGGTGAACTCGTGTACCGCGGTCCCAACGTGATGATGGGCTACGCGACTAACTCGGCCGATCTCGGCAAGGGTCCGGAGCTTCACGAGCTCCGCACCGGCGATCTCGCTGAACGGACGGAAGCGGGCTATTTCAGAATCGTCGGACGCATGAGCCGTTTTTCGAAGCTGTCCGGCTTCCGGGTGAGTCACGACGACATCGAGCGGCAACTACGACTCGCCGGGATCGACGCCGTCGTGACTGGCAACGACGAGCGCCTGGTTGTGGCGCTCGCGAACGGAAACGACGTCGACGCGGCATCGCGGCGCGTCATGGAAGTCAGCAACGTCAAGCCGACGCAGATGGACGTTCTGCGCGTTCCGGAGATGCCTCGCCTGAGCAGCGGGAAGGTGGATTACCGGAGCCTGAATCAGCTCGCGCACCGACATCGACAGTCGCAGGAGGAGGAAACCGTTCCGCCTTCAACGCTGGAGTCCTTCCGCAAAGCATTCTGGCCGCGACCGGTTGCTCCGACAGACAGCTTCGTTTCGCTGGGCGGCGACTCGCTGACATTCGTGCAGCTCGCGATCGATCTAGAGGCGGTTCTCGACGTATTGCCGCGAGACTGGGAGCGCATACCGATCAACGATCTTGCTGCGGCGCATGTGCTGCAGCGACGCTGGCCGAGCGTTGATCCCAACGTGTACATGCGGTCAGCCGCGATTCTCCTCGTCGTGCTTCATCACCTGACCAGATGGGGGTTCGCCGGCGGCGCCTCGGTGCTGATGTGCATGGTCGGCTACAGTCTCGGTCGATTTCAATCGAAGGCGCTGTTTCAGGGTCGAATACGAGAGGTCGCGCGGCCGCTGATCTCGAATGCCCTCATCTATTACGGCGTGCTCGTCGGATGGCTGCTGTGGGAGGGAGTCTTCCGCTGGCCCGATCTGCTGCTGCTCGGTAATGTCTTGGCGTCCCCATACGAGCCCGTTGCCTATAACGCGTACTGGTTCGTCGAAGCCTACGTCCTCATCGTGTCGTCCGTGCTTCTTGCCTGCTCCGTTCCCGTTCTCCGCGCACGGATCGCCGGCGCTCCATTCGCATGCGGCCTTGGTGCGCTCGCCGCGAGCACGGCGCTGGTGTTTCTGGGGCGCCTGACATGGGGCTACTCCTGGAATGCATGTTCCCAAACGGCGTGCATGCCGACGACGGACGTGGCATTCTGGGCCGCCATTGGATGGTGCCTGTACTTCGCGGAAACGCGTCGTCGTCAGATTCTGATGAGCGTCGCCGCGGTCGCGTACGTTTCCGGCCTGTACTACGTGCTCTACGGAATCGTGTTCAACGAGGGCATCGCCTTCTTTGTGATCGCGGTCTGCGCGCTGACGTGGCGAATCAGGCTGACCATGCCACCGTGGCTCGCCGCGGCGACGTCGTATGTCGCCGCGAACTCGTATGCGATCTATCTATTCCATCTGGTTCCGTTCATTGTCGGTCGATATTACGGCTTCCCACGCCGTATTGGTGGCGTGGGCGACGAACTGCGCGCGTTTGTTATCGGGGTGGGCGTGTCGCTGATTCTCGCCTTCACCGTCAGGCACGCGGGAAATACCGTGCGGCTCGGTCGTGCCCGCGCAGCGGTCAGCCCATGATTCATCACGTGTTCGCGTGCAAATCGAACATTGGCGACTGGCTGTCCGCCCTCGCGATACAGAAACTGCTGTCGCCGGCGCCGGTGGTCGAGCATCTCTGCGACGAACCCTACCGGGCGGCAACGTTGGAGCGACTGTCGCGATTGTCGCCAGGCGACACGATCGTGATCGGCGGCGGCGGGCTTCTGATGGACTACTTCGACCCCTTCTGGAAGCGTATGCCTGGGATCGCCGAAGCCACGCCCACCATGATCTGGGGCGTGGGGCTTTGCGACCACGTGCAGGCGGCGTCGCAGCCCGACATCAACCTTCTTCGGCCGGTCTTCTCCGCGGCGAAGCTTGCCGTCGTCCGAGACGAACTGACGATGACGTTTCTGCAGGGGCTCGCGGAGGGACCGGTCGCCTGTCCCGCTATGTCACTGTTCAGTTCCGACTCGCGCAACGGGCATGGCGCGCTGCACGTGCACCATCGAGGCGTGATCACCAGACACCGCTACGAAACCGTCGTCGCGACGGTCACCCGCTTCGCCGCGGAAACAGGCCGTGCCTACGTGGAGATCAACAACAGGATTGGCGACGGAAAACGCCAACAGCTCGACGCGACGGTTCAGCGTTATCGCGAGGCGGATGTTGTCGTCAGTTCCCGGCTTCATGGCTGTATTATCGGTCTGGCGATGGGAAAGAAAGTTGTGGCGTTGTCGGGCGATCGAAAGGTCGAGTCATTCATGAAGGCCGCCGGATTGGAGCCCTGGATCTGGCGCGACGAGGCGCCGCAGTCTCTTGCGGAGCTGCTCTCGGAGGCGCCGCGCCAGCAGGATGCGAGCGCGTTCGTTGCGCAGGCGGCCGTCCGCAACGAGGCCGTCGCGGCGCGGGTTCTTCACCTGGCCGGGGAACGTCGTGTCGCGCCGCCCACAACGAGCGGACCAGCCTAGCGCTTGTTCCAGATGTTGCGCCGAGGGTTTCCGGTTCTGCGTTTGCTGTATCTGACGCTTTTCGCGCTGGCGGCAGCGTCCGGTGCGCGCGCGCAGCCGGCTGGCGTGGATCTGAACGAGCTGCAGATTGCCCGTGTCGCCTCCGCTCCAACGCTGGATGCCATCCTGTCCGGTCACGCGCCCCCCGCGACGGTCAGCGACTTTCGTCAGCGGCAGCCTGGCGACGGCCTGCGCGCGAGCCTGGAGACTCGCGCCTACCTGTCGTATGACGATCGCAATCTGTACGTCATCTTCGAGTGCCGCGACGATCCGCAACACATCCGCGCGCAGCTTGCCCGGCGGGAGAACATCGGATCGGACGATCGGGTCGTGCTGTATCTGGACACGTTCAGGGACCGTCGGCGAGCGTACGTCTTCGAGGTCAACGCGCTCGGCATTCAGCGCGACGGCATCCTGACGGAGGGCGCGGGCACTGATTACAGCTACGACGCCCTGTGGCGTTCCGAAGGGAAACTGACGGCCGACGGGTTCGCGGTGCTGCTCGCCATTCCGTTCAAGAGCCTTCGTTTTTCGAATGACGATGCGCAGGTCTGGGGAATCGGCCTCGGTCGGCATATTCCTCGGAACAGTGAGTCTTCGTACTGGCCTCTCATCACCGCGCGCATCGAAGGCGTCCTCAGCCAGCTTGGCATCGTGCAAGGCCTCAAAGGCGTCAGCTCCGGCCATAACATGCAAGTGGTTCCATACGCGGCGACGACCGACGCCAGATATCTGGACACTCGAGCCGCCGCGTTCGCGCGGGCGTCCGAGCGGCGAGGCGGCGTGGACATGAAGGTCGTCACGAGCAACGGCGCAACGATCGATGCGACCGTCAACCCCGATTTCAGCCAGATCGAGTCCGACGCGCCGCAGGTGACGGTCAACAGCCGCTTCGAGGTGTTCTTTCCGGAGAGACGACCGTTCTTCGTCGAAAACGCGGGGGTCTTCTCGACTCCTGAAGTGTTCGTGTTCTCGCGGCGGATCGTCAATCCGCAGCTCGGCGTGCGGTTGACGGGCAAAGCCGGTAAGTGGGCGTTCGGCGGCCTCGTCGCGGACGACCGAGCACAGGGAAGCCAGCTGCCGGTCAACGGTCAGTCATTAGGCGCGCGAGCTGTCAACGCGGTCGTCAGAGTTCAGCGGGACATCGGGAAATGGTCCACCATCGGGGCTTTGGTGACCGATCGCGAATCCGGAGCGAGCTCCAGCCGATTGGCCGCGACCGATTTCAGGCTGAAACTCAGCCCGACGTGGATTCTCACCGGGCAAGCTGCCCGAAGCGACAACACGAGGCCCGACGACACGCGGCGACGGGGCGCCGCAGTGAAAATGGTCCTCGAGCGGACCGGCCGTAATCTGACGTACTCGAGCACGTATCGCGAGCTGAGCCCGCAATTCGACGCCGCGCTCGGGTTCATCCAGCGCGTCAATCTCCGTCAGACGAATCACTATCTGTCCTATTTCCGCCGTTCGGATCGCGGTCTCATCACGTGGTTCGGACCGTCCTTGAGCGGCTTGATGGATTGGAACTACGAAGGTATCCGGCAGGATTGGTCGCTGTCGCCGGCCTTCGAGATCGCCCTTCGAGGCGGCTCAGGCATCAGCGTCTATCGCACCTCTTCGTACCAACGGCTGGACGACCACGAGTTCCGCGAGCGCGCGAACGTTGTCTCAGCCTATGGGTCCTCGAGGGTGCTGCGCGTCGACGGATCGCTCAGCTGGGGCACGGCGGTCAACTATTCGCCTCCAGCGGGCGGCGCGCCATATCTTGGCAGCGCGCGCGGCGCCTCGTTTGGTCTGACCTTCTATCCCTCGCAGCGCCTCACAATCACAGAAAGCTACTATTTCAGCGGCCTGCGCGTGCTGGCCGGCACCGCGCACGCCACGGTTGGAGCCGCAATTTTCAGGAATCACATTTCGCGCACGCGCTTCGCGTTGCAGATTACCCAGGCGCTTTCCATCCGCGCCATCGTGGACTACAACGCGCTCGTATCCGACTCGTCGCTCATCGCCCAGGACACCACCAAACGATTGACGGGCGATGCGTTGCTCACGTATCTCGTCAATCCGTTTACGGCTCTTTACGTCGGGTACACGGAAGGACGCGAGAACCTGGACATCGTTCGAAATGATCCGCCGACGCTGCGGACGCTCGTGTCACCAACGACGCCTGTTCTTCGTCAGCTCTTCATCAAGTTGAGCTACAGGCTAGGACTGTAAGCGCCCGGTCGAAATTGCAGGTACGAGGAGGCATGGTTGGGGACCCCACATCAGAGCGCGTCGCGCTTTCCCGGTTTTGACGGACTGCGTCTTCTGGCGGCCGTTTCCGTAATCTTCTCGCACGCGTTTCTGCTGGCCACCGGGTCCGAGGCGACCGAACCGCTCGTCAGACTGCTGGGGCCTGGCAACATCTTCGGCCTCTACGGGGTATTCACGTTTTTCATCATCAGCGGCTTCCTGCTTGCGCGCTCGCTCTCGGCGAACCCCCAGCCGATCACGTATGCCGTCAACAGGACATTGCGCATACTTCCCGGATTTCTCTTCTGCATCGCGCTGACGGCCTTCGTCCTCGGCCCCGCGTTTTCGCAGATGCCGCTTCGCGACTACTCCTCTCGCGCTGACGTGGGCACGTTCCTGCGGATGTCGATCAGCACCCTCGGCGACTGGCCGTTGCCGGGTGTTTTCGCGTACAAGGGCGCGTACGCGACAGTCGCGAATGGATCGCTGTGGTCGCTCCACTACGAAGCGCTCAGCTACATTCTTCTTCTGGTTTTCTGGATGTCGCTGCGCTCGCACACGCTGGTCGCAGCCGCAGGAAGCCTGCTGACGCTTCTGGTCTGGTGCTCTCCCGTCGTCGCGAAACGGATTCCAAGCGTGGCGTATACCCTTCCGTACTTCTCGGCCGGTGTTGCCATGTCGTGGTTTCAGGCCAAGTACGGAACGCGACGGCTTGGGGCAGTCATCAGCGCATTGGGTCTCATCATCGCGGCCGCATACGGTCTGCAGGCGTACGCCTTCGCGATTTTTGGTGCCTACCTCGTTGTTTATTTTGCCGAGCGGAAGAATGCCGGGTCGAAGATCGCCTTGGCGATTGGCGACTGCTCGTACGGCCTCTACCTGTTCGGATGGCCCGCGGAACAAGTCGTCAAACAGTTGACTGGCACCGAGAGCGCGCTCGCGCTTTTTCTGTTGGCGACGCCTCTCGCTTTTCTACTCGCGCTTCTCTCGTATCATGCCGTTGAAAAACCGACAATCAACGCGCGTGCGCCTGTCGCAGCCTTGATCTCGCGAGGTCTTTCGAAGGTATTCGGCGCGCGACCGGGTTATGCGTCCGCGGGCGCGAAGCTCGGCTTCATCGTCATGGCGACGTTCATACTCACGGCAAAGAGCAGATGGTGGTACTTCTTTGAAAGTCTCGGTCTGATCATTCTTGCCGCGTCGGTCGGGGGAGGCATCGCCCGGCTGTGTTCCGGTTTCGTATTCCCTGGCCGTGCTTCTATGAGCCGGACGCGAACCTAACGGCCCGAGGCAGCGCCCACCGAGACTTCTCGCGTGACTTCCGTGTAGAACTCCTCGAGCCGTCGGAAACAGATGTTTGAGGATGCGACCGTTTCGACATACGCCCTGGCGTTGAGGCCGAGCCGCTCTCGCAGGCTGGAGTCGGTGAGAATCTGCCGAAGCGCCGCGGTCAGCGCATCGGGATCGGCCGGAGGCACAAGCAGTCCGGTGCTTCCGTGCCGCACGACCTCCGCCGAACCGGCCGATTCGCAGGCGACGACCGGCAGGCCGCACGCCATGGCCTCGAGATTCGCCAGTCCTGGACCAGGCTCGTAGTTCGAAGGCAGCGCAAACACATGCGCAGAGCCCAGGAGCGACGGCAACGCCTCCCTGCCGACAAACCCTGTGAATTCGACCAGGTCGGGATATCCCGCCCTCGCTGCCATCAGATTCAACTGATCCAGCACGTTGGGTTCGGCGCGTCCAATCAATCGAACCCGCAGACCCGGAATGTCAGCGGCCAGACGGGCGGCAGCCTCCATCAGCTGGAAAGCCCCCTTGTTCCGGTTGATTCTTCCGACAAAGACAATCGTTGGCGCCGCGCTCTTCGGGTGCGCCGGTGGAGTGAACAGACTCGAGTCAACGCCGGTGTGAATCGTCGGGACCCTTGTCAGGTCCAGGCCGTAATGCTCGGCGCAGGAGCGCGCCGAGAAAGCGCTCGAGGAGTACACCCGGTCGGCCAGCTGCAGGCATGTCCGCTCCATGAACGTCCCGATTCGAAAAAACTCGGACGCCGGATCCGGCCACCCGATCGTGTGCGCGAAGAGCGTCAGCGGCCCGTGTATCTGGAGCACCACGGGCACGTCGTTCCACTCGGTTCGATTCACCAGGTACGTGAATCCTTCGGCCCCCCACTCCGGGAACTCCGCCAGATCGAAGCGTCCGCGACGCAATTGCTCCTCGACCTCGACCGCCACGGCGAAACTGTGGACGAGCCATTCCGCGGATGCCGTGCGAGCCTTGAATGACGGCGAGACGTTGGGAATACGCACCACGTCCACGTCATTGTCTTTGTATTCAAGTCTTCGGTCGTGGATGCTCTCGGAAATGACGACGACGGAGTGGCCGAGGCTCGTCAATCCGTGAGCCTTCATGTGCGCCTGCGTTCCAATACCGCCTTTGGCAGTTTCGGGCGGGTACTCTCGCGATATGAGAAGGATCCGCATCAGCGAAGGGCTCGCCGCAGGCGCTTCATAAACCGATTTCGGCCAGGAACCGCGAGAGCACCACCTCCGTGCTCAAGTACTCGCTGGCAATTTCGCGTGCTCGACGCGAATGCTTTCCCGGGTTGGCAAGAATGCAGTCGATTGCCGCGGCCGCTTCCTCCTCATCCCGGACGGCGAATAGGCCTTCTCCGCACGGAAGATACTCGCTGAACCCCGTATCCTGGAGCACCACGGGCCGCCCCTGCGCGAGATAGCAGTTGCTTCGGTCGCTGAACCACCCGGAGCGTGTCGCGACAAACACGTTCTTGGCGACGCTGAACTCTGCCAGCGACTCGCGGACATACTGCATGTACGAATCGAATGTGCGCGACACTTCGTGAGCGTTTCGGACCGTCCAGCCCTGGGACCGTAGCATGTCGTAAGGGATTCGCTTGCCGGCGACCGCCACTTCCATCTCCGCGGAGACGCGCTGCGGCAGCCCCATGAATCTGGCGAATTCAACATCCTTCTGTCCGAATTCACGGCCTGCGTATCGCAATGGTTTATGCGCCTGCCAATTCATGATTGTCGTGAACCTCCGGCTCGCCGGAGGCGCGGCGTACTGGAACAGGTCGAGCGCTATCGGATTCACAACGGTCTTCCACGACACGCCGCAACTCGGAACTTCCGGGTGCCGCGCCGGAATCAGACAACCGTTGGTGTAGTGCGCATGGTAGTGGGGCAGATACGTTCCCTCCGACGCTTCGTTCGCGATCCGCATCTGATTGAATCCCGGCTCCTGGTCGATGAGGATCCGCAGCGGACAAATCTCGGCCAAGTCCTGCCATGCTCCGTGATTTCCGCAGTCGATGAAGCAATCGGCGCGGCGGAACAGGTCGGCGACGCTCTCCTCGCTCATGCCGTAGTAGGCCCCTTGGTAGTCTCGAAAGACAATTGGGCGGTTCAATCCAAAACGCTGCAAGAGCTCTGAAACGATCCGCAGGCCTGCTGACGGGTCGTTCCCCATCGTATTGGAGTCAGGTTCGTAGCAATCCCACCCGGTGCTTGTCTCGACGAGATATACATCGTGTCCGAGCGCTTGGAACCCGTAGAGCCACTGCAGGAAACAATTGAGATTCCCGGCCAGTGGGTAGCGGACCATGTACGAACCAAACAGCAAGAGGGCCATATTCAGCGCGCGTCCTTGCGCGTTCCCTGAACCGCAGACGTGACGAGCGTGGAATAGTTTTCCAGCAACTGTTTCGCTCGTTCAGCGGTGGACAGCGCGAGCGATCGTCCGTGAGGACTGAGACAGACGTCCAGCGCCTCTCGGAGCCGCGTCATACTCAGATCGTCGGCCGAGAAGACATAGGGCCAGCCTATTGCGTCCGCCTGCCGTCTAATCTTCGCGCCTCCGGAGATGGGATCGATGCTCACGCATGGAACGCCGTTCTTGAGCGCCAGCACCGTGCCATGCAGCCTGGTGGTGAGCACAACATCCATTCTGGAAATCAGCGTCTCCACCTGCGCCGGCGAGCGCAGGCCGGTCTCGTTCGCATCGAGTCGCGTGTCGATGTCAACGCGCACAATATCTCTGCCATCCAGCAGAGCGCGTAAAGCCGCGTTCGCGCGCTCGTGCAACCCGAGCGCCCCATACTCACGCTGCGGGTGAACGAGGATCACGCCTGCGACAGGAACGCGAAGAGTCGGGCACAGGAACACGACGTCCGGACGCGTCATTCGCGAGCTGTCCCGCTCGATCAATACGTCGAAGGGATTCCACACCTTCAACTCCTGCAGCATGGAGAGATTCACGCCGACCAGTGGACATCCCTTGAAGTGATTCAGGAATTCCGGTATTGGCCAGCCGTTGCCAAAAGGACCGCACACGAATACCACCGCGTCTATCGATTCCCTCGCGACGGACTCCCACGCCACGCCATCGATGAAGGGAGGTGCGGTGGCCAGGACCACGTCGATATCTGCGTCGCGGAGCCATCCTGATACCGCGTCCCGGCACAAAATATCGCCAGCGGATGCGCCCATGTCATCGAAGCTGAACCAGCCGGCAACGAGCGCCCTCATTCGCCCGCTCTGGCACGATTCGTCGTCGTAGGCGCGACATCGCGCGCGAAACAGTCGTCGATGAGCCGGCGTAAGACGTCCGTGGCGTTGAAGTAGCCTTCCGCGATTTCACGCGCTGCCTTCGAGTGACGGACGTAGTCCTGCTCCACCTCGCGGATCGCGTCCACAGCTTCCTCGACGGTGCTAAACCGAAAAAGTCCGCGACCCACCGGAATGACCGGGGTGAATCCTGTGTCCTGCACGACCACCGGCCGGCCGGCCGCGAGGTAACACGCCGACCGGCAGCTGAACCAGCCTGCCTGCGCGACGACGTAGCCATTTTTCGCGATACTCCACTCGGCTTTGGACGACTGGATGTAGTCGCGGTAGGCGTCGACGCTGCCGCAGCGCTCGAACGCGTCGACAGTTGCCCATCCCTTTCGGCGCAGTATCTCGCTGGTGGACAGCCGCGGCAAGGCGGTATCGACATCGGAATCCGCCGACCAGTTCGCGTGTTCGGTGCGACCGAGCGCCACCTCGAAGTGGGCGCTCGGCATCCGGATCGGCAGGTCGACGAATTTCCTGAACTCGAGGTCCTTCTGGCCGAATACCAAGCCGCCGTACTCCAATGGCTTGTAGCTGGTCCAGCTCATGACCGTCGTGTAGACATTCCGGACGTCGGCCGAGGGACTCCACTGGTCCATGACGATCGGCTGGCGAGTCGGGCGCCATGTCATGCTGGTCGCTGGCACGTGTCGCGAATGCATTTCACCGAAGCTGAAATGGTCACGGTGACGGGCGACGCGATCCGCGAAGACGCTGTCGCCAAGCGCGATTCTGGCTTGCGTGAATCCCGGATCGCTGTCGATGTAGACGGTGTGGGGGATGGACTGATAACGTTCGGGATGTTCCACCGACCCGGACACATTGATGAAAAGGTCCGCCGTTCTGAGCACCTCGTTCCGCTTCGCGTCGCTCAAGCCGAACCAGCGATCCTCAATTGGAAAGCGATAGGCCCAGCGGTCGGCCATCCCGATGCGGAGCATGACCGACTTGAGGTGGGCGATATTCGCGCTGCAGTCCCAGGCCACCCAATCATCGCCGGTTGGCCCCCCGTCCAGCCTGTAAGGCCATTCGCCGGAGTCTTCAAAGTAGTGCACGTCGTGGCCGAGGCGACTGAGCCCGAGAGGATACTGCAGGTAGTCCCAGGCGACCCCTCCAAGGACGGGATGCTGAGCAATCAAGCCTGTGACGACAATGCGGAGCTGGGAGGAGCGCTGCATTGTGTCAGCGCGAGAGTTGAAGGTCGACGTTCTCCTGAGGCATCTGCTCGAGACGACCGTCGTGAAGATGAAGCCGCGTTTCGCATCGCTCGAGCGTCGACAGGCGATGCGCGATCATGAACGTCGTTCGGCCTTTCATCAGCCGATTCACGGCCTCGATAATCTTGGCTTCCGTCCCCGTGTCCACCGCGCTCGTCGGTTCGTCCAGGATCAGGATGGGGGCATCGCGCAGGAACGCGCGGGCCAATGCAATCCGCTGGCGTTCGCCCCCCGACAACGTGATCCCCCGCTCACCGATGAGGGTTTCGTATCCTTCGGGCAACGCCTCAATGAAATCGTGCGCGTTGGCCATACGCGCGGCCTCTTCTATCGCCCGCCTGGACGCGCCAGGCGCCCCATACTCGATGTTTTCCCTGACCGACGTCGCGAACAGGACGGGGTCTTGCAACACAATCGCGACCTGCTGTCGGAGATCCTGCAGCCGGTACTTGCGGAGATCGACCCCATCGAGAAGCACCGCCCCGTCCTTCGGATCATAGAAGCGCAAGAGGAGGCTCATGAGGGTCGATTTTCCCGCTCCCGTTCTCCCCTGGATACCCACCGCCTGCCCGGCGTTCACGTGGAAATTGACGTTCTGAAGGACCGGATGACCGTCGACGTAGTGGAACGAAACATTCTGAAAGACGATGTCCCCTCGCGCGCGCGTCACCGGTATCGCGTCCGGCGCATCCGTGATATCCGACACCTGATCCATCACGGAGAAGACACGCTCGGCGCTCGCCAGCCCGCTCGCCAATCCCGTCGACGTCTTGCTCATGGTCTGGATCGGCCCGAAGATGCGGCCGATGTAGGCGATGACCATCAACAGCTGGCCGAGGGTCAGAATGTCCTGCTGGACATGCCTGACGCCGACGTAAAGAACCGCCGCCGTTCCGCATCCGATGACAGACGCCGCCAGCACTTCGAAACAGGTCTGAATCCACGTGGCTTTGACCGTGAAGCGAATGCGCTCATTCGACACGTCCTTGAACCGCTGTTCTTCGCCCTCCTCCCTGCCGTACGCCTTCACGACCCGCAGCGAGGAGAGCGCCTCCTGCACGAGAGACATCGCGGCGCTGTCTCGACTCTTCACGGCCTTCCACTGCTTCCGCAGCCGGCCCGAGAAGATTCGCACCAGGATGACGAGCGCCGGCGTCGTGGCGAGCGCAATGAGCGAGATGTTCCAGTCGATGACGCTCATCACCGCGAACACTCCCACCAGCGGGAACACGGCTGTGACAAACGGAATCGTTGATGTGACGAGGACCTCACGAATCGAGTACGCGTCGTGCTGAATCCGGTACGTGGAGTCCGCCGCCCGCAGCCGGTCGTGATAGGTGAAGGCAAGCTGCTGGATGTGTCGGTACAGCTGCGCCCTCAGCCGCAGCACGAGCTTCTCTCCCGTGTACGTCTGGAGCAGCCAGGCGCCCGTCCATTGAATGGTGGACAGAATTCCGAGAGTGCCCGCCATCACAACCGCCAAGAGCAGAAGTCCGGACGTGTCGTCAATCCACCGCGCAGGAACCCATCGCGCCAGCAAATCGGGCACTGGCTCAGTTCCAATGACGTGGTCGACGATGATCTTCAGCGGGACAGGCGTGAGCAGCGTGACGGGCGTGGAGAGCAGGCTGATCCCCAAAAGAGCCGCAAGATGCAGCCAGTAGGGACGAGCCACCATCAGCATGCGCCACAGCAGCCGAGGCCCCGTGTACTTATACTCCACGGTCGATAATCCTAGTCCCTCGGAGCGAATGCCGGGCCACAAAACCGACGCGTGGAAAGCGCGGCTCACACGATCGTCGGTCCGCCGCGCCGGGGGCGCGACGATCGCGATGCGGTCCATACGCCTGATCTCTAGCCGCGATCGGCCTCGAGCTCAACTATTTTCACCTGACTGGCGGGGCGCTTCACCCGCTTCACGGTGGGATTGACCAGCCCGCATGCCAGCGCGCCCTGGCGGACGGCGCTCGTGGTCATTGCGCACTCGCGAACCGATCGCCACGCGAGCGGAAGCGCGATCAGTCCAAATCCTGCCGCTGCCACACCTTCGCCGCTCATCGCCGCGGCTCCCGACAACAGGGTAAAAGCGGCCAGCAGCATCAATACAAGCGGAGGGTACCGTGGATACGAGCGCAGCCGCACGAGCTGCGTGCCGGATCCCGTATCCTCGAACGCCATCAGCAGCCGCGAGCTTCCGAACAGCCCGCCCCGCACTTCGAGGTCCCACCCGCTAT
>JAKFXY010000105.1 GCA_021731165.1 Acidobacteriota bacterium | reverse complement strand
GCCGCGCCGTGAACGAAGCCGTGCGCCGGAAACTTGGCGGCGCCTAGCTCACCACCCTCTTCGAACCTCGCGCGCTCCGCCGCGTCCGCCGGAGCCGCGACGATGACGAGCCGGATCCTGGGGCTCGCGCGCGACCAGGTGCTGGCGTCGATGTTCGGCGCCGGCAATGCCATGGACGCGTTCAACGTCGCGTTCCGCATTCCCAACCTCGTCCGCGATTTGTTTGCCGAAGGGGCGATGAGCGCCGCGTTCGTCCCCACGTTCACGCGTCACCTCACCACGTCTGGGAAGGATGCCGCGTGGAGGCTCGGCAACCACGTCATCAACGCGCTGTTGGTCATCACCGGTGGCTTGGTCGTGCTCGGGATCGTCTTCGCCGAGCCGCTCGTGACGATGTTTGCCGGCGACTACGCCGGGGTACCCGGCAAGCTGGCGCTCACCGTGCAGCTCACGCGCATCATGCTTCCCTTTCTCACGTTCGTGGCGCTGGCCGCGGCGCTGATGGGGATGCTCAATTCGCTGCACCAGTTCTTCATCCCGGCGCTATCTCCGGCGACCTTCAACGTGGCGACAATCATCTGCGCGTTCGTGCTGGTGCCGGTGATGCCATGGCTCGGGCTCCCGGCGATTGCCGGAATCGCAATCGGGACGCTCATCGGCGGCGTTGCGCAACTGGCGCTTCAATGGCCACTGCTTCGGCGCGAGGGGTTCCGCTACCGCCCGGCCATCGACTGGCACGACGAGGGGCTGAGGCGTGTGCTCCTGCTGATGGGCCCCGGCACCATCGGGCTTGCCGCCACGCAGGTCAACGTCTTCGTGAACACGGTGCTCGCCACCGGCGAGGGAACCGGCGCCGTGTCGTGGCTCAACTACGCCTTCCGCCTGATGTACCTGCCGATCGGCCTGTTCGGCGTCTCGATCGCCACGGCGACGCTGCCCGCCGTGTCGCGCCACCTCGCGCGCGACGACCGGGGCGCGGTGCGCGCGGAGGTCGCCAGCGGCCTTTCACTGATGATGATGCTGAACGTACCGGCGACCGCCGGGCTGATGGTGCTCGCAACGCCAATCGTGCGGGTCATCTTCGAGCGCAACGCGTTCACGCCAGCCGACACTGCCGCCACCGCGGCGGCGCTGCAGTTCTACGCAATCGGGTTGCTCGGCTACTCGGTCGTCCGCATTACGTCGCCCATCTTCTACGCGCTCGGCAGCAACCGGATTCCGGTGATGGTGAGCATCGCGACCGTGCTCGCGAACGCGGCGCTGAACGTCGTGCTGGTGCGACTGCTCGGCTTCCGCGGCCTCGCGCTCGGCACATCGATCGCGGCGCTCTTCAACGGCGCCGTGCTGCTCGTGCTCCTCGGGCGCCAGTTAGACGGCCTCGAGGCACGCCGCGTCGCCGCGTCGCTTGCGAAGATCGCGGTCGCGTCGCTCATCATGGCCGCGGCGGCGCGCGCGGTTGACGCCGGGCTCGAGACCTGGGCCGGCGGCATGGGGTTCATGGGACAGGTGATCCGGCTGGCGGCCTCAATCGGATGTGCGCTCGGTGTGCTCGCGGCCGGTGCGTACATCCTGCGTATCAAGGAGTTCGGGGACGGCCTCGCGCTGGTGATGCGGCGCCTTGGGCGCACCGCTCGATGACGGCGAGACCGAAGACGGCCACACCCGGAGATCTCCAGGCGTCCGGCTACCTGCGACTCCATCCGACAATCCTTCTGCTCGCCGGCATTCACTTCCTGGTTGACGCGTACGGCAACATCCTCGCGCCGTTGCTGCCGCTCGTCATTCCCCGGTTCGGCCTCTCTCTCGCAGCGGCGGGTGCGCTGCAGATGTGCTTCCTGGTCGCCAACTCAGTGTCCCAGCTTGGCTTTGGCCACCTCGCGGATCGGTGGCGGCCGCGGCTGCTACTGGTCATCGGTCCGCTCGTGGCCGTCTCGATCCTCACATTGATCGGCCTTGCGCCGAGTGTGTGGGTGCTCGCCGCCGTGCTCGTGGCCGGTGGGTTCGGCATCGCCGCATTCCATCCCCCCGCCGCCGCCCTCGTCCACCGATTCGGGGGCTCGCGAAAGGGGCTCGCGATGTCGTTCCATATCTCGAGCGGCAACGTTGGGCAGGCGGTGGCGCCGCTGGTCTTCGCACCGTTCGCTGAACGGTTTGGATTGGAGCTCCTGCCGATTCTGATGGTACCGGCGCTGGCGGCGCTGGCGCTCCTCCTTCCACGCGTCCCCATGGTCGAGCGCCTGCAGGATCCGACCGAGATCAGCGGGTTCGGCGCGCTGCGGCCGTACGCCAGACCGCTGACCCTTCTCTATCTGATCGTGGTCCTGCGCACACTGACGTCGCTCAGCTTCGGCACCTTCATCCCTGTGATGCTCGTCCGACAGGGGTGGTCGGTGGCGAGCGCGGGCGCGGTGATCGCGGCGTACATGTTCGCGACCAGCCTCGGAGGATTCATTGGCGGCCCGATCGCTGACGCCTGGGGCGCACGCCGCGTCATCGTGCTCTCGCTCCTCGCGTCGGTACCCTTCCTCGTCGTCGCACCGACGCTGACCGGCTGGCCGTTCGTGGTGGTTCTCTCGCTCGGTGGATTCCTGCTGCAGTCCACGCTGCCCGTCAACGTCACCTTCGCGCAGACCATCGCGCCCATCAGTGCCGCCACGGTATCGTCGATCATGATGGGGTTCGCCTGGGGCACCGGAGGCATCAGCGCGCCGTTTGTCGGAATGCTCGCCGACCGCATCGGCATCGAGCGCGCGCTCTTCGCGATCGCATTCGCGCCGCTCGCCGCCGCGGCGCTTGCGCTGCCGCTCCCGGCAACAACGTCCTTACGTACCGAGGTTGCTCCCTAGTTCCAGTTGGGACAGACTGACTCGATGCGTTCCCGCTTCCCATCGACATCCGGCTCCTCCTACTCGCTCGGTCCCGGACCGTTGACCCCCGCGATCAAAGCGCTCGTCATGGCCAATGTCGTCGGCTTCGTCCTCGCGCTGCTCGTGCCGTCGATCACGCTCGCGCTCGGGTTGCGCCCCGCGGACATCTTCGGGCAACTGCACGTCTGGCAGCCGCTCACGTACATGTTCTTGCACGGCGGGATTTTTCACATCCTGTTCAACATGCTGGCGCTCTGGATGTTCGGCGTGGAGCTCGAGCGGATGTGGGGCAGCCGCTTCTTCGTGCAGTACTACATGGTGACTGGTGTGGGCGCCGCGCTGACGACGATCGTGCTGTCGTTGACGCCGCTGCCCTTCGCCGACCAGTTGTACTACTCGCTCACGATCGGGGCCTCGGGCGCGGTCTACGGCGTGCTGCTCGCCTACGCGCTGTACTTCCCGAACAGGCCCATCTACATGTACATGATCTTTCCGATCCCGGCGAAATACTTCGTGATGATCATGGGAGCGATTTCGCTGTTCTCGGCGATGAGCGGGCCAGGCGGCGGTATCGCACACACGACGCACCTCGGCGGGCTGGCGGCCGGCTATCTCTACCTCAAAGGCGGCACCGGCACCGGCCGGATCCACGCGATCGCGGAGATCAAGTACCGCTACATGAAGTGGCGCATCAACAAGATGCGGCGTAAGTTCGACGTGCACCCCGGCGGCCGCGCCAACGACATCGACCGGCGCGTGCACTGATCTTTCACTTGCGTGGCGCATGTCCGACGAGCGCGACTGCGAGCACCACGAGGGAATAGCACGAAAAATATCGCGCAAGGACCTACCGAGGCGTGGGTTAGGGACCCACGCCGAGCATCCTCGGGGGCGTCTGGAGCTGAGGAGGCTCCAAGAGACGCACCGTCGTGAGCTTCGTGGCTACGGCTTGACCGCCCAGGGCAACGCTCTCCCCCCAATCGCCAGCGCGAGCAGTCCCCCGATCACAGGCAGGCCGATGCCGCTGCGCAGGAACTCCACCGACCAGTAGCTCCCGTCGATGAAGTGGAAATTGAGGATCATGAAGAGAGCGAGCCCAGCCACCAGTCTGGGCCAGAAACCAATGACGAGCGCCGCACCCGCACAGAACTCGGCGAGCGGAACGAGCCGGGCGAAAAGCGGCGCGCCAGGAATCGCGATGGTCTCCAGGTACCAGCGAGCTGACGGGCGGGCATTCGGCAGCGCGCGCTGGAACCGCTCCAGCAGGATGGCGCCGTTCGCCAGCCAGTCGATCTTGCCGAGCGCGGTGAAGACGAAGAAGATCCCCAGCGCGACCGCAAGCAGCCGCAGGGCGAGGCTCGCCGAGCTCGCTGCGCCAGCACTCCGCGCGTTCGCGCTGCCGGCCACTAAACGGCGTCTTCCACAGGGTCCTCTGACGGGTCCACCCAGTCCTGGCGGATCGGGCTGAACACGTCAAGCTCAAGGGTGTCCTCGAGCGCCTCAATCTGATGCGACACACCCGAGGGAATATGCAGGACCTCGCCCTCGCGCACAATCATCTCCTCCTGCCCCACCAGAAACCTGAGTGCCCCTTGGAGCACATAGGTCATCTGTTCGCTGGCGTGCGAGTGTACGGGCACGAGCGCGCCGCGCTTCAGGTAGATCTGGGCGAGCATCTCGCGCTCGCCGGTGACGATCTTGCGCGAGATCATCTCCGTCACCTTTTCCAGCGCGATCTCGTCCCATCGATGAAGTTGCACGGGCCGGGATTGTGCCATATTCTGCCGTCGTGAAGGGTTCGACCCTGACGAACGGCGCGGAGACGCGTGCGACCGGGGCACACGCTGCGGCGAAGGTCCGGCGCGAGGAACATGGCCGCGAGCACGAGGGGCTCACGCGCGATGACCTCCTCGCCGCCTATCGCCTGATGCTGTTGTCGCGGAAGATCGACGACAAGGAAATCCAGCTCAAGAACCAGAGCCACGCGTACTTCCAGATCAGCGGCGCCGGCCACGAAGCCATCCTTGTCGCCGCCGGGCAGCACCTGCGTGGTGGCCACGACTGGTTCTTTCCGTACTACCGCGACCGTGCTCTCTGCCTCACGATTGGCGTGACACCGCTGGAAATGCTGCTCGCCTCCGTCGGCTCGTCAGACGACCCCGCAAACGGGGGACGGCAAATGCCGTCTCACTGGGGCAGCACGGCGCTCAACGTTCCGTCCGGGAGCAGCGCCACCGGCACGCAGTGCCTGCACGCCGTCGGCTGCGCCGAGGCCACGCTGCTCTACGAGCGGATCGAACAGATTCCGAACCGTGAATCGCACTTCGAGCGCGACGAGGTGACCTATGTCTCCGTTGGAGACGGCGCGACGAGCGAGGGGGAATTCTGGGAGTCGCTCAACACGACCTGTGCAGGGAAACTCCCGATCTTGTATCTCATCGAAGACAACGGCTACGCGATCTCGGTACCGGTGGAGGCGCAGACGCCTGGGGGAGACATCTCCCGCCTCGTGGAACAGTTTCCCAACCTGCGATCGTTCCGCTGCGACGGCACCGACTACCTCGCGAGCTACCGGACGTTGCGCGAGGCGGTCGCGCACGTGCGCGCGCGCACGGGGCCGGCCTTCGTCCACGCCGCGGTCATCCGTCCCTATTCGCACTCGCTCTCGGACGACGAGAAGCTCTACAAGACGCCCGCGGAGCGCGAGGCCGAGGCGCGTCGCGACCCGCTCACGAAGATGCGTGCCTTCCTGAAGACCGAAGGGCTCGCCACCGATGAAGAGCTGGCCGACATCCTGACCTCGGTCGAGCGCGAGGTGAACGCGGCGGCGGACCTGGCGCTGGCAGCGCCCAAGCCGCGGCCTGACACCGCCATGCTCTACGTCTTCTCGCCGGATGTCGATCCGACGGGCCCCGATTTCGCCACCGACCCGGTGCCGTCAGGCCCGTCCGAGACGATGGTGGCGGCGATCAACGCGACGCTGAGGGACGAAATGACGCGCGATCCCCGCGTCATCGTGTTTGGCCAGGACGTGGCCGACGCCAGCCACGAGGAGATCTTGTCGATCGTCTCGGGCAAGGGAGGGGTGTTCAAGGTCACGCACGGCCTACAGCGCCAGTTCGGCAAGCATCGCGTGTTCAACGCACCGATCGCGGAGGCCAACATCGTCGGCCGCGGCGTCGGCATGTCGCTCCGCGGGCTGAAGCCGGTGGTCGAGATCCAGTTCTTCGACTACATCTGGCCGGCGTTCATGCAGATGCGCGACGAGATGGCGATGATGCGGTACCGGTCGGCCAACCACTGGTCGTGCCCCATGGTCATCCGCGTGCCGATCGGCGGCTATCTCCGCGGCGGCGCACCGTATCACAGCCAGTCCGGCGTCTCGATCTTCGCGCACACGCCGGGCATCCGCATCGCGTTTCCTTCCAACGCGCAGGACGCGGCCGGGCTCCTGCGAACGGCAATCCGCTGCGACGATCCGGTGCTCTTCTGCGAGCACAAGCACCTCTACCGGCAGACCTACAACAAGGGTGTGTATCCCGGACCCGACTACATGATCCCGTTCGGGCAGGCCAACGTCGTGCGGGATGGCACGGACGTCGTCGTGTTCACATGGGGCGCTCTCGTGCAGCGGTCGCTCTTGGCCGCACAGCAGGCCGAGCGGGACGGGGTCAGTGTCGCGGTCATCGATCTGCGCACGATCATTCCCTATGACTGGGACACGATCGCCGCCTACACGCGGAAGACCAACCGCGTGATCGTGGCCCACGAGGATCAGCTCACCGCCGGATTCGGGGCCGAAATTGCCGCTCGCATCTCGCAGGAGCTGTTCGACGAGCTCGATGCGCCCGTCACGCGGGTCGCTGCGCTCGACTGTCCTGTCGCCTACGCGCCGGTCCTGGAGGACGCGATCCTCCCAGGCTCGGCTGATGTCCTGAAGGCAATCCGCTCGGTTGCGGCGTACTGAGGCTCTCGCGGTGTAGCGCATGGCCCGCATTCCAGGGTTGCTCCGGCTCGCCGCGGCGGCGCCGGTCCTTGCGTCGGCAGCCGTGGCTCTCAGTACCTCGGCGGGTGCGGCACTCAACGTTGACGTTCTCCGCCCTGTCGGCGCAATTCCGTCACACATCGCCGGAAGGTTCGAGGAGCCGCTCGGCTTCCAGCAGGCGTCAGACGGGAGCAGCTACGTTTTCGATCGTCGCGGCCACAGCGTATTCGTGGTGAACTCCGGGAGAACCGGCGTGCGCAGGCTCGTCGAAATCGGCCAGGAGATGGGAAGAATCATCCAGCCGCGTGGGTTCGATCTCGCCGCCAACGGCGAGTTCGTCATCGCGGATGTGCCGCGTGGACAGGAGCGGATTCAGATTTTTGACGACGGCGGCGTACGGGTCGCGGGATTCTTCCTTCCCGGACGCGCGAGGTCCAGTGTCACGATTGGCAACATCGTCTTGAATGGCATCGCCTCGCTGCAGTACACCGGCACGACGATTCTCATCAGCCATCCCGAGATCGGCGCGCTCTTCACGGAGTACTCGAGGAGCGGCTACGCACTACGGAGCATCGGACAACTGCGGGAGACGGGGCACGAGCAGGACCGCCAGCTGCACCTGGCGATGAACGCGGGGCTTCCACTCGTCGACCCCACCGGCGGCTACTACTACGTGTTTCTCGCCGGCCGTCCGATGTTTCGCAAGTACGACTCGACGGGGACGCTCCTCTTCGAGCGTCATGTCGAAGGGCGCGAGCTGGACGACTTCGTCACCGCTCTACCCACGAGTTGGCCGACGCGGTCGGCTGAAGACCGTGAAGTGCCCTACGTGGCCCCCACGGTGCGCACAGCCGCCGTCGACACTCGCGGACAGCTCTGGGTCTCGCTCACCATGCCGTACACCTACGTGTACGACGCACACGGCGACAAGGTCCGCACTGTCCAGTTCAGCTCGACCGGGGTAATCAGTCCGACCAGCCTCTCCTTCACCCGCGCCGGCCGGCTCCTGGTGACACCAGGACTGTACGAATTCGATCCGGGCAGGCCCTGAATGTGCCGCGCTACCGAGGGGCCATCACGACGACACGCGCCGGCCTGGACCCGCTGACTGCCTTCAGCGTTCCTGGGCCAGATCCAGACGGCATTCGGGTGGCGCAGCGCTTGCTCGGACAATCTCGTGCTCACGCCCGACGCTGGCGAGCGCCTGTGTGAGACCGTTCCTGAGCACATACGCGCCGTCCACGTGGTCTGGAACGCCCGCGATATAAACTCGAGCGCAGTTCGCCGGAATCGATCCCATCTGGTACAGAGCGCGGTCGCGCGTCCGCCTTGCCTCGCGCCACGGCGCAAAGTGCGCTTGCTCGGCCGCGACCGCGCCGACGATCGCGACGCCCGCTACACAAGCGCCGGCAACGCGGCCGGCGCGCGACCTCCAACCATCTATGAGCGCAGCGCCAAGTGCAACGCACCAAAAGGCCGAGCCCAGGTATACATAACGGCTGCCTTGCAGGTCGGCCAGCACACCGAACGCCCTGACGGTCGGAGCAACGGTGAGGAGAAGCGCGGCGGCAGCAAGGAGAGCAAGCCGCGCACCGTGGGGCGCTTGCCGCCAGCGGAACGTCCACGTAGCGAGCAGGATGATGACCACGAGGCCTGCAGCGATGGCCGCCGCCTGATGCGTGCGAATCACCTGCTCGTGCAAGGGCAGGCTCAGCGCTCCAACCGACTGCACCACCAGGCGCTCGATCAAATCCGCATCGAACGCGGGAGTCAACCGCGGATCCAGGCGCCCAGCCAACTGCCGTGACGCGGCATAGACCCCGGCGACGAGGGCCATGCCTCCAATCGTGGCATACACGCGTCGGCTGCCCGCACCCCATCGCGTCCAATACACGAGGAGCGCCAAAGGAGCGGCCACGACGCCTGTCTCCTTCGTCGCGAGCATGAGTACCGCAATGGCCAGGCAGAGCAACTGGTCACGACGGCCGGGCTCGGGACCGCGCGAAACCACCAGACAGAGGACGAGCGCCAGCGTCGCCAGCAGCACGTCGAAAATCCCCGATGACCATACGACCGGCTCCACGGCGACAGGTGAAAACAGGAACAAGGCTGCCGCGGAGAACGATGCCAGGCCGGACACACCGAGGCGGCGCGCGACGCACCACACGAGCCACGCATTGAGCGCGTGTAGACCGACATTGAGCAGGTGCAGGGCTCTCGGCGTGCTGCCGGCTGGCGCGGCCAGGTCAAGGAACCACCACAACACAAGTGGAAGCGGCCGCAGGGAGCTCCAGCCGGAAGGCAGGAAGTCCATGTCGCGCGCAGAGTCCAACAGCGCGAAGTCGTCGGAAAGGAGACCCATGCGCAGCATCGGCTGGAACGCCACGAACGCGCATGCGAAGAGGACTGCGGCGACCGCGGCCGCGTGTCCCCGGCCGGGCGGGGCAATGGGCTCGTAGAATAGGCTCGAGCGACGTGTGTAGAGAACGAATCCGGCACTCGCGAGAACTGCGCCGGCGAACGCCGTCAATGCCCAGCGCCCAGGACCATCGACGCCGCCGCTCGTCCGCGCAACGTGCTCCCACCCAGCAAGTGGCACCAAGAGAAGAACGGCGCCGAACAGCGCCGTGGATACCCTCGTGAGGTGGCGCAGATGCGCGGTATGGGTCATGTTGCCCGTCGCCAGTCTACAAGAGGGAAGCGCGGTGGACGCTCATTCGAGACGGTGGGGGGTGGCGCAGAGGCCGAACTGAGCCGATGATGTATCTTCGTGGCCTCTGTGTCTGATCCAGTCAGTGCGCCCATAGTGGCGACTCCTTCACCTTGGCGACGCTAGCAGCGGCGCATCTCACGAGGCGCTTCGGCGTACGAACGGCTGTCGAGGACGTTTCCTTCGAGCTGGCGCCCGGTGAGATCTTCGCGCTGCTCGGGCCGAATGGCGCGGGGAAGACCACGACGCTGCGGATGCTCGCCGGACTGATCGAACCCAGCGTGGGAGCGGTGTCCGTGGATGGAAAGCCCATGTCGCGAGGCAACGCAGCCATGTTGCGAGGGAAAATCGGGTTTCTCACCGAGGCGCCTGGCCTCTGGGACCGATTGACCGTTCGGCAGAACCTCACCGTTTACGCTCGACTGCATGGGCTGCCTGATCAGCGCCGTGCCGTCGACGCCACGATGGAGCTCTTCGGGATTCGCGACCGGGCCGACGAGTTCGCGGCGCAGCTCTCGAAAGGACTGAAGCAGCGCGTGGCGCTCGCCCGCGCGCTCCTCCACGAGCCGGGTATCGTCCTGCTCGATGAGCCGACATCCGGGCTCGATCCGGAAAGCGCGCGCGACGTGCGCGGCCTCGTCCTCCGGCTGCGCGATGAGCGGCGAGCGGTCTTGCTTTCCACCCACAACCTCGACGAGGTGGAGCGCGTCGCCGACCGTGTGGCGGTGCTGCGCACGAGGATGGTGGCCGTTGACACGCCGGCGGCACTTCGCGCACGGCTTTTCGGGGTCCAACTGCGGGTGCGGCTCGCCCAGCCGGCCGAGCCGTTTATCACCTCCGCCGTGGGCGCGGGGGTCTCAGACGCCACAGCCGAGGGCCAGACACTCTCGATGGCCGTGGACGATGCGGTGGTGAGGGCACCGGCGATCGTCAGACGGTTGGTCGCGGCGGGCGCGGATATCCAGACCGTGGCCGCAGCCGAGCCGTCGCTCGAAGAAGTCTACCTCCGACTGCTCGAGTCTGGAGAGAGGCCCGCAGCACCGTGATGCGAGTCTTCGCCCTCCTTTCCAAAGAGCTCGCCGATCTGAGGCGGAATCCGGCCGTGTTCCTTCCGGCCGTGATCACCGGCGCGATCTCCATCATCCTTCCATTCTTCGTCGCGATCATCGTGCCGTATGTCACCGGTGAAAGGCTGTCTGACTCGAGCGATTTCCGTGTGGCGATCGACATGTATCGAAGCCAGGCTGGCAGCCGGAGGCTCGATCCCGAAGGCGCGATTCAGGCGTGGATCTTCCAGCAGTTCCTGCTGCTGCTCGTCCTCACGCCGATCGCCGGTGCGATGTCGATGGCGGCGTATACCGTGATCGGCGAGAAGCAGGCGCGCTCACTCGAGCCGCTCCTGGCGACACCCATCAGCACCTTTGAGTTGCTCGCGGCGAAGGTACTGGGATCGCTCCTGCCGTCGGTTGGACTGTCGGTCGCCTGCTTCGTGGTCTACCTGGCCGCCGTGGCGGCCGTGGCCAACCCCGGAGTCTTTCTGATCCTCTTCGCGCCGCGCTCACTGGCCATCGTGTTCCTCATCGGCCCACTGGCCGCTCTGGTCGCACTTCAGCTTGCGGTGTGTGTCTCGTCCCGGGTCAACGACGCACGAAGCGCGCAACAAATGGGCGCACTGGTCATCCTTCCCCTCAGCGGCCTGCTCGTGGCGCAGCTGACCGGCAACGTGGAACTCACGTTACCCGTGATCGTCCTGATCGTGGCCGTGCTCCTGTTGCTCAACGCCGGCCTCATGCGCATCGGCATCGCGCTCTTCGACCGCGAGTCGATCCTCACGCGATGGAAATAGGCTCCCCGCTCGTCGTCACCATTTCTCTCGCTTCGTAAGGGAAAAGTGGCAGCCACGTAAACGGGACGAAGAGAAAGGCAGCGGTTGCCGCCGAATGGCGAGTCGATCCCGTCGTGGCTGACTCTCTCTGTAACGTCTGTGGTCATGGGGGCGCCCAGATGGTAGTCGAAGGGCCGCAGCCCCGGTCTTGTGGTCCTCCGTCATCGAGAATTGATACCGCCGTCAATTGCTCGTCACCGCGGCAGGCTAACGTGTCGTGACTCGGCGGAACGTACTCCGCACATCACCCCACAGAGGACACATGCGACATCCCCTTCGCTCGATCTGTCTCGCCGTCATTCTGGTCGCGCAGGCCGTTGCCTCCGCCGCCGATCCTGTCTTCGTGAACGGTCTCAAGTTCAGCGGAGGTCTGTTGGATGCTACCGGCAAGCCAGGTGCCAATGCCGGCCGGCTGGGCTTTTTTTCGGACATCTACTACGACCCGAACCGCGACGAATGGTGGGCCCTGTCGGACCGAGGGCCGGGCGGTGGACTCCTGAGCTACGCGACTCGCTTGCAGCGGTTCACCCTACAAGTGAATCCCCTCACGGGGCGCATCTCCGATTTCCAGGTGAAACAGACCATCAAGTTCAGTGACCCGAAGAGTCTCCTGTTTCCGTTTACCGACGCCAATCGGGAGATGAATGGCCTGAACCCGAAGCTCCTGCATGCGGATGCCGGCATTCTCGGCCGCAGCTTCGATCCCGAGGGACTGGCAATCGACCCCCGCTCCGGCCATTTCATCGTGGCGGATGAGTACGGACCCGCGCTCTACGAGTTCGATCGTAAGGGGCGGCTCCTCTCGATCTTCGAGGCACCAGCCAACCTGATCCCAAAGGTCAGCGGCGTTGTGAACTTCGTGGCGATTCGAGACGATGGTCTGAACGCCGGGCGGCAGGACAACCGCGGGTACGAGGGCGTGGCCATCTCTCCAGACGGGAAGAAGCTCTTCGCGGTGCTGCAGGATCCGCTGGTCAACGAGCCCTCACCGAACAACGGCCGGAACGGCCGCAACGTCCGGATCGTCGTGTTCGACAACGACTATGACAGCCCGACGTACCAGAAGAGCATCGCGCAGTACGTCTACCAACTCGAACCCCAGGCCGACGTCAAGCAGCGCATCCTCGACGCTGGTGGCAGCGCCACCGACACGGATCCCCGGCAGGGTCGCAACATCGGCGTCTCCGCCATCATCGCGATCAACGATCACGAATTCCTGGTGATCGAGCGTGACAACCGTGGCATCGGCGTGGACGATCCCAAGGGCCTCAACGTGGTGGGCAGCAAGCGCGTCTACAAGATCGATATCACTGGCGCGACAGATGTCACGAACGACGCGCTGCCCGGCGGCAGCCTTCCGGCCCCCATCGTTCCCGTGACCAAGTCCCAGGACGACGTCTTCATCGATTTCAGCGCCAATACGCTCCTGCCGAACGGGAAGCAGACTGAAAAATGGGAGGGGCTGGCGATAGGACCACGGCTCTGGAACGGTGGATACATGCTCCTGGCCGGCAACGACAATGACTACTCTGTCACGCAGAGCGGCAGCGGCGAGCAGTTCGACGTGTACGTGGATTTCGCCGGTAATGTCGCGCGGTGCGTGATCGACGATCCGACACGGTGTGAAGTCAACCCGCTGCCGGATGACGTGGTCATCGACAACCCGACGCCTCGCCCCGACGGCTTTCAGCTTCTTCCGGGCCTACTCCACTCGTACCGAGCATCGAAGACCGACCTCGCCGGCTACGTCAAGCCGAAGGATTTCCGTTTCGGACATGGCGGCGATCACGATTGCGACGACCATTGGTTCGGCCCTGGGCGTCGCGCCTTCGACTTCAGACAGATCCTGTTCCCGTTCGAACGCCTGTTCTGGTAGGAGGCGACACTTCGCGGGGCGAGCGCGACGATCCTGAGTCGCGCTCGCCCCGCGCTTCTGACGATGGCGTGTCATCCCGACTATAAGGAAGCGCGGGCGGCAGCCGCGGAGGGTCTGAGGAAAGGATGTCTCGTAAAGGCCTTGCGGACGTGGTCACGAGGTGAAGTCGAGGCGTCGAAGATCGATTTGCCGTGGAAGTCACCGATTCCGCGGAGCGTTCGGGGAGGCGACGCGGTTGTCTACCGGCCGGCGAACGTGTCGCACGCGTCCATGCGGCCGCTGTCGAGCCCGCGGCGCAACCACATGACGCGCGCGTCCGAAGACCCGTGCGTAAACGATTCCGGCACGACGCGCCCCTGTGTTTGCTGCTGCAAACGATCGTCGCCAATCGCGGCGGCAGCCCTCAGCCCTGCTTCCGCATCGCCCGGTTGGAGCAGCCCTCGTTCCGCTGCGTAGCGTCCCCACACGCCTGCGTAGCAGTCGGCCTGCAACTCCTGACGCACCGAAAGGGCGTTGGCCTCGGCTTCACTGCTCCCTCGGCGCGCAGCCGTGACGCGCTCCGACAATCCGGTCAACGTCTGCACGTGGTGGCCCACCTCGTGGGCGAGCACGTACGCTTGCGCGAAGTCACCGGGCGCGCCAAATCGCTGGTCCAGTTCCTGAAAGAACGATAGATCGAGATAGACCTTCCGGTCGGTGGGGCAATAGAACGGCCCCATCGCCGACTCGCCGAGACCACAGCCGGACTGGGTAGCCTGGGTGAAAAGCACGAGGACCGGGGGCTCGTAGGTAGCCTGTTGCCGGGCGAAGATCTCGCTCCACGCGTCCTCGGTGTCCTTGAGCATCACCCTGATGAACTGCGACTGCGCGTCGTTGGCTGGCGGAACACCTGTCTCATCCGTTCCGAGAGACTGGTCGATCCCGACACCGGCATCGCCGCCGAGGGTCCCAAGGAGATCGATGGGGTTCTGGCCCGTCAACGCTGAGATGACCAGGAGCAACACGATTCCGCCGATGCCGCCGCCCAGGGGCAACCCCAGGCGCCTGCCACCTTGTCCCCGGCGGTCCTCGACGTTGTCGCTCCCGGCTCGACCTTCCCACTTCATGGCGCGTGTTCGCTCAATTATGCTGCCTTCAGCTGGCGGCTGACGAGTGAAGGCGCTATCGACGAGTCATTCGCGAGACGTCGAGATCAATGGCTTACGCGAGGTCTACGATCCGGCCTGGGACCTCGGCGTCGAGCCGGAAATCAACGGCGCGACGCTCGCGGCGTCGCCGCTTCACCCACGGGCCGTGCCGGAGCACCTCTTGCATCAGTGCCTTCGTCCAGAACGACACACCGCTGGTGGCGCGGCTTCTTGGCTGATAGCCACAGCGATGGCGGAGGATCCCGTTCGCACGGCTGACCACTTGGCGATACCGGATGTCCCTGTCGGCGTAGGACACCGTCATCGAAACGTTGACGTCATCTAGGTTCTCGACGCGATGCGGGGCATTGAGCGGCCAGCTCAGCAGCTGCCCGGGTTCAAAGTCGAAAGCTGCCGCGTGGTCATCGAACCAGGATTCAGGAGTGATGTCCACCTCCACGTCAAAGAGCGCAATGCTCTCGAGATCTTCGGGTGTGACAAACGGAGGCGTCGCTGGATACACGTAGACACGCTTGTGGCCCACGATCTGAATGAGCATCTGCGCTGGCAGATCCACGTGGTAATAGACCTTGGTTCGCGGAGAGGAGATCAAAATACCGGCTCCGCGCGTGGCGGCGGCAAAGTGCGGCACCTTCGCGCCAATCTCGGCGCACAGCTCGTCGAGCACGGCGCCGTATCGCGCATCAACGTGATCGACGTTTCGCAGGTTGAGCCAAAATCTCCCGGCGGCGATGGCACTCAACACCTGGTCCCCAGACAGCGCGCCGATCTCACCTTCTCTCCAGACGCGATCGCCGTCAACGCCGCCAGAGAGTACCAGGCTGTAATGTTCGCGCGGATAGCGCTCGATCAGGCGCGCTAGCTTTTCGGTGGTAAAGAGCGGCGACTGATGCAGCTGATGCGCCAACCGAATCGGCTGACGGCCCCACAGTTGGGAATGGGCGTCATCCCATCCTGCGAGAATAGTGGTGTGGTTCACGCGTCGGCTCCCGTTCGGTGCCTCGTCGCTCGGATGGCGGGAAACCAAGCCCGGATCATATCGGTCACGCCTCCTGACGGATCGCCCTCTTACGCGCCATTCGCCGGGCCACCGCCGTAAGAATGGGATGTCGCAAGATCCATTGAGCGCCGCGATCCCCTATCCAGCCCGGTAATCCACGCCAACTGAGAGCGACCGTAACATCGATCAAGGGCACGCGCGTCACGCCGAAGCGGCGCTTGTAGGCATAGTTGCCGAGACTGAAGTCGAACTCCCGAACCCCGTCGGCATGTAGCCAGGCCATCGTCCGATCGACGATGAGCCGGCCCGGTGAGCAGTTCGACCAACGGTCGCGACCCGTACCGTGACGCAACATCACGTAACAAGGTCCGCGGCGAATGCCCATGAGCGCAGCCACGGTCTCATTGCCGCTCGTCAGCGTGGTGATCACCGCGTAGCCATCATCAACGCCACCGATCAGGACCTCACGGTAGAACGACGCGAAGGATGGATCGCTGAGAAGGTAGCTGGCGCCGAGACCCCGCATGCGGTCCGCCTGCTGGGCCTCCATGATCGCAAAGACGTCCAAGGCTTCGTTGACGTTGGTCGCGACGCGAAAGGTCGCGTCGGGAAATCGCGTGAATACGCGCCAACTGCGTTCAAGTTCCTTCCGAACACTGCGAGCGAGCGAGGACTTGTACACCGCGAAATCTTCGCCGATCGACACGATGTTGCGGTTGACGGCGCAAGGGCGTGCCGCTCTCAGCAACGCGAAGGGATTTGGCCGGCCATTGATCTCGTCTGGCATCTTGCGCAGGCGAACAAGATCAACTCCATGGAGGGCGCCGCAGAGCTCCCGCCACATTACAGCCGCCGAACGCAAGGCGACTGGCGACGCAGGTCCGAGGACTGGTGCATTGCAGTCGGTCACCTCACGGTCGGCGAATTCGACGATCTTCAGGTTGGCTATGGTGCGGAGAATGAGGCCGAGGGTCAGGGCGGGCTCGCTCGACGCGCGATCTCTGATCGTGACGATCAGCGGCTCAGTGCCAGCGCTCGCACCGAGCGTGCTGTACCACGCATGAGACCAGCGGACGTCCTGGAAGGGAGTCGCACGGCCCTCGCTTCCGCCATCGTCTTGAGAGGGTGCCGCCCACGCACGCCTCAGCTCGATCACATAACGAGAGCCAGGTGCTGACCAATGCGCCGTGACTGGATTCGTGGACTCGACTGTCAGTTTCCCGGCCTATCGAAAACGCCCACCGCTTTGTCCCTATAGACCCTCGCCGCATCGAATTCCCGATAGATGCGACTGAGACTTAGTCTCACTATTGCTGAGGACTATAGCGACGGCGACGACACCCGGTCAAGCTCTCTTTTCACCAAGGCGTCCCCGTAGAGAGCCCTCGCCCCCTGGCACGGTAGGCGCGTCATCGCGGCTAAGCGGCGTATCATGCGCCCGAACGCCCTCGTGCAGACGGTTCGCCGGCGGCGTCGTGAATTCTCGATCTCAACGTGGAGAGCCCGATGAAGACTCTTGCGAGTGTTTCGCGGCCAAGCGCATGGCTGCAGATCCTCCTGACGTGCGCTGGAGCCTTGGCCCTTGTGAGTGTGTCGATCGCACAACAGGACTCGGTTGCCAGGCAGCCCCAAGCCGCTGCGCTGCCGCCGCCCGGGCCGGCCAGCCCGAAGCCGAGCCGCGCCGTGCCACGCCCGGATGGGCTGATGCCACAGGTTCCGGCCGGGTTCACGGTCACCAGCTACGCTGAACTGCAGGCGCCCCGGATGATGGTCTATGCGACCAATGGCGACCTGTTCGTGAGCTCCCCGGCGGCGAACAACATCATGGTCCTGCGCGATGCGAACAGCGACGGTGTCTTCGAGGCACGCGGGGTCTTCGCGCAGGGTCCAACACCCGCCGCTCGCCGTGGCGGCGGCCCCGGGCCGGTTGGCCCGCCGCCGACTCTCGGTGCGAATGCGCCGGCGTGCGCTGCACCGCCCCCGTTCGCACAACGAGGCCCTGGATCGCTGGACGCGCCATTTGGGATGGCGTTCCACGACGCGTATCTCTATGTGGGCAACACGGGGTCGCTCGTCCGCTACAGGTACACGAACGGCGACATGACAGCGCAGGGGGAACCCGAGACGCTGCTCACGTTGCCGACCGGCGGGCATTCCACTCGCAACATCCAGTTCAACCGTGCGGGAACGAAACTCTATGTGGCAGTGGGATCGCGGTCCAACAACGACGCCGGAGAAGACTGCCGCCGTGCGGCGATCCTCGAGTTCAATCCCGACGGCAGCGGATATCGCGTCTACGCATCTGGCATCCGCAACCCCGTCGGGCTCGCGCTCCAGCCTGGAACTGACACGCTCTGGACCGCAATGAACGAACGCGACAACCTCGGTGACGATCTCGTTCCCGACTATGCCACGTCGGTGAAAGACGGCGGCTTCTACGGCTGGCCGTACTCCTACATCGGCAAGAACTACGATCCCCGCTATGTCGGCTCGTTCAGCGATCTGGTCAACCGGGCGATTGTGCCCGACGTTCTCCTCCCCGCGCACTCTGCGGCGCTCGGGATCACCTTCTACTCGGCCACGCAGTTTCCGGCGCCGTATCGCGGCGGCGCCTTCGTCGCCCTGCACGGTTCGTGGAACCGGTCAGTCGCCGCGGGCTACAAAGTCATCTTCTTCCCAATGAGCAACGGAAGACCTGGACCGATTCAGGACTTCCTCACGGGCTTTCTCGTGACCAACGGCACTAACGGCACACCCATCCAGCAGTGGGGCCGTCCGGTCGGGGTGACGGTCGCGCGCGACGGTTCGCTGCTCGTCTCCGATGACGGGGGCAACCGGATCTGGAAGATTCGCGCGAACGGGACGGCACGCTAGCCGGCGCCCGCTCCCATGGCGGCGAGTGCACTCGAACGCACCAGACGGGCGCGATGTCTGAACGCGAGGGATGCGTAACACCGAATCCCTGTTCAAGTGATGTGTACCGGGTCAGCGGGTCTTATAGGTTCTGCTGAACCCACTAGTGAAGAGCGCCCCATGGCTGCGTTGATTCCTCAACTGAGCCACGGGCGTACCTGAAAGAGAATTCGTACCGGCGTCGTATTTTATAAAGTTGACTTACGGCGGGATCAGGATCAGCGGCTGTCGCGAGTCCAGCCCTCCTTGGAGAACAGGATGTCGATGATACGGTCATGGATTCTTACTACAACGGCCGCTTTCGTGGTGATCGGATTCGGTGTATCGCCAATATCGGCGCAACGGGCCGCGGGCCAGGCGCCGGCGGCAACTGGGAACACCTCAACTGGGATCAGGCTGGAGGTCTCCGAAGGGTCGAGGGCCTTGTACCGCGTCCGCGAGCAACTCGCGGGCATCAGTTTTCCGAGCGATGCGGTGGGCGCCACACCGGACGTCACCGGGGCACTGGTTATCAAACCGGATGGATCGATCGACAGCGCGCAATCGAAGTTCACGGTCGATCTGCGTACGCTCAAGAGTGATCAGGATCAGCGCGATGGGTTCTTGAGAAGCCCCCGAGGTCTCAATACGGAGAAGTTTCCAACGGCGGAGTTCGTCCCACGGCGCGCGGTCGGCATGCCATGGCCGTTCCCGAGCCAGAATCCGGCGCAGGCGGGCTTTCAGCTCATTGGCGACATGACGGTCTACGGCATGACCAGCGACGCCACCTGGAACATCGTCGCCACATTCAATCCACAGCTGGTGGCCGGACGCGCGAGCACGAACTTCACATTCGCGAAGTTCGGGATTCCCAAGCCACAGCTCGCCCGGCTGCTGAGCGTGGACGACACCATCAACCTGGAGTTCGAGTTCAGATTCAAGCGGATGCCGATATAGGCCTGATTGACTGTCATTCGAGTCTCGCTCTTCGAGCGAGACTCGAATGCCCGGGTGCGTCCAGGAGGGTTCCCGCCGTCAGTCAGCTTCGACTTTGGTGGCAGCCAGCGTGTTCCCTATGCGCGTTCCCGTGACCTCGATCGAGGTCCCCACCTTGATCGAACCGCAGGTGATGCCATCGAACTTCGTGGCAGCGCTTGTCGTCACGGTGACGCCCTTGATCACCAAGCTCAAGCTCGGACACGCGGCGGCGCCGAGACTGGATACCGCACCGCTCAGTTCGTCGGCATCCTCCTGGTCATCGTCCTTGTCGTCATCCTTTCTTCCATCGCCCCTGTTCCTGTCGCCGTCCTCGCCATCGTCATCGTGCGGGTCACTTTCGACCTTGACCTCGCTGGCGATGAGCCCGGAGGCGTCTCTCGTTCCTTTCACCTCGACGTGGTCTCCCACTTTGATGTCGGCCAACGTCAACGTTCGCGAGCCGTGTCTGATGACCGCCCCCGGCGGAACCGTGACGAGTACGGCGCCAACCTGCAGCGTCGTCGTCCCGACAGCGGTCACGCGGCCATTCACCTCGACTCGATTGGTGTTCTCGCGACGACGATTCTCCGATTCAACCTTGGCGGCGGAACCATTCAGCGCCACCGAAATCTCGATGCGGTCAGTAGCCTCGACGCCGGAGATTGTCACCGTCGCGTTGACCCCGCGACCTGCGAACTGAAGCTGCACAGTGCCCGAGGGCACTCCAGTCAGGGTGAAGTCCCCGGCTGGGCTTACGGTCGTCGATGTGTTCGCGCCGGTCACCATAACGGTCATGGCGTCGGAGCTCGCCGCCGAGACAATCTGCGCCCCACCAATGCTCGATGTGGGGTCAGCGACGCGAGCCGTCAAAGCAGCAGAGGCTGAGACGTTGGTCACGCGACCCAAGATGATGGCGCCGCTTCCTACGTTCGTTCCCAGCCCAAGCGAGCCGACTGATGGGGCGGTTGGCGAGATGCCAGCCGAGCCGCCGCACGCGATCGAAGTCAGGCCGGCTGCGAGTGTCAGAGTTAGGATCGAACGCGCAATGATTCGTGTCACCAGTTCTCCTTGAATCGAGGTCCAGGCAATTGCCTAGCAAGCCAGGTGCCACGACTTGTCCAGTTTGGAATGCCTCTAGATCAAGGAGTTAGCCCGACCGAGGCTCGCCGTGCACGAGGCATAACTCCACAAAACCGTGTGTGAACTACCGTGACGTGTAATGCTGGCGCGCTCGCAGAATCTGATCTCCACCAGCAGAATCTGATCTCCACCAATGGACTGAGGATGGTGTCGGGGTTGAGCGGCGTAGTGTCGCGGGGCCACCGCACCGGAGGATGAGATGGCGACGTCTGGATGGAAAGCGCCCTAGAATCAGTTGAGATGACGATCCGGTCGGTGGCCGTGCTCGGGGCCGGCACCATGGGCGCTCAGATCGCGGCGCACTTCACCAACGCCGGAGTTCCAGCATTGCTGCTCGACGTCACGCGGGATGCGGCACAGCAGGGCCTGCAGCGTGCGCGCGGACTGAAGCCAGACCCGTTCTTCACCCCAGATGGCTGGAAGCTCATCACCACCGGCAGCTTCGACGAGGATCTCCCGAGAATCTCGGACGCCGACCTTGTCGTCGAAGCGATCGTCGAGCAGCTCGACATCAAGCGCGCACTGCTCGAGAGAGTGGACGCCGCCAGGCGGTTGGGCTCCATCGTCACGTCGAACACCTCGGCAATCTCAATCAAGGCCCTTGCCGAGGGGCGCAGTGCCGACTTTCGGGCCTGCTGGCTGGGCACGCACTTCTTCAACCCGCCGCGATACCTGCACCTGCTCGAGGTTATTCCCACGGCGGACACGAGCGCGGCGGCTGTCAACGCAGTCGTCCGGTTCGCGGACCATCGCCTGGGCAAAGGTGTCGTCCTCGCCAAGGACTCGCCAGGATTCATCGGCAACCACATCGGCCTATTCGGTTTGATGCTGACGTTGCGCGAGGTCGCTGCCGGCAACTACACAATCGACGAAGTGGACGCGATCACCGGGCCAGCCATCGGCCGCCCGAAGAGCGCCACGTTCAGGACGCTCGATCTCGCCGGGCTCGACATCGTGGCCCACGTCGTGCGCGACCTTCATGCTCGGCTGGAGGATGACCAGGCCCGCGAGGTCTTCGTGCTTCCGGCATTTGCGGAAGAGATGCTGCGGCGGGGCCTGACCGGTGAGAAGTCGGGAGCCGGATTCTACAAGCGGGTGAAAGGCACGTCGGGCGACGCGGAAATTCTCACGATCGATCCAGCGACACTTGACTACAGACCGAGGCAGGCGGTTCGGTTGCCTTCGCTCGATGCCAGCAGTGCCATCACCGATACTCACGAGCGAGTGAAGGCTCTCTACAACAGCAAGGACCGGGTAGGTGACTTCCTGCGCCGGACGCTGACGCCGACGATGGAGTATGCCGCGCGCGTGGCGCCTCAGGTCGCGCACTCGGTGGACGACGTGGACCGGGTGATGCGGTGGGGGTTCGGCTGGGATCTCGGTCCCTTCGAGCTGGCGGACGCGATTGGTTTAGGCGCGGACCTTATGGGGGCGGACCTTATGGGGGCGGACCTTGTAGGGGCGGACCTTAAGGTCCGCCCCTACGCCAACCGCGACATCCAGGTCCGTCGACTCGTCCCGCCGACGGCGCCGGACTTCTTGCTGCTGCGTTCGGCCAAGGATCGGTCCCCGGTCGTGAGGAAGAATGCAGGGGCGAGCCTGGTGGATCTAGGCGACGGAGTGCTCTGCGTCGAGTTCCACTCGAAGATGAACGCCATCGGTAGCGATACGCTGCAGATGTTGCAGGCGGGCGTGCGCGAGGCGTCGAAGAACTTCGCGGCGCTCGTCATCGGCAACGAAGGCGACCATTTCTCCGCCGGCGCAAACCTGATGCTCGTGCTGCTCGAGGCGCAGGAGGAGAACTGGGACGAAATAGACCTGATGATTCGCTCGTTCCAGCAGGTCACAATGGCACTGCGCTACGCGGACGTACCGGTCGTCATCGCTCCGGGTGGACTCACGCTCGGTGGCGGCTGCGAGATCTCGCTACACGGCGATCGCGTACAGGCGGCAGCCGAGACCTATATGGGCCTGGTGGAGGCCGGCGTTGGCCTGATTCCGGCCGGAGGCGGCACCAAGGAGATGGTGGCCCGCGCCGCGGAGGCGATGCCGCCGGGCACGACCGACTATTTGCCTTCGATTCAGCGGGCGTTTGAAACCATCGGCTTTGCGAAGGTGTCGGCAAGTGGACCAGATGCTCAAAGGCTGGGGCTGATGCGTCAGGTCGATGCCATCACGATGAACCGCGATCGTCTGATTGCCGACGCCAAGGCGCACGCCCTGCGGCGGGTCAGCGAGGGTTATCAACCGCCGGCCCGGCGTACCGCGATTCCCGTGGGTGGCGATGCCGTGCTCGCGCCGCTCAAGCTGGGCATCCACCTCCTCCTGCGAGCCGCGCGCATCACCGAGCACGATGCCGTGATCGGCCGGGCGCTGGCCACGACCATGGCTGGAGGAGCACTGCCGCATCCAACTACAGTGACGGAAGAACGACTGCTGGACCTCGAGCGCGAGGCGTTCCTGAGCCTCCTGGGCCAGCCGAAAACGCAGGAGCGCATCCAGTACACGCTGAAGACGGGAAAGCCGCTCCGCAATTGACATGAACATCATCGACATCGGATCCGGACCGGCGGTGGTGCTGATACCCGGCATACAGGGCCGCTGGGAGTGGATGAGACCCGCGGTGAACTCCCTGTCCAAGCATTGCCGGGTCATCACCTTTTCGCTTGCCGACGAGCGGACGAGCGGCACCTGGTTCGGCGCGTTCGACGAGGCCACCGGGTTCAACTGCTACGTCGAACAGGTACGCCAGGCCCTCGATGCGGTGGGAATCGAATCGGCCGCAATCTGCGGTGTGTCGTACGGCGGCCTTATCGCCGCCGCATTCGCCGCGAGGTATCCACGAAGGACGACGTGCGCTGTCCTGGTATCCGCCCTCCCGCCGTCGTGGACGCCCAGCGCGCGGGTCCGGTTCTACCTGCGATCACCACGGCTCCTTTCGCCGCTCTTCTGCATCGGCGCGCTCCGGATGTACCCAGAGATCGCCGCCGCGAGCCGTACCGTCTCACCTGGCATTGCCGGCGGAACCCACCGGGGCATCGGCGGGAGTCTCAATGGCATGGGTGCCACGATGCGGATCGGCTGGAACGCCGTGACGCATATGTTTTCCCCATCCCGGATGGCCCGACGAGTTCGGCTGGTGGCATCGCTCGACCTTCGCAGTGAGTTGGCGGCTGTTCAGCCACGGGTACTGATCATGACGGGCGAGGAGCGACTCGATCGCGTGGTTCCGACAGATGCCACGCGCGAGTACGCACGGCTGTGGCCGCAGTCTGCGATCGTGACACTCGAACGAACGGGCCACATCGGCCTGATCACCCGACCGTCGGCCTTTGCGGCCCTGGTCGCGGATTTCGTCACCGCCTCGGATTGCGACGACAAGTCCACTCATATCTCCCCGTCAGGTCCGGAGCCCGTCGGCGGCAATCTGACTCCGGCAACGGGCATCATTCCGGGAGAGAGGCGTGTTGGCTGAGATCGTTCGCGAAATTCCAGGCCCCGTGGGGTCGCTGGAAGTCCTCATCGACAGGCCACCGGGCGAGCCCAGGGCGGCCGTCGTGTTCGCGCACCCATTGCCGACCGAGGGCGGGTCGATGCACACGAAGGTCGTGTTCCAGGCGGCAAAGGCGCTGACCAGGATCGGCTGCGTCGTGCTGCGTTTCAACTTCCGCGGCGTCGGACAGAGCTCCGGCCAATGGGACGAGGGACGCGGCGAGATGGAGGACTACCGCGCGGCGGTCGCCTACATGGCGGGCCGGTACAACGGACTCGAACTCTGGGCGGCCGGTTTTTCCTTTGGGTCCTACATCGCGATGACGGCCGGCGCGGACGACGACCGCATCTGCGCGCTCATCGGCATTGCCCCACCGGTTGACCGGTACGAGTTTGCGTCGGTGAAGCTGTCGTCCAAGCCAAAGTTCATCGTGCACGGCGAACAGGACGAGTTGATCTCGATGAAGCTCGTCCGCCATTTCTATGCGCAGCTCCAGGAGCCGAAGGAGCTCATCGAGATCGACCGTGCCGATCACCTCTTCGACGGCCAGACGAGCGAAGTCGGCGACGCGCTCGAGGGGCTGCTGGCGGATTTCACGTGCAAGACGCAGTAATCGTCTCGGCGGCGCGGACGGCGGTGGGTAAAGCGCCGAACGGCAGCCTTCGCACCGTGCGGCCCGATGAGATGGCGGTTGCCGTCATCGCTGAAGTCTTGCGCCGTGCGCCCGGCATCCGGCCGTCGGATATTGACGATGTGATCCTGGGATGCGCGATGCCGGAAGGCGAGCAGGGCCTGAACGTGGCACGCATCGCGAGCCTGCGTGCGGGAATTCCCGTCGAGGCGTCCGCCGTGACGATCAACCGCTTCTGCTCCTCCGGCCTGCAGGCGATCGCGTACGCGGCGGAGCACATCATGTGCGGGTCGGCGGCCGTGGTCGTGGCCGGCGGCACCGAGTCGATGAGCATGGTGCCGATGGGCGGCAACAAGCTGTCGCCGAACCCCTCGCTCGTTGACAGCTACCCGGACGTTTACCTGAACACGGGGCTGGTGGCCGAGAACCACGCGCGTGAGAGCGGCATCACAAGGGAAGCGCAGGACACCTTCGCTCTCCGGAGTCACCAGCGGGCGCTCGCGGCGATCGACGCTGGCCGATTCGCCGACGAGATTACACCGCTGACCTATCGGATTGCCGTTCCCGCTGACCTCAACGGATTGGTTCCTTCGAAGCCGGGCGACCGGGCGAGATCCGCCCCACACGAGATCGTCGAGAAGACGTTCGCGCAGGACGAAGGACCGCGCCGCGATTCAACGCTCGAAGCGCTCGCGAAGCTGCGGCCGGCCTTTCACGCCACCGGCACGGTAACCGCCGGCAACTCGTCGCAAATGAGCGACGGCGCGGCGGCGGCGATCGTCACCTCGGCGGCAGTCGCGCGCGAGCGTGGCCTCGAACCACTCGGCAGGTTCGTGGCATTCGCCACCGCGGGTATCGAGCCCGAGCGGTTCGGGCTTGGGCCGGTTCCCGCCATTCGGAAGGTTCTGAAGATCGCCGGCCTCACGCTCGATCAGATGGACCTCGTCGAGCTCAACGAGGCGTTCGCGTCGCAGGTGCTCGCCTGCCTCAAAGAGCTCCCGATCGATCCGGATAGGCTCAACGTCAACGGTGGCGCGATCGCGCTGGGCCACCCCCTTGGGTGCAGCGGCGCCAAGCTGACAGCGACACTTCTCTACGAGATGCGTCGGCGCGGCTCGCGCTACGGCCTCGTCACCATGTGCGTCGGCGGCGGCATGGGTGCGGCTGGCATATTCGAACGGATGTAGACCATGCAGGACGCCACAGAGACTCAGAAACCACAGAGCCCAGCTACTCGGCGGGGCGGCGACTGGCTGCTGCAAGAGACAGAACCGGCGGGCATCCTCACGCCAGAAAAGCTCTCCGACGAGCACCGGCTGATGGCGCAAACGACCGACGAGTTCGTCCGCAACGAGGTCCTGCCTCGCGCGGAGAAACTGGAGAACAAAGACTGGGACGAAGCGCGGACACTGATTCGCCGCTGCGGTGAGCTGGGGCTGCTCGGCATCAACGTCCCTGAGGCCTACGGCGGACTCGACCTCGACAAGACCTCGTCACTCGTTGTCGCCGAGCGCATTTCGGTGTTCGCCTCGTTCGGCGCCACATTCGGCGCACAGACGAACCTCTGCATCCTGCCAATCACGC
>JAKFXY010000075.1 GCA_021731165.1 Acidobacteriota bacterium | reverse complement strand
CTGTCCCCGCTGACCATGAATGGCAGGTCGCCGAAGAGCGCCACATCACCCGCGCGTCGGCGCGCCTCGGCCCACTGTCCAGCGGCAATCCACTGCACGTACTGACGAAAGAGGATGTCCTCGGCGAGATCGGCTCGCGCGGCGGCAAGGGCGCCCGGCTCCCGCTGCCGGAGTGGTTCTGGCCAGCCCTGCCAGCTACATTCGTTCTGCCCGGCATGAATCGCCCGAAACAGGGCGTACTCGTCGATCCACCACGCCTGATGGGCCACGAATGCACGAAGAGCGGCGGCGCGACGGCCGCCGCTCTTCCACTCCGTAGCCCGGAAGCGGGCGAAGGCACGCCGCAGCGCAACCCCCTTCGCCTCTCGCACCGTCGCATAGTCGATGCGGGGCGCCACACGCGCCGCCTCGAGCCGCTCCCGGAGCTCTGGTTCGAGCGCAAGCTCGCCTCCAATGGCGACGAAATCCTGAACCTTCCCCAGGGTGATGAACTGCGGATCGATTGCCATGGCGCTGAGCGCGGAGTACGGCGACGTCTCCCCCGGCGGCATCTCGTTGATCGGGAGCAACTGGAGAACCCGCTGTCCTCCGCCTCTCAGCCACCGCGCGAGGTGCACGATGTCGGCGATCTCGCCTATGCCCCAGCCGCGCGATGACGGTACCGAGAAGAGCGGCACCAGAACTCCGGCGCGCCGTGAGATCTGCGGCGAGGCACGCGGCGTGGATATCATGGCCAGGTCACTCGTTTCCGTCAGGATGACACCGCGCGCAGCACCCGTGGAATGGCGCCTGCAAAGATGTCGGGTGGGCAGAGCAGGCTTACGACGATGTACGCTTCGCTGGCGAAGTCAAAGAAGTAGCCCGGGTGCACCAGGACCCGTTCGCGGTCGAGGAGGTCGAGCACGATCTCCTCCTCACTCCTGGAGGCCGGCACTCGGATGACCGCCGACCAGCCTCCTTCGACCCTCAGCACCTCGCATGCCGGTGTTCCAGCGGCACTCTCTCGAAGACACGCCAGGTTCGTCCGTGTCCTCGCATGGATCGCATTGCGCACATCGCCTCCTCGCGCCAGAAGCAAAGGAGCCGCCACCTGGACGGGCGTCCCAACCGACAGGTAGCTGTCCGCGATGAGTTCGAGCGCTGAGAGTGCCTGGTCTCGGAGTGCCGGCGGACCGCCAGCCACGATCCAGCCCAGTTTCAACTGCGGCAGTCCGAGCGACTTCGAGAATCCGGCCAGCGTGAATGAGAGACAGTCAGCGCGCGTCGCAAGGTCGGTCAGCGGGGCAGTGACGTCAAGAGTCGCGTCCAATGGATAGTCCGCGAACACTTCATCCGACACGAGCGCCCAGCCGCGGAGCCGGCACAGCCTCGCCAGCCGTTCGACCTCTCGAGCGGACACGTAGGAGCCGGTGGGGTTGTTCGGGGAGACCACCAGCACCGCGCGCGCATCGGCAGGCGCGGCTTCAATCGACGCGAAGTCGATCTCCCAGCGCGTGGAGTAATCGAGATCGTACGGTTCCGCCCGGATCCCCTCGAAGCGGGCGAGCAGCTCGAACAACGGGTAGCTCGGGCGCGGCACGAGCACGCATTCACCCGGATTGCACAGCAGCTTGAACAACCAGCCGTACGCCTCGCTCGTGCTGGCCGCCAGTACGACATGCTCGGGATCGACCACCGTGCCGCGTCGTGCGTGGTCGGCGGCCACAGCCTCGCGGGCTGAGGCAAGACCACGTGGGTGCGGCTCGTACTGAAGGGCCCTTGGGCCGGCAAGCGGGGCCAGCAGCTCCTTCGGATAGGGAATGCCTGCGCGCGTTGGATTGGATTCCGTCAGGTCCACGATCGGGATGCCCGCGCCGAGGAGTCGCGCGAGCGCGCGAGTCAGGGCGTTCGGCTCAGCGTGCTCTGGCAGGCGATCGGAAAACATGATTCGTGACGACGTCGTTCTCGTCGCGTTCGGCCAGCGCGGAGTATTCGAGCATCTGCGCCTCGAGATCGCACGGGTAGGAGATCTCGACATCGACGATGGCGCCGTCCGGGCCGTACGTCGCCTCGAGCCTGGGCATGACGAACGCCGTGTACGACGGCAACCGCAAGACGTCGGCGCGCGCGGCGACCTCGTCCCGAATTGCCGGATCGAAGTGCACGCCGTAGGTCTCAAAAAGGGCCGCGGCGGCGGCGTAGTCCCCGTCGCCCTTGATGCGCTGGACCTCGGCAAGCAGGGCGCCAATCCCCGCATGGAACGCGACTGTGTCAGTCATTACATAGAAGGTCTTGCCATTCCGGCGCCGTACGTCGATCGCGGTGGTATGCGCCATCAGCCAGCTCACGATCATGTGGCGATTGCGCATGTGGTCTTCCTCGATCTGCGTCCCTTCCCGTACGCGGCGGAGCTGCACGAGCGCATTACGCGTGTAGTACTCGTACTCCGCTCGAACGATCTCGTCATGGTCGTCCCTCTCGACCAGCCCGAGCTCCACGAGCTGGGGACTCGGCAGAAAGTACAGCGCCACCAGATCGGCCCGCGATTCCTCGATCGCCGAGAACTGCTCCTTGAGCAGTTGCTGTGGGGTGGCCACGACGCCCTCGGCCATCCGACCAGACCCGTGGCCGATAATCTCGTGCATCGCGGTGGTCAGCTCCTGCGAGAAAGCGCCCCAGCGCTTGGCACGCGTCACTTCTGCCAGGTCCCAGGAAAACTCCTCGCGCATCCCCTCGGGAGTCGAGCCTTCGTAGGCGTCGTTGACGTTGGAGAGCGATACGGACTTGCTCCCGTACTGCTCGCGAATCGACTGGTCGTTCGGAAGATTGATGCCCACCGGCGTGACGGGACCTGAGTCTCCGGTCTCCACGACGACCTCGATCGCCTTGGCCGTGACACCGAGCACTTCGCTCTTCCGGAACCGCGGATCCCACGGCATGTGGTCTTCAAACCACTGGGCGTGCGCCGCCAGCTTCTGGATCTTCTTGGTCTTCTCCTCGTTCACGTAGAAGACGAGCGCTTCCCACGCCCCCTTCGTGCCGCGCGGGTCGAGGTACACCTCAACGAACCCGTTGATGGTGTCGACCGGAGACCCCTGATCCCGAACCCAGGCTACGTCGTACGCCATCCGATCGGCGTCCTCACCGGTCTTGTAGACGTGAATCAGCCCGCGCAGCGCGTCGGTCATCGAGGGCGTTGCGTACGGAATCGCGTCCTCGAGATGACTGACGATGCGGCGGATCTCGCGGTCACATCGACCACCAACCCTGTACACCTCCTCCAGGAGCCGGCCGTCCCGCTTGACCAAACGTGAGTTGAGCGGATATCTCTCATCGAAAGCCGAGACATCCGCCATCGTCACGCCTTCATACAGGTTGTTGGCGCTCGCCGCGAGGATGTCGCGCCCGACGCCCGGGGTCTTGCTCGTCACGACGGCATCAACCGACGGATCGAAGAACAACGGCGCCAGGCGGTCAGCCAGCTGCCCGGGCGGCTCCGCGAGCCGGGCGCCGTTGGCTGCCACGACTCGCAAGACATCCGCCAGGTCGTCCCGCGTCATTCGAAGCAGAAACTTCCGCGCGGTGAGGTTGTTGTGGGGACCGGTATTGATCCAGAACAGCTTTGTGTAGCGGCGCAGCTCGGCAAGGAGAACAGGATCAACGCCCGCCGTGTGCCGAAGCACCTGCTCGAGAACCGAGCGCATCTCGAGGCCGTGGGCGTAGCGCTGGTCGTAGTAGATATCACGCCCTGCAATGGCTGCCAGGTAGAGATGCCAGATGAGGGTCTTTTCCTTCAAAGACAGCGCTGAAAACCCGTCGGCATACAGTTGTACAATCGCCGCATCGTCAACGCGTTCAAGGAGATATCGTCGGCCTTCCGTCATCCCACCACCCGCCTTACAGTGTGATCGTTTCACGATGTGTTGGCGCGTACGGCGTCCATTCCAGTTGTTCGGTGATGAGCGACCTCAGCGCATCCATCGGGCCAGGTTCACCGTGCACGAGGCAGAGGCGACGCGGCGCGGCCGGCAGCGTGCCCAACCAGCGCATGATCTCGCCCCGGTCGGCGTGCGCCGACATCGAGTCGATCCGGGCGATTCGGGCGTGGACCGGTACCTGTCGGCCGTGAATCTTGACCTCAGACGCGCCGTCAAGAAGCTTCCGGCCACGAGTGCCGGCGGCCTGAAAGCCGACAAAGAGAACCGTGTTTGCCGGGTCCGGCAACGCCGCAACGAGATGGTGGAGCACGCGTCCTCCGGTCGCCATACCGCTCGCTGAAATGACGATGGCGCTCTTGCGGTCGGCCGTCAGCGTCTTCGATTGCCGTGGCGAAGCGATTGTCTGAAACCGCTCCGTGGCAAAGGTGAAGACGTCTCCGGCGCCGGGCCGCATTTCCTCGTCGAGCTCCCACGCGCGCGCCGTGTAGAACTTCAGCGCCTCGGCGGCCATCGGACTGTCCACGTACACCGGCAGCACCGGAATACTGCGCTCGCGCTCGAGCCGTTGCACCCAGTACAGGAGCTCCTCCACGCGGCCGATGGCAAAGGCTGGAATGATCAGCTTCCCGCCCTTCCGCGCCGTGTCACGAATGATCTCGGCGAACCGCTCTCCGCGATCGTCGTCCTGATGGTCTCGATCACCGTAGGTTGATTCGACGAGTACCACGTCGGCGGCCGGCGCATCGGATGGATCCGGCAACACCGGCCTGCCATAGCGCCCGAGATCGCCGCCGAAGAGGACTGTCGGTCCGCTGGTGAGGCGGGCCAGGACAAACGCCGATCCGAGTAGGTGACCGGCCGGAAGAAATTCGACGGTGACACCAGGCGCAACCTCAATCGCGCGCCGGTACGCGCAAGGCTTTATCTGCGTCAACGCGCGCGTGGCGTCTACCTCTGTATAGAGCGGCAACGCCGGCGAATGTTTCGAGTACCCGTGCCTGTTTGCCTGGTGCGCGTCCTCCTCTTGGATGCGCGCCGAATCAGGCAACACGAGGCCGCAGAGGTCGGAGGTGCCTGAGGTGCAGAAGATCCGTCCCCGGAAACCCTGCGCCACAAGCCTCGGGAGGTATCCGACGTGATCGAGGTGTGCGTGGGTGAGAACCACCGCGTGGATCGAGGCCGCTGGTACCGCGAACTCCTCCCAGTTACGCAGGCGAAGCTCCTTCAGCCCCTGGAACAGACCGCAGTCAAAAAGCACGCGCGTCCCGGCATGGTCGAGCAGATACTTCGACCCTGTCACTGTTCGCGCGGCGCCCAGAAACGTCAGCTCAGCCATCGTCTGACGATATATCATTCGCGAATGAGGGCCGATTTCCGCACCAGAACGACGGTTGCGGTCGGGTTTGCTTTCGCCGCGCTCCTCGTGGCCGGCGTGCTGGCGCAGTCCCCGCCACGCACGCTCTCCATCCCTCTCATCTACGACCCGGCGGTGCGCGAGGATTTTGGCGGCACTCCTCCCACGAGCCTCGTCTGGATCGATGACGACGCCTATCTGTGGACACGCCGCGGCGACCGCGGATTCGAGTGGCTGAAAGTCGATGCCCTGTCCGGAGGGACGACCGCGCTCTTCGATGCCGCGCGCATGGAAGCGGCGGTGGCCGCGCTCCCGGGCATCAGCCGGGCTGAAGCCGCCGGCCTCGCCCGTTCAGGTGACCTCACGCTCAATCCGGCGAGGACCGCCACGCTCGCCACCTTTGCCGACGATCTCTACTACTACGACTTCGCGACGGCGCGAGCGGTCCGGTTGACATCCACGCCAGGCAATGAAGAGGAGGCGACCTTCAGCCCCGATGGTCGCCTCGTGGCGTTCGTACGCCTGAACAATCTCTTTGTGGTGGACGTGGCGTCGGTCCGCGAACAGCCGCTGACCACGGACGGCAGCCTGGAGGTTCTGAACGGCAAGCTGGACTGGCTCTATCAGGAGGAGATCTACGGGCGCGGGCGCTTCCGCGGCTACTGGTGGAGCCCCGACTCGTCGCGCATTGCGTTCCTCCAGTTGAACGAACGCCCGGTTCCGGAGTACACGGTCGTCGATCACATCCCGTATCGCCCGACACTCGAGGTCACGGACTACCCGAAGGCCGGCGACCCGAATCCGACCGTAAAACTGGGCGTCGTACGCGCGGCCGGAGGTGACCCCGTCTGGACGGACCTGAGCGGCTACTCCACGAGCGAGTTTCTCATCGTCAACGTGGACTGGTTGCCCGATTCCGCACAGCTCGTCTGTCAGGTGCAGAATCGCGAGCAGACATGGCTGGACCTCAACCTCGTATCGTCACAGTCGGGAAGACCGCGCAGGGTCTTGCGCGAAACGACCAAGGCGTGGGTCAACGAGAACGGCAACCCCGTGTGGCTGAAGGACGGCTCGTTTCTCTGGTTCAGCGAACGCAGCGGCTTTCGTCATCTCTATCACTACAAGGCGGACGGTACCGAGCTTCGGCAAATCACCAGCGGGCGTTGGGATGTGCGCGTGCTGTACGGTGTAGACGAAGCCGCTCGGGCGTTCTACTTCTCCGCGGGCGAAAGGCACGTCATCACCACTGACATCTACAGGGCCGGCCTCGACGGCTCTGGGTTGACACGGCTCTCACGGGACGAAGGCACTCATCGCGGCATCTTCAGCCCTGGCTTCAGCCGCTACATCGATGTCTGGAGCGACGTCACGACCCCGGCACAGGTCCGCCTTTTCCAAGCCGACGGCGGAGAGCTGAGGGTCATCGATGCCAACCCCGCTCGAAAGCTCGCCGACTTTCGCCTTGGCAAGCCGGAGTTCATCCAGGTAAAGGCGCGTGACGGCTTCGTCATGGACGCGCTGATGATCACGCCGCCCGATTTCAACCCCTCCCGACAATACCCGGTGTATCAGTTGACGTATGCGGGACCTGGCACCGCCTCGGTGAGAAACCGCTGGGGCGGCACGGAGTACATGTATCACCAGCTCCTCGCGCAGAGCGGCGTGATCGTCTGGATCCTCGACAACCGATCCGCCGGAGGGAAGGGCGTGGAATCGCAGTGGCCTGTGTACGGGCGCCTTGGCGAGCTGGAGCTCCAAGACCTCGAGGACGGCGTGGCGTGGTTGAAACAGCAGCCTTACGTGGACGCCTCGCGCATCATCCTCCACGGCTGGAGCTACGGCGGTTTCATGACAGCCTACGCCCTGACCCACAGCACGGCTTGGTCGGCCGGAATCGTCGGCGCCCCGGTCACGGACTGGCGCGACTACGACTCGATCTACACCGAGCGCTACATGAAGATGCCCCAGAACAATCCAGAGGGGTACGCCAGGACCGCGCCGCGCTTCGCGGCACACAGGCTCGCGGGGCGCATGTTGCTGATCCATGGGACCATGGATGACAACGTACACATGCAGAACTCCTTACAGTTCGCCTACGAGCTGCAGAAAGCCGGGAAGCCGTTCGAGATGATGGTCTATCCGAAGTCGAGGCACGGCTTCACCGATCCCCTCCTCAACACCCACCTCCGTCAGACGATGTTCGACTTCGTGATGCGGTCCGTGGGCACCAGGCCGGCCGGGGCACCGGCCACTACGTCGCGCGCGGACCGGTAGCCCTGATGAAGGTCGTCTGAGGTGTCGCTCGTCGACGCTCTCCGCGGAAGCGGAACCGTTATCGCGGCCGAGCTCCGGCCGCCCCGCGCCGAGCTCAACTCCGTGGAGGGCATGGATGCGTGGATCGACATGTACCACGCGGTACGGGGTCTCGCGCGCCAGGACGTTCGTGTGTTTCTCACCGATAGTGCGGTTGGCACTCAAGAGGAGAACAACCTCAGGCATCTGGCCACCAACCTCGGTCGTGACGTCCCACACGATCACATGGTGCCGTTCCTCACCACCAAACATTCGCTGGAGTTCTGCCTCTCGTACGCGGAGCAGGCGTGGCAGCACGGCTTCCCGTCCCTGGTAATCCTCGGTGGCGATCGAAACGTGGGGCGGCCCCGGTGTGTCGCGCACGCATGGGAACTGCGACGTGCCATCCGCGAGCGCGAGCCTCGTCTCGCCCTTGGCGGATGGGCGAATCCCTATGGCGATCCCGTGCAGCAGGTGGACTTCGTCACAGACGAGCACTTCACGGCGGAGTACTACCTGACTCAGATCGTCAGCCACTTGAGCATCGGACCGGTCGAGCGGTTCATGGGCGAGATCCGGCGGCGGCACGTCGACGTGCCGGGGGTGTTCGGCGTGTTTTATTACAGGAGCGCGAACCCGAGAACACTGGCAACGCTGAGCCGGTTCCTGCCGGTGCCGGTGGAAGGGCTCACGGAGGAGTTCGCGTCGGGGGCCACGGCGGTCGATGTCTGCGCTCGCACCGTGCGCGCCATGATGGACATCGGGGCCCGCCACTTCTACATCAGCAATCTCCCACTCCACGGCACGGCCAGTACGCTCAACGCCATCCTCGAGAGAGTCGGTATCCCGACGCTCTAATCCCGAAAGGCCTTACTTCTCGCGTAAGTGCCCGTACGTGGAATCTCGCTAACTTGTTGAGCGCGGCCTGCCCGCTGGTGGTCTGCTTCGTGCTGGTGCGTCCGCGCCAATCTACTCTCTTGAGGAGAACTCGGACAATGAAGAAGCTGCTTGGGATTTGGGCTGCGGTCCTCGTGCTTGGAGCCGTGCCAGCGTCCGCCGCCGATATCAAGATGATCGCCAATCTGACCGGCGGCGAGGAAACGCCGGCCGCCGTGGTAAGCGGAGCCGTCGGGACCGCGGCCGTGACGGTAGACCCTGTGACCTTGGGGATCACCGTGGAACTGACCGTTTTCAACCTTCCAACCGGATCCACCGCCGGACACATTCACGCGGGTGCCCGGGGTGCGGCGGGTCCGGTGATTGTGGACTTTACCTTCCCGGCGGGAAGGACTGGGGACTTCGCGATGGTTCTCCGCCTCGGCGCAGTCGATTTGCGCCCACGCCCGGAGATTGGCATCGCCACGATGGAAGATGCGATTCAGGCGATCGTCAACGGTAACGCCTACGTGAACATCCACACATCGGCGTTCCCGGCCGGCGAGATCCGCGGTCAGTTGATTCGCGTGAACTGACGTACAAAGTGAGGGGCGGGTCCGCACCACCGGGCCCGCCCCTCCCGACATTCAAACTCGATCCGTGACACCCCGGCGGGACCGCCGGGGTGTCACGGATCGCAGGCTTGCCCTACGACAGGACGCGCACGACGACGCGGCGATTCTGCGCACGACCCGCACGGGTGTTGTTCGGCGAGACCGGCTTCACCTCGCCATAGCTGAACACGTTGATTTTGTGCAGCGGCACCTGGTGCTGCATGTAGAGGTACTTCTTCACCGCCTCGGCGCGATCGAGACCGATTCTCTCGTTGATCTCGGGCGCGCCGACGTTGTCCGTGTGCCCCTCGACCTCAATCCAGACCGCCTTCGGATCGGCCTTGAGCTTGTTCACCATCTGGTCGAGCGACGACTTGGCCTCGTCTGGCAGGTCAGTCCTCCCGAACGTGAAGTTGCCTGCGTCCTCGCTCAACGTGACCTCGTAGATCAGCTTCCGCGACGCCGCCGCTTCCGCGGCCACCGTCGACGCCACCGTATCTACCCGGGTGTTCACCGTGCGTGCCGAGGCCGCGGCCGTATCCGCCGCGGTCTGTGCCTGACCTGCCGCCGCGCGAGCGTCGGCTGCCGCGCGACCCGCCGCTTCGGCCTTCGTATCGACTACGCCGATTCGGGCTTCGTTCGCGCGAGTGCGTTCCTGAGTCTGCTCGACCGTGCCAGTCAGGGTGTCCACCTTCGAATTGACGTTTCCCACCTCGGTGCGCACGAACTTCTTCGTGGCGCACGCCGGCGCCACGGCGACCGTAAGCGCGAGTAGGGAGGCGATAGAGAAAATCTGACGCATGTGTTGTCTCCTCTTAACAGTTTCCAACTTCAAGGACGCGCCGGGCCTGCGAAATACCCGCTTCGCGCGTGAACGACCAGGTTCTTCTTCCGAGTGCGAATCTCGAGCGGGTGCCAACCTGGACGCGAGCCCGGCTCGAATGTGATGAGGTACTGATGACGTAGCTCGTTGAATAGATCCGTAACCGCCGCCGCAGTGTGCGCCGGCGTACTGGCGATGAACATGTCGCCGCCGGTCCAGCGCGCCAGATCCGCCAGCGTGCCACTATCGGCAGTCCTGTCGGCTGCCGTCAGCACCTCGAACTCACCGCCGGGGTGGTCGATCGGGTTGACGACGGTCAGCAGGTATACGGGAACGTCGATCGAACTGGCGAGACCACTCACCTCCGGAGCCGTCAGCTGGCTGCCGGTATCCACGCCATCCGTGATGACAAGCAGGGCCCGGTGTCGATTCGCACGCTCAGCCACGGACCGGGCGGTCTCCCCAATCGAGTCGAACAGCGTCGTAGTCCCCCAGGGCTTGCCCTCGAGACTGACGCGCCGTATGCGGTCGAGTTGTGTCGTGAACGGCACGACTTCCTGGAACTTGGAGTCGAAGGTGTAAAGCGCTGATTCGTCGCGCGGAGTCTGTAGGGTCGTGAGCACGAACTCGATTGCATCCCGGGCACGGTCGATGTTCCCGCCGACCGCCATGCTGCCGCTGATGTCGAGCAGAATCGCGAGGCTTATCGCTGCCTCGCCGGCATAGAAATCACTGATTTCCCGCCCCTCACCAGAATCCATCACCACGAAGTCGGACTGCTTGAGACCCTTGACGATCCGCCCACGGCCATCTCGAACAGAAACCGTCACCGACACCGCTTCGACACCGCCGCGAAACGCCACCATGGGCTCCTGCCCCGTGGTGGAAGCGCCAGCCCCCTGAGCCATGGCCCGAGGGGCGATCGCCACCAGCACAAGCGAGCCGATGAGCAACACGTGGATGAATGGCGGCACTGAGCAGGGTTGTATTCAACGGCCTTGCCAGTTGACCCAACCCAGCAGACACAATGGTTTACGGGAAAAGAACACACGTCAGTTCATCTGGATGACCACGAACCATGTAAAAATTATATCCAGTCTGGATGAGCTGTGTAAGAACCTGCCTGTCTATGGTGAAAATCACCGCCAAGCGCGGGTGAAACCGCCTTCAGAGCTAAGATGGGCCGATGTCGTCGTCGAAAGTAGCCAAGACTATTCCGGTGGCCTCCCGGGTTAACCGCTTTTCGTATGCCATACGGAACATCGTTACGGCGGCCCAAGCGGTGGAAGCAACGGGAAAGAAAGTTCGGTATTTAAACATCGGCGACCCCGTCGCGGCGGGCTTCAAGACGCCCGCACACCTCGTTGAGGCGGCGGCACGAGCCATGCGCGACGGGCACAACGGGTATGTTCCCTCGCCGGGCATCCCGGCGGCCCGAGAGGCAGTCGCGGCCGACTATGCGGCGCGGGGGATTCCGGTGACGCCCGACCGGGTGCTCATTACGACCGGCACGTCAGAGGCGATCGAACTGGCCCTCAGCGCACTCGTGGAAGACGGCGATGAGGTCCTGGTACCTTCGCCGACCTACCCGCTCTATACCGCTGTGCTGGCCAAGCTGGGCGCCCGGCCACGCTACTACCGGACGGACCCAAGCCACGATTGGCATCCCGATCTCGATCATCTGCGTGCGTCGATCACTCCTCGCACACGCGTGCTGGTCGTGATCGATCCCAACAACCCAACAGGGGCGGTCTACCCAAAGGCCGTGCGTCGTGCGCTCATTCAGATCGCCGAAGAGCATGGCCTGGCGATCCTGGCCGATGAGGTCTATAGCGATCTTGGCTTCGAGGGCTCGCTGCCTCTGCTGGGCACGCTCGATACCGACGCACCCATCCTGTCGCTCTCTAGCTTGTCCAAGGCCTATCTCGCCCCTGGCTGGCGGACCGGCTGGCTCGTCGCCGCGGCCACGCCTCGCCTCGACGCGCCGTTGGCCGCCATGAAGAAGCTTGCGGATGGTCGCCTGTGCAGCCCGGGACCCATGCAGTATGCCGTGGCCGCCGCGCTCTCCGGGGATCGCTCGCATCAGGTCTCGTTCAGGGCGGCGCTGGCGGAGCGAGGACGTATTACCGCGCGTGCGTTCAATGCTATTGAAGGGATGCGGTGCGTACCGCCGCGAGCGGCGTTCTACGCGCTGCCGTCGGTCTCGCTTCCACCAGGACGCACGGACGAAGAGTTCGTCCTCGCGCTGCTGCGCGACACTGGAATTCTCGTCGTGCACGGCTCCGGGTTCGGCCTGCCACCCGAAGCCGGGTTCTTCCGCGTGGTCTTTCTCGCAAGTCCCGCGGAGCTCACGGCGGCGTACGATGACATCGGAGCCTTTACCCGGGAGTACCTGCGACACTCCGGCTGACGCGTGACACCAGACAACTCCCCGCGCGCGCTCGTCCGCTACGCCCTCGCGGGCCTGGTGGTGACGGCCGCACTCTCCTGGACTGTCTATCTCGTCCGAGGCGTGCTGGTGGTCGTCTACATCGCCGCGCTCGTGGCCATCGGTCTCGGACCTCTCGTCAACGCGATTGAGCGGAAGCGCCTTCTGAGCCTTCGCCAGCGGGTGCCGCGTTGGGCGGCCATCCTCACGATCTACCTTGTGGTCATGGGCGGGCTCGTCGTCGTGGCCGTGCTCGTCGTCCCACCGCTCGTGACACAAGCGAGGGAGCTCTGGACCAACTTCCCGGAGCTCTTGCACAAAGGGCAGCGATGGCTCATCGATCGCGGCCTGCTCAGCCGCGAGCTCACGATACGCGAGGCGGTCCAGCAGGCGCCAGGCGGCGGTTCGGACGCGGTCGGCACGCTGATCGGCGCCGTCACGGGACTCGTCGGCGGGCTCTTTGGCTTCGTGACCATCCTCCTTCTGGCGTTCTACTTTCTCGTGGATGCCGAAGGGATTCTGAACACGTTTCGCCGGCTGTTTCCGCGCAGTGAGCAGCCGCGCGTCGCCGACGCCTGCGTTCGAATCTCCGCCAAGGTCAGCGCGTGGCTCGGAGGCCAGCTTCTCTTGGCGGGCATCATCGGCGCCACTGCCGCCCTCGGGCTGTGGGTGATGGGTGTCCCGTATTTCTATGTACTCGCGCTGATCGCAGCGCTTGGCGAAATGATCCCGATGATCGGTCCGATCCTCTCGGCGATCCCTGCCATCGCGGTGGCCCTGACCGTGTCGCCCACCCTTGCGATTGCAGTCGCGATCTTTTTCTTCGTACAACAGCAGCTCGAGAACAACATCCTCGTGCCGAACATCATGCAGCGGCAGGTCGGCGTCAGCGCCGTCGTCGTCATCATCGCCCTCCTGCTCGGAGGTGCACTGCTGGGTATCGTCGGCGCCATCCTCGCCGTGCCCACCGCCGCGATTCTTCAGGTGCTGTTCGAGGAACTGCGGCCGGACACGCCTGAGTCCTGATGCGACGCACGTGGGCGGCGGCTGGAGCGTACCTTGCCGTTGCCGTCTTCGCGACGTGGCCGCTGGCAAGCGGACTGTCCAGCGATGTGGCGTGGGATCTGGGCGATCCCCTCCTCAGTATGTGGATTCTGTCCTGGGATTGCCGACAGATGCTCGCGATCCTCGGTGGGGATCTGTCCCGGATTGCGCACTTCTTCGACGGAAACCTCTTCTACCCCGCATCGCTGACGCTGGCGTTCTCCGAGCATTTCATCGCGCAGGCGATCCAGGTCCTTCCTGTCTACTTCCTCACCGAGAACCCGATCCTCTGCTACAACCTGCTTTTTCTGTCGACGTTTGTGCTCTCCGGCGTTGGCGCCTACCAGCTGGTTCGAGAGCTGACAGGCGACTGGCGCGCCGCGTTCCTCAGCGGCTTGCTCTTCGCGTTCGCACCGTACCGCTTCCCGCAGTCGTCGCACCTCCAGGTGCTGTCGTCGCAGTGGATGCCGTTCGCCCTCTATGGCTTCACCCGCTACTTCGCGACGCGAAGCCGGCGCGCGCTGGCCGGCGGCGCCGGCGCGCTCCTCGCGCAGAATCTGTCGTGCGGTTACTACCTGCTGTTTTTTACCCCCTTCGCCGCGATGTACATCCTCTGGGAGGTGTTGCGCCGCGGGGTGTGGCGCGACCGTCGGCTCTGGACAGAGATCGCCACGGCCGGCTTGGTCGTTGCGGCCGCAACAGCGGTCTTCTTCCTGCCCTATTTGCAGGCTCGCGAGGCGATGCCGATGACGAGGGGGGTGGAGGAAGCCACCAAGTACTCGGCAGACGTGTTCTCGTACTTCACGGCGTTCGACTCACAAAGCATCTGGGGATCGGTGGCGCACGCATTGCCGAAGGACGAGGGGCACCTCTTCCCCGGCGCCGTGCCCATGCTGCTCGCCGCGATTGGATTCGGGCTATGGGTAAGCGGTGCCTGGCGTGTCGGACGTAGCACGGCGTCTCCACGCCCCCGTCTGGAGGTGATGCTCATCGGCCTCGCCCTGACGAGCCTCATTGCGGCGATCGTCGCGATATTCCTGCGCCGCTTCACCGTGGACGTCGGGGTAGCCGAGCTGCGCGTCTCGAGCATTGGACGTGCCCTGGCCTGGTTCGCCGTACTCATTGCGTTGGCGTCGGCACTGTCGCCGCGTGTGCGTGTACGGCTGCGTGCGCTTATCTCCCCCAGCGGCTTCTTCTGCCTGGCGCTGGTCGCCGCGTGGTGGCTATCCCTTGGACCACGGCCGAGCAACATGCGTGTGCCTATCGAACTGCCGGCACCGTACGCCGTTCTCCACGAGTACGTGCCAGGGTTCGAGGGATTGCGCGTGCCCGCACGATACGCGATGGTCGGAGCCCTCATGATGGCGGTCGTGAGCGGCTACGCTGTCGCGGCACTCGCCGGCCGGCGGATCCTCGCCACGGTCATCACTGGCATGCTTGCCGTGGCGTTTGTCACCGAAGCGCATGTCACGACTTTCACGATCAATGGCCAGGGCGGTGGTCGGGGCTACGCACTGCCTGAAGGCCGTGTCTATCCGCCGGCGCGAGCTCCGCTGGTCTATGCGCGCGTCGCGGCATTGCCGGCCGGCGCCGTGCTGCTCGAGGTGCCCCTGGGAGACCCGGACTGGGATGTGCGCGCCGTCTACTACGCCGCGACGCACTGGCGACCGCTCGTCAACGGCTACAGCGGATTCTTTCCCCCTTCGTACGCGCTGCTGACTCTCGCCCTCACGGATCCCGACCGTGACGGAGATCTGTCATGGTCTGTGCTCCAGGCGTCTGGCGCGACACACGTGATCGTCCATGAACGTGCTTTTCGTCAGCCTGAGGCTGAGCAGTTGACCCTCTGGCTGCGCAACAGGCGCGCGATCGAACTGTTCCGTGATGGCACCGACGTCCTCTACGCGATGCCGCGATGACATGTCGGGGGGATTGGGGGTAGTGGGTGGTGAGGCGTGAATAGTGGATAGTAGTGGACGACGGCCCGACACCCACTACCTACTGCCCCGCATGCGCCACGACCCACTCGACTACCTTGCCGATGAGCTGAATTCGCTTCGCGATGAGGGGCTGTATCGCCCTCTTCGTGTATTGGACGGAGAGCAGGGCGCACGTGCTGACGTGGACGGTCGCTCGGTCGTCAACCTCTCGTCGAACAACTACCTCGGGCTCACCACCCATCCGGCACCACGCGCGCGCGCGATCGAGGCGACGCGGCGCTACGGCGTCGGCTCGGGCTCCGTGCGCACGATTGCCGGAACCATGGCCATCCACGTCGAACTCGAGGCACGACTCGCCCGGTTCAAACGCACCGAGGCGGCCGTCGTGTTCCAGAGCGGCTTCGCCGCCAACGCCGGAACAGTCTCGGCCCTCCTCGACAGGGACGATGTCATCGTCTCTGACGAGCTGAATCACGCGAGCATCATCGACGGCGCGCGACTGAGCCGCGCGACAATCAAGGTGTTCCCGCATCGCGATACCGTCGCGGCACGCCGGATCCTCGAGGCGCTCCCGCGGCGTACGCGAACACTCATCATCACCGACGGTGTCTTCAGCATGGACGGCGACCTCGGCGCGCTCCCGGAGCTGTGCGAGCTCGCCGAGGCATTCGGTTGCATCATGATGGTCGACGACGCTCACGCGAGTGGAGTGTTCGGCAGGAACGGACGCGGCACCGTGGATCACTTCGACCTGCACGGCCGCGTGGACGTGCAGGTGGGCACGCTGTCGAAAGCGCTCGGGGCGCTGGGCGGGTACGTCGCCGGCACACGTGCGCTCATCGAGTTCCTGCAACGCCGCGCGCGGCCGTTTCTGTTCTCGACCTCGCATCCACCCGCAGTGGCCGCCTCCTGCATCGCCGCTCTGGACATCCTGGAGACGGAGCCGGACCTGATCGATCGTCTTTGGAGGAACACGCAGTTCTTCCAGAACGGCCTGACCGCACTCGGCTTCGACACAGGGTCGAGCCAGAGCCCCATCACGCCGGTCATCGTCGGAGACGCCCGGCTCGCGATGGCTCTATCGGATCGGCTGTTCCAGGCCGGCGTGTTCGCTCAGGGTATCGGCTTCCCGACCGTCGCCCAGGGGCGGGCCCGGGTGCGGACCATCGTTACAGCCACGCACACACAGGACGACCTTCAGTTCGCACTGGATTGCTTTGAGAGCGTCGGGCGACAGCTCGGAATCATTCAATGATTTCCCCGCTGCCGGCGCTCTCCGTCCCCCTCGTCCCCGACACCGCGATTGGCGTCTAATACCCGCATGGGCGGCCGCTGGCTCCTCGTGCTCGCGCTCCTGGTACCGAATCCGGCCATGGCGGCACAGACAGGCGCCGACGACACGGGAGTGACGCGCATCGTGGCACGACTCGAGGGATTGCTCACCTCGGGCAACCGCGACGAGCTGTCTGCGCTCGTGTCGCCGCCGATCTCTGAACAGGCTGTCAACCAGTTCGCGCTCGAGTTCCTCGTGCCGGATGCCGGCCGCGGCGTGGCACTGGAGCGCGACCGTCTGCCCCTGAGGGGCGCCCTCCCTGGCGATGGGTATCGCCTGGTCATCGAGTTCCTTACCGAGTTCGGTGACCGTGCCCGAATCATGACGGCCCGGGTAGACGTCAGCCGTCCGCGAGACGGCGACGCCGACTCCTGGCGCATCGTCGATCTCGAGCGGCTGAGCGTTGTCGAAGGGCTGTTTCGCCTGCGGCTCGACGTGGCAAGCCAGCTCTTGGCCCGCGAGCTGACGATCGATTCAGAAGACTTCCGACTGACGCTGCACGAGGGATCCGTCTTTCTGATTCAGAGCGATGCAGGTATCACCGGACTGGTTCTCCTCGGCCGCGGCGATATGCGATTCGCTCCCGTGTCGCAGACGGAGAAGGGGCAGATGCGGATCTTCTCGGGTGCCGACGCGCTCGTGACACCGTTCGAGAGCGCGTACGTGCGGCTCAATCCGGACGAATATGCGACACGCGTGGCCACCGCGAACCTCACGCCGGAACGCCTGGATCCGCGGATGGTACGGCGCGCGCGGGAGGTCTTCGCCCAAGGCGCGTCCAGATCCTTCAATCTGGACCTCGGGGACCTGAGCCGCGACCAGTGGTTTCTGATTCCGCCGCCCGGCGACTTCCTCGCCGACGTCCGCACCCGGAAGCACGGCACGCTGACCTACGCGCGCAATGCGAACCAGGCGGAAGACATCACGTTGTTCAACCGCGCGCGGCGGCGCACGATCTCAATCTACGCCTCAGCCGAGAAGCTCGCCTCCAGAGGCCCTTCCTTCGACGAGGACGCGCTCGCCGACTACGACATTACGTCGTACGAGATTGACGCCCGGATTGATCCGAACCGCGAGCTCGTTGAAGGGTACGCGCGAGTCACGCTTCGGGCGCGCATTCAATCGCTCGCCACGCTCACTCTCCGGCTTGCTGATTCGCTCGTGGTCACCAGTGTCAGCAGCGTGCAGTTCGGCCGGCTGCTGTACCTGCGCGTGAGCAACCAGAACGGGGTCCTGATCAACCTGCCCGTGGCGGTGGCGCGAGGCACCGAGATCACGCTCATCCTCAACTACTCAGGACGGCTGGACGGACAGCGCGTGGAAGACGAAGGCGTGGACTCGGACCCGCCGCCGAATCCCGACGATCAACTCGTGCTGCCGGAGAACAGCTACCTGCTCAGCAACCGGTCTTACTGGTATCCGCAGAATGCGGTGAGCGACTCCGCTACCGCGCGAATGCGTATCGCTGTTCCCGATAGCTATGTCGCCATCGCCAGCGGGCAACTGACCACCGGCGGTGACGTCCCCCTGCGCGAGATTCTTGCACCGCCCAGCGAGGGGCGCGCGTTCATCTTTACCGCGGCAGAGCCGGTCCGCTATCTGGCGCTCGTCGTGAGCCGGTTCGTCCGGGTCGTGAGCACGACCATCAACGCCCGCTCGGAAGGGGCGGCCATCCTCTCCGAAGGCGCATCCGCTGGCCGCGGCGGGCGGGAACGAATCGCGCTCGCTGTCGAGGCCAATCCACGACAGCAGAGCCGCGCACGCGAGGTCGCGACGTTGACCGAGGACATCATGCAGTTCTACGGCACGGTCATGGGCGACACGCCGTACGCGTCGATGACGGTCGCACTCGTCGAGAACGAGCTGCCGGGCGGGCACAGCCCGGGTTACGTCACCGTCCTGAATACACCGCCGCCGACAGCGCAGGTTCTCTGGCGCAACGATCCGGCGGCCTTCATCGGGTTCCCGGAATTCTTCATCGCCCACGAGCTCGCGCACCAGTGGTGGGGACAAGCGGTGGGCTGGAAGAACTATCACGAGCAATGGATCAGCGAGGGGTTCGCCCAGTATTTTTCTGCGCTCTACGCGGAGAGGGCACTCGGCAACAACGTCATGAGGAACATGCTCCGCCAGTTCAGGCGCTGGTCGCTCGCCGAGTCCGCCAAGGGGCCAATCTCTCTCGGGTATCGCTTGGGCCATATCAAGGGGGATACACGGACCTTCCGCGCCCTCGTGTACAACAAAGGGGCCGGCGTGCTCCATATGCTGCGCCGGCTGATGGGCGACGAGGCGTTCTTTCGCGGGTTGCGCCGATTTTACGCCGATCGGAAGTTTCAGAAAGCCGGGACCGACGACCTGCGGGATGCGCTCGAGACGGAGTCCGGGCTGCCCCTCGGGCGCTTCTTCGACCGCTGGATCTATGGCGCCGACATCCCTCGGCTGCGCTACACGAGCGTGATCGGCGAGCGTCAGGCAACGGTACTATTCGAGCAACTGGGTGACCAGGTGTTCGACCTGCCAGTCACAGTGACGCTGGTCTACGTTGACGGCCGCACGCAAGACGTCATCGTGCCGGTGATGGACAAGCGGGTGGAATGGACGATTCCCACCGACGGCCCGGTTCGGCAGCTCCAGATCAACCGTGATTTCGCAGCGCTGGCGTACTTCGACGAGCCCTGAACCACGAACGTTGATATGCTTTTGCGGTTATGGAAACGGTCACGCTGACCATCGATGGCCGGGCGGTCACGGTGCAGAAGGGCAAGACGGTACTTCACGCCGCGATCGAAGCCGGAATCTCGGTTCCCTATTATTGCTATCACCCCGGGCTCGGCGTGGACGGCTCGTGCCGCGTCTGCATCGTCCGGATCGAGAAGATGCCCAAGCTGCAGACGTCATGCTCCACGACGTGCGCCGACGGCATGGTGGTGTCCACCCGCGCGGCGGACGTCGTTGACGCGCGTGCGTCCGTGCTCGAGTTTTTGCTCGTGAACCATCCGCTCGATTGCCCGGTTTGCGACAAGGGCGGCGAGTGTCCTCTTCAGGACTTCGCTTACACGTTCGGGCCAAACGAGAGCCGAATGGACTTTCCGCGCCGCGTGTTCGACGGCGAAGGCGTGAAGGCCGACGTGGACTTCGGCCCGACGCTGATGCTGAACCGCAACCGGTGCATCCTCTGCACACGGTGTGTGCGGTTCATGAAGGAAGTGGACGGCGATGCGCAGATCGGCATTGTCGATCGCGGGTACGGAAGCGAAATCGCGACGTTCCAGGAGGAAGGCGTCCATTCCCTGATCTCTGGAAATCTCATGGATGTGTGCCCTGTTGGCGCCATCACGACACGGGACTACCGATTCAAGAGCCGCCCCTGGGACAACCCGGCAGTCGTGGACACGATCTGCACGCTCTGTTCAAAAGGGTGCAACACGAGTGCGTGGCTGAAGGCGAAGCCCGAATGGGCGAAAGCGTCGCAACTCATTCGGATGACGCCCCGGTTCAACCCCGCGGTCAACGGCTACTGGATGTGCGACATCGGTCGCTTCAACTATCACTGGATTGAAGGGGAGACACGCGTCCGCCGGCCGATGTTGAGGCGGGCGGACGGGCTCGAGAAGGTGTCGTGGCATGAAGCCGAACCGCGCCTGCGCGATCGGATCCAGGCGGCAGGTTCCGCGGATCCGTCGGGGGTGAGATTCCTTGCCTCCGCGCACACTGACACCGAGTCCCTCTTCGTCTTGAAGCAACTCGTCGAAGGGCTCCTGGGCCCCGATGGCCTCTCGGCGGTGACAGTGACCTGGACTCGCAGCGAGAAACGACAGCCTCCGGGCACGACGTTCACGGTTCCCTCCACCAACGCACCGAACGTCAACGGCGCGCGCGACCTCGGTTACCGCATTGGTCGCGGCAACGACGGCCAGCCGGACGACGCGGATCTCCGCGGTGACGTGGCCGCCGGGAAGATCCATGCGCTGTACGTCATCGACCCCGGGCCCGATGGGTCTCTCGGAGATGTGTCGTGGATCCTGGAGGCGCGCCTGAACGGCACGTTGCCGCTATTGGTCGTACAAACCGTTGCGCTGAGTGAGCTGGCGGCGGCGGCCGACGTCGTGCTGCCAGGTGCCGCGTACGTAGAAAAGGACGCGCTCTACACCAACGAGCAAGGCCTCGTGCAGGCTGTCTCGCAAGCGATAGCGCCACCCGGTGAGGCCCTGGAAGATTGGGAAGTACTGACGCGCGTCGCGAAGTCGCTTGGGTTAGCGCTCGGCCATCAGCAATCGCGTGACGTACGTCGCGCGATCGCCGCAGCGATGCCCGACACGCCCTACGCGGACGCGGACAAGGTGGCATTCGCCCGGCCGGTGTCCGCCCGTAACTGGCTGCAAGCGTCGAACCCGTCAGAGCGATGGAAGTGGGACTTCATGTTCCTGGATCTGCCGCCCGTGAAGGGACACTCGGTGCAGACAGAAGGCACCCCGATGGAGGGGGCGTTCATCCCGCTCAAGCCGGTCTAGTCGTAGAAGCCCGAGCAGACCCGAAGGTTGACGCCACCGCCATGGAAGAAAACGTCACGCTGCTGGCGGCGTTCGGAGCTGGGCTCCTCTCCTTTATTTCTCCCTGCGTGCTCCCGCTGATTCCCGGGTACCTGTCCTACATCTCCGGTCTCTCTCTCGACGAGATGCGCGGTGTCTCGGTCGCGGGCGTCGCGGTGTCGAACGGGGCGCAGCGCTCGCGGGTGTTGCTGTCCTCGATCGCCTTCATCCTCGGCTTCTCCCTCGTGTTCATCGCGCTCGGTGCGTCCGCCAGCGCCATCGGCCAGCTCGTGATGTCGCGGCTCACGCTCCTTGGCAGAATTGCCGGCGCGATCATCATTCTGTTCGGCCTGCACACGATGGGCGTCTTCCGAATTGGATGGCTGTACCAGGAAAAGCGGGTGCAGGCCACGCGCCGGCCCGCGGGCTTCCTCGGCGCCGTGCTCGTCGGCGTCGCATTCGCGTTCGGCTGGACTCCGTGTATCGGCCCGATCCTGGCCGGAATCCTGGCGGTCGCCGGGGCGCAAAGCACGGTTGCCGAAGGCGTACGGCTGCTGGGCGCCTATTCGATGGGACTGGCGATCCCGTTCTTTGCGGCCGCGCTGGCGATCAACCGGTTCTTCAGCGCATTCGCCCGGATTCGCAGGCACTACCACGCGATCGAAGTGACGTCCGGCGGACTGCTCGTCGCGATCGGCGTTCTCATATTCACGAACCGATTCACGATCATCGCGCAGTGGCTCACCCCCTATCTCCCGGTCTATTAACACAGACGTAACAGCTTAGACACTTGAGCGAATTCTTAAAGTCGTACTAGTAACATTTGTATGACGAAACTCACGCTGATTCTGCTGCTCGTTCTGCTCTCGATGCCTGCGGAAGCACAAACCCCTCTTCCACCACCCGCGCCGGTGTCAGACGCCAAGGCATCGCGCGAGTCCGCGTACGACAGGATCTGGAGGTTCACCGAATGGTACGAGAACGACTCGAACCCCGTTGTGCAGAGGGTGCTCTTCACGGGGCGGTACCAGCAGGACTACGCCACGATCCATGCCGATGAAGGCGACCACGACGAATGGAACGTCCGACGCCTGCGCCTTGGCCCAAGGGTCACTCTGTTCCGGACGTTTACGCTGCACGGCGAAGTCGAGCTCAACCCGCAGGAGGCGAACCCGCTCTATGTGCGTGTGACTGACTTGTACTTGCAGTGGAGCGGAAGCAGCCGGCTCGTCGTGACCGGTGGCAAGCACAGCGTGCCGTTCACGATGGACGGCATGACGTCGTCAAAAGAGCTCCTTACGATCGACCGAAGCAACCTCAGCAACAACTTGTGGTTCCCGCAGGAGTACATCCCTGGCGTCAGCCTGTCGGGCCGGCGCGCGCCGTGGGTCTATCGGGCTGGTGTGTACTCAGCCGGTCTGGCGAATCGAGAGTTCGGCGAATTCAGCAGTGGAGTCTTTGCTCTCGGTGCTCTCGGCTACGACTTCGCCAAGCGCCTCGGGGCAAAGGAAGCCCTCTTGTCCGGCAGCTACTTGTACCAGCAGCCGAATGCAGAGAACACGTTTACGCGGCAGCTCGAACACGTCGCCTCGCTCAATTTCAGATTCGAAGCAAGCCGGTGGGGCGCCCGAACCGATGTCTCGGCGGCAACGGGATACCTCGGGCAGAGCGACCTCTGGGGCGTCATGGCCATGCCATTCGTGAACGCCACCAGCAAGCTGCAGTTCGTGAGCCGCTACACCTTCGTTGGGAGCACGAGACCCAACGGAGTCAGGCTTGCGACATACGAGAACGGCGTGGTTGCTGGTCGTGGAGACCGGTACAACGAGCTGTACCTCGGCGCGAACTACTTCTTCCATGGTCACAAGCTCAAGCTGCAGACCGGCTTTCAGGTCGCGGACATGAGTGACCGTGCGAACGATGGTGGTGCCTATTCCGGTACTTCCTGGGTGACCGGGCTACGCGTCGGATGGTGACGCGACCGGTGAGCCTCGCGGGACTATGCGGCGGAGCGGTGCTATTCTGTGCGCGTGTTGCACGAACGCGCGCTGCGCCTGACGATGGTCGGGCTTCTGCTGATCGTCGGAGTTGCGGGTGGCGCCTTTACGCGCGCGCTCCTTCGCGGCGATGATGGCCGTCAGGACACAATCGCACGGCTCTACCGAATGGAGGTGGCCGCGGCGGAGATCGGTGCCGCGCAGGTGGCCTACGTAGCTCCTGGTCAACACGATGAGCCCTGGCTTCAGCGCGTCGGCGAGCTGGTGCAGCGACTCGAGGGCGACGCGCTGGGATTACAAGCCGCGATTCAATCGCCCGACGCCGCGATTCCTCTGCAGGAAATGGCTGCCTCCCTCAGGAACCTCGCGCAGGCCGATAGCCGTATCCGCGATCACTTGATGAACGGCGAAGAACTCTCAGCGGCCGATCTCATTTTCACGGACGCTCGCACCGCGCTCGCGTCTTTCACCTCCTCCATTCGCCGGCTTGAAGAAACGGAGCGAGCGGTCGTTATTGTCAGCCGGAAATACTTGACGGGGCTCGGGTGGACACTGCTCGGAGCCGTTTCTCTACTTGGGGTCGTCGGACTCGTGGTAACCATGCAAGCGCCTTCGGCCGGTGCTGTACATCCGCGAACCGCACTCGCGTCAAGCCCAGAGCCGGAGCCCACCGTCGGCCACCTGAACCTCCGGAAGCCGCTCATCGGGCCGTCGTCAACCCCGGAAGCCGTGGACCTCCAGGCGGCGGCTGATGTGTGCACCGCGATCTCCCGCATCATGTCGAATGATGCCCTACCCGATCTGCTCGCCCGTACGGCAGTCGTGTTGGACGCCACGGGAATCATTGTCTGGATGGGAGCAGGCGAGGAGCTGTTTGCCGCAGCCTCGCACGGCTACGATCCGGGGGTCTTGGCACGGCTCGGACCGATCGGGCGCCACGCCGATAACGCCACGGCCGCGGCGTGGCGCTCGGGTGAGCTGAACACCGTGCCGGGCAGCCCGGCATCAAATGGCGCCCTTGTCGCTCCAATCCTCGGCGTCGACCGGTGTATTGGCGCCCTCTCCACCGAACTTCGTCACGGGCGTGAGTCGGACCCGGCTACCCGTGCCGTGACGACCGTCATCGCCGCACAGCTCGCCTCGGTCATCTCCGCCTGGCCCGCCGCCAGCGCCGCGCCTCTCGCCCGCGAAGAAGCAGCATCGTAAAGCCTGGACCCCTTCGGGCCGAAAAGAATGAGGGGTCTCCCCTTAACTTTCGAGGTGTGCCAATGCTGCTTTCGCTCTTGCTTCTCACCATGCTTGCGCAGGACCCTGCCTCCGCATCACCAACGACAGACAGGGCGATTCAGCTGGCCACGAATGGTCAGGACGCGGAGGCGCTGACAATGTTCCAGCGGCTCGCGGCTGCAGACCCTGCCAATCACGAGGTTCGGCTCTGGATCGCCAGGCTGCACGAACGCCTCGGGCGTCCGGCCCTTGCTGAAGGCGTCTACCACAGCGTGCTCCTCGAGGATGGAATGAGCATGGAAGCGATGCTTGGCGTCGGGAGATCGCTTCTGGCCCAGAACCGTGCCGAAGACGCGATCGCCAGCCTTGAGCGCGCAGAGCGCGCCTCCCCCAACAACGCGGATGTCCTGAAGGTGCTTGGTGATGCGCACGCGGTTGCTGGCCACGAAGCACAGGCAGTCACCTACCTCCGCCGTGCCGCCGTGGCATCGCCATCGCTCCCAAACAAGATGGCGCTCGAACGAGCACGGCGCACGTACGGCCACTCGGTGAATCTGGGCTACTCGACAGAGCAGTACGAGGACACAACACCGGATAGTCGCCTGTCGGACATCAACGTGAACCTGCGCCTGTCTTCCAAGCTCCGGGCCTTTGGCCGTGGGCAAGTGCAGCGCAAGTTCTCACAGACCGAGCACCGGGCCGGCGGCGGCATCGAGTGGCGCTGGAATCCGACCATGACGCTCACCGGACACGCGATCGTGGGCCCCGGCAACGATGTCATGCCGCGCGGTGACTATCTTGGCGAGGTCGACTACACGTACCGCGGCTTCGGCCTTTCAGGCGGCGTGCGCTATTTCGACTTCGACGGTATCAGCACAGTCGTGGTTTCCCCGACCGTGACGTGGTGGCCGACTGAACGCCTGTCGCTTGGGCTCCGCTACGCGCTGTCGTTCAGCAACGTCTCGGGCGGCCCGTCCGGCACCGAACAAGGCCAGGCGCTTCACCTGCGCAGTTCCTATCAATTGATTCCGCGCCTCTGGACAGATCTGGCGTACGCATACGGTGTCGAGGATTTCGAGAACTTCTCTGTTGAACGCATCGGCGACTTCCGAGCCAACACCGGATCGGCCGGCCTGCGAATCGAGCTGCCGACGCTGACGTCGTTGAAGGCGATGTATGAATACCAGCGCCGCCAGGACGGCCCGACGCTGGCACGCGTGACCGTATTGCTCGGGCAGCGGTTCTGAGGACCGAGACATAATCACGGCATGGTCACCGACGATCGGAAGGCGCGGATCCTCGAGCGCGCAGTGCGCGAGAAGGTCAAGTTCATGCGCCTGCAATTCACCGACATTCTCGGCGCGACCAAGAACGTCGAGGTCCCGGACCGCCAGTTCGAAGAAGCGCTCGATGGGCGGATCATGTTCGACGGCTCGTCAATCGAGGGGTTCGTCCGCATCGAGGAATCGGACATGTACCTCAAGCCCGACTTGAACACCTTTGATGTCTTCCCTTGGACCTACGCCGGCTCGGATCGTGTCGGCCGCATCATCTGCGACATCGCCAATCCCGACGGTAGCGCGTTTGCGGGGTGCCCGCGCACGACCCTGAAGCGCGTCATTGCCCTCGCCGCCGACCGAGGCTTCGTGATGAAGGCCGGACCCGAAGCTGAGTTCTTTCTCTTTCAGCGACGGCCCAATGGCGAGCCGACCACGGAAACTCACGATTCGGGCGGCTACTTCGACTTGACGCCGGTGGACCTCGGCGAAGACGTCCGGCGCGAGATCGTTCTGGCACTCGAGCAGATGGGCTTCCACGTCGAGGCGGCCCATCACGAAGTGGCGCCGGGCCAGCAC
>JAKFXY010000067.1 GCA_021731165.1 Acidobacteriota bacterium | reverse complement strand
ACAGCGGAGGCGTGCGCGCCGACCTCACAGGCGTGGGACGGGCCGCGCCGAACGGACCACGTGAGGTGACCTACGCGCAGGTGTTCGAGGTGCAGCCCTTCGGCAACCGGGCCATCGTCAAGACGCTGACCGGTGACGCCATCCTTCGCGCGCTGGAGCAGCAGTTCGACAACCCTGGAGAGGGGCGCCAGACCATCCTCCAGGTCTCGAACGGCGTGTCGTACAGCTACGACCTCGGCCGATCCAAGGGGCAGCGCATCGACCCGGCGTCGTTCATGATCGCAGGACACCCGCTCGATTCCGCCGCACGCTATCGCGTGGTGTTCACCGACTTCGTCTGGAACGGAGGAGACGGCTTTTCGCGCCTTCAGGAGGGAACGGATCCGCTGGCCGGAGATCTTGACGTTGACGTGCTCTCGGCCTACCTGCGGAAACACTCACCGGTCGTCCCAGGGCCACAGAACAGGATTCGCCGCCAACCGTGAGCGGCGACCCGTTCGCTGCCGGTCGGACCGGTGGGGAAGTGGCCAGATCCACTCTCGTAGCCGCCCTTGACACCCGGACGACGGCATGCCAGCATTCGCCGATTTCTCGTCCCACGTCTAAATCGTATAAATCGCAACGTTTGCTGAAGGAGATCCCTTAATGGCATCGAAGTCTTCGCCTCTTTCTCGCCGTCGTGTTCTGAAAGCCGCTGGAGCGGCCGCCATGACCGGCGGGTCCGCCCTGCTCGGTGGCAGCGCCTTTGCCCAGGCACCCGCGGTTCTCACGAACAGCCAGGCAGGGCGGAGGTTCCGCGCCTACGTGAAGTTCACGAGGGAGCGTCCGACCATCGTGGAGCTCAGGGCTCGTGCGCTCATCGAGCGGCAGGTTCTGCTCCGCGTCGAAGCAGCACAAACCTGCTATACCAACGTCGATCAGTGCTTGATCGCCGGCTACCCGATGCCCCCCAACGGGGCCTCCGTCATCGGTCACGGCGGCGTCGGCATCGTCGAGGCCATCGGTCCACAGGTGCTTCACACGCGTGTGGGTGATCGTGTCGTCGTCAACCTCCACAACGCGTGCGGGAAGTGTTTCAACTGCCTGCGGATGCGTTCCGACAAGTGCATGTCCAACCAGGCCGGACCGGCAGTGCCCAGGTACGACATGGCGGACGGCACGCCGGTGTTCGGCGGTACCGGCGCGATGGCGGAGCTGATGATCTGCAATGAAGAACAGGAAGTGTCGATCTTCTCCGACGTCAGCTCGGCCGAACTGTCGATGCTCCCGTGCGTGGGCGGTTGCGGTTTGGGAATGGCGTTTACGAATGTTCCCGTCGATCTGGGATCCGATGTCGTCGTGTTTGGTGCCGGGCCCGTCGGCCTCTCCGCGCTCATGGGCGCCAAGATGAAAGGGGCATCGCAGCTCATCATGGTTGAGCCGATTCGGTACCGGCGCGAGCTGGCCATGAAGCTTGGCGCGACCGCGACGCTCGACCCGAACCAGTACAAGGAGCGCAAGCTTCGCCCGGAGCCGGGCATCGAAGTCGTCATCGCGAGCGACCGCCACGAAGACGCCCTTGTCGAGAAGATTCGGGACATGTGCAAGATGAAGAACACCCGTGTCTGGGCGGGCGGGAACAGAATTGGCCCGGACCACGTCATGGAAGCCGTGGGCGGCGACCGTCTGAAACCAAAGGAAGTACAGGGCCCAGACCCGACCGGCGTCACGGTGCTCCAGCAGTGCTGGGAACTCTGCTCGGCTATCGGGACGCTGGCGACGTGCAGCGTGGGTCAGCCCAGTGGTTCGCTCGTCGAGATTCCGGCGACGCAGTGGGCCGACGGCGCGAAGCATCATTGGGGCGGCACGGGTGGCGGCACCAACGATCGGCGCGATGTGCCGCTCTTTGCCAGGCTGATGGAGACCGGGCAGCTCAACATGAAAGCGGTGGTCGGCGCCACATATCCCCTGAGCCAGGCCAGGGAGGCGTATCAGGCGTGCGCGGATCGAACCGTGATCTCGACGGTTGTGACGCCAACCGCCTAGGAAATCTCACCGCATTTGGTTGTTTGATGGACCCCGGATCGGCTGCCGACTCATGGCAGCCAGTCCGGGGCTCGCGTTGAATCCGTTCTCATACTTGTCGAAGGGAGCCAGGAATGGCACTAAAGTCGTCGCCCGTTTCTCGCCGTCGTGTTCTGAAAGCGGCTGGAGCGGCCGCCGTGGGCGGGGCGTCTGCCCTGCTTGGCAGTGGTACAGTGGCCGCCCAGCAAGGCGCGCCCGCGGTCCTTACGAACACCCAGGCGGGACGTAAGTTCAAGGCCGTGGTGAAGTTCAGCCGGGATGCACCGAGCGTTGTCGAGCTGACGGCCCGGGGTCTCACCGCGCGCCAGATTCTGGTTCGCACGGAAGCCGCCCAGACCTGCTACACCAGCGTCAGGCAGATCTTGATGCCGAGCGCATCGGCCCCTGGGCAACCCTCCATCATGGGTCACGGCGGCGTCGGCATTGTCGAGGCCGTTGGTCCACAGGCGATCTCGGTCCGTGTTGGTGACCGCGTTGTCGTCGCCTTTCACGCTTCCTGCGGGCGGTGCTTCAGCTGCTTGTGGATGCGTTCCGACCAATGCGTGAACCGAGGCGAAGTGACAGCCGCACCGATCTGCAATATGGCGGACGGCACATCAATCTCCTTCGCCAATGGCACCGGAATGACGGAGCTGATGATCGTCCACGAGGAACACGCCGTGCCTGTGTTCAGCAGTGTGACGTCGCCCGAGCTGGCAATGCTCCCGTGTGTGGGCGGGTCCGGTCTGGGGATGGCCACGGCGAACGCACCCGTCAAGATGGCGTCCGACGTGGTGATATTCGGGGCCGGCCCCGTCGGCCTTTCGGCGCTCCAGGGTGCCAAGATCAAAGGGGCGTCCCGGATCATCATGGTCGAGCCGATTCGGTACCGGCGCGAGCTCGCGATGAAGCTGGGCGCGACCGACGTGCTCGATCCGAATCAGTTCAAGCGTGAGGCCAGGCCCCGCCCGGCGAATGGCTTTGGAAGAGACGACTACCGTTTCAACGATGGCCTTGTTGACCGGATTCGGGAGATGCTCAAGGAGCCGACGGATCGGGCCTTCGCGGGATCCGGTAAGCGCGGGCCGGACCACGTCATGGAAGCCGTGGGCGGCGACCAAATGGTGCCCAAGGAGGCGGCAGGGCCCGACCCGACTGGTATCGTGCCGATGCAACAGGCTTGGGAGCTCTGCTCGAAGATCGGGACCGCAATCTCGTGCACGATTGGTCAGCCCGAGAATGCCATGGTGCAGATACCCGGGTCGCAGTTCGGCGACAGCTCGAAGAATTGGACGAACTCCACGGGCGGTGGCACCAACGATCGACGCGATGTCCCCCGCTACGCCAGGCTGATGGAGACCGGCCAGCTCAACATGAAGGCGCTGGTGTCGAAGACGTATCCCCTGAACCAGACCAAGGAGGCGTACCAGGTCTGCGCGGATCGTACGTCCCTCGCCACCGTGGTCACTCCGAACGCGTAGGGATCATCACAGCGATCAATCAACTGCCTGCGGCCGGCCGAGGCGCTTCCATGCGCCCGGCCGTCTGCGGGCATACCGTCCCCGCCGTCTCGTCCCCAAACCCGCTCAAACTCGGCGATCGTCTCGAGGCGTGCACCTGCAGCGTGCTGACGTCGGCGCGACGATGCCCGCGGCGTCTCGGTGCCGAGGCCCAGCCAATCCAGGCCCAAGTGCGCTGTTATTGAATGCATTGAATGGGGTGGGTGACGGGTCTCGAACCCGCGACTTCCGGATCCACAATCCGGCGCTCTACCCCTGAGCTACACCCACCGTTCGGTTGGAACACAACAGTTTAGCCGGAACGACGCTCGAGGCTCAACGTCCGCCAGGCCCTTCCGAATCTGATATCGACTCGGGTACGGTCATGTGCGTGCCGCTGCCGATCGGCGACACGATGAGCTTCGCGAGCAGATCCCACGGGCCGTCGTAGATTCCAATCGCCCCGGCGTTGATCAGTGCCTCGTCCTTCCACCCGCCGCACCGGAACGCGATTGTCGCCACGCCGGCGCGCCTTGCGGCCTCCACGTCGTACGGTGTGTCGCCCACCAGGACCGCTTCCTCAGGCGATGCGTTGGCCCGGCGCAGGGCAGACTTGATGATGTCGGGGTCCGGCTTCGACTCCTTGGCACCGTCACCCGATGCGGCAGCGAAAGCGAGCGACTGGGCGCCGGCGATGGCGAGCAGCGCGTCCAGCTCATTCTTGCTCGCGGAGCTGGCGACCACGGGCGTGAATCCCAGTTCTCGAAGGTCGGTGATGAGCCGGCCCGCGTCAAGGAATGGCTCAATCGTCGGCAGGTAGGTCGAGGTGAAGATCTCGGAGTGCCGTTTGGCAATCTTCTTCCCCTTCGGCGAGCTCGCTTTGATCGTGCTGACGGCCGGCATGAGCTTGCCCTCGCGCATTCCGATCGATCGGCGCACCTTGTCGAGATCGACCTCGATTCCCGCCTCGGCAAACGCGTCCGTCCATGCGCGCGCGCGAGCATCGTTGCTGTCCACCAGCGTCCCGTCCACGTCGAAGAGAATGGCGCGATACTTACTCTCGAAAGTCACGTCTCTCACTCCCTATTTTGAAACGCCCCTCGTGATGCGCTCGCTCGCCGGCGGCGCATGGCTGGGCGCTGGCTGGTTCCGCGAGTGGGCTGGTTCTGCCAACCGGGGCCTTGGCCCTCATGCGGCGCAGCCGCGCAACGAGCACCAATGGTGGCACACTCTTGAGCAAGGAGCGGGCCCTTCCATGAATCATCCAGCCGTTTTCACTCCCTCGGAGCACGCGGTATGGCGCGCCGACAAGATGGGCAAGAGCACCCTCTTCGAGTCGCCCCGTCTGCTGGTGGGGCTCAACGCCTTTGAGCCGGGACAGTCGCACGCCTTGCACGCCCACGCCGGGATGGACAAGGTCTATCAGGTCGTCGAGGGCGAAGGGGTGTTCCTGCTCGACGGTTGGGAACTCCCGGCCACGGCCGGCCAGATGCTCGTGGCGCCAGATGGAGTGCCACATGGTGTCCGCAACACGGGGAACGGGCGGCTGCTGGTGCTGGTGATTCTGGCCCCATTCGAGTCGCGAGAGTAACTCCATCCTGGGTTACCCCATTCTCCGCCGGTGCCGATTATGATGACCCATGCCCATCCTTCTTGCCGGCGCGGTCTTGCTGACGCTCGCCATTCCATCACCGCAGGCTGCCTCTCCCGAAAAGCCGGACGACAGGAGCGTCACGTTGAGCGGCTGTGTCACGCGGAGCCGGACGCCGCAGGCCCCGCTCACTTTTGCCGAGACGGCCAGCGGGGATAAATACAAACTGTCCGGGCGCGGGCTCGGGAAGTACGTGGGCAAGCGCGTGGAGATCGTCGGCGGGGCGCCCGGGCGACGGCTGACCATCCGCGGCGGCCTGTTGCCGTCGCCGAACGTTGCCGCGCAGGCCGGCGCCATGGATACGGCACAAGTGGCGATCGCCAACATGGCGGGCGCGATGGCGGGCAAGGAGGGCGGCGTGGAGCTGCCCGAGTTTCACGTCACGCGGGTGAAGCTTCTCGACGGCGCCTGCCAGTAGCGGCGGTCTGCTCACGTGGCGAACTTGGCAGACATGGATCATGGATCCGGAGCGCGAAGTAGACGCGGTCTGATTCCGAGCATGAGGACGCCGATTGTCACCTTTTTTCCCGAAACTCACGCGGGATCCCGATCCGCGCAAGAGGCAGATTACGGTCCAGGATCTTCTGGCGATGCGCTCGGGGCTGGAGGGGATGAGCAACCGTCACTACGGCGCCGGGGTCAACGGGATATCATGAACTGGTGAAGTCGGAGACGCTCGAGGTGCCCATCCGAGTTGTGAGTTCGACCAAGGTGGGCGCCAGGATACACACCCTCGACCTGTTGCGGGAACTGATCGAACGCGATATCAAGCTTCGGTACCGGGGTTCGCTGCTGGGCATTCTCTGGACGCTCCTCAATCCTCTCGCCGAGCTGCTGGTGCTCATCTTCGTGTTCGGACTCGTGCTTCGCGTCAATATCCCGAACTACCCCGCGTACCTGTTCACGGGTCTCATTGTCTACGGCTGGTTCCAGACCTCGGTCAACTTTGCCACGGGCTCGATCGTCGGCAACCGGGAGCTGGTCAGACGTCCGGGCGTCCCGGCGGCGATTCTGCCGGTGGTCACGGTCGCGTCCAACCTGGTGCATTTTGTCCTCTCACTCCCGATCTTGGTCGGGTTGCTGATTCTGAGCGACATCCCGTTCACCACCGCACTCCTCGCGCTGCCTTTTCTCATCGCCCTGGAGTTCGTCCTCATTCTGGGGTTTGCCTATCCAGTCGCGATGATTCATGTCTGGTTCAGGGACACACAGCACGTGCTCCGGATCGCCCTGCAGCTGCTTTTCTACATGACCCCGGTGTTCTACGAAGCCAGTAGCGTGCCTGGGCGCGTGCAATGGTTCTACCAGCTCAACCCGATGGCGCAGATGATCGGCGCCTACCGCGCGGTGCTATTGGGCGGCGAGCTGCCGAGTCCCTCGAGCGTGCTCTATTTGACGGTCATATCGGGGACTCTCCTTGCAGTGGGTCTTGCGTGGTTTCGGAAGGCGAGTCATCGATTCCCGGATGAGTTGTGATGGATCCCATTCTCACCGTCTCGAACGTCGGGAAGAAGTATCGCCGCTACCATCCGGATCGGCCGGCGACCATTCAGGAAGCGATGGCCAAGGGAGCGCTCGGCTGGCGAAAGATGAAATCCGTCGAGGAGTTCTGGAGCCTCTCGGGCATCACGTTCAGCGTGGGTGCCGGCCGCACGGTGGGCATCGTCGGTGCGAACGGATCGGGGAAGTCGACGTTGCTGCGCTTGATCGGCGGTGTCGGCCGGCCCGACACAGGGCGAATTGAGGTTGGTGGACGCATCGGCGGACTCCTGGACCTCACCGCGGGATTCCACCATGACCTGACCGGCCGCGAGAACGCGATGCTTGCGGGAATCCTGAACGGCCTGTCGCGAAAGCAGGTGCTGGAGCGGATGGACGCCATCGTCTCGTTCGCCGAAGTCGAGGACGCGATCGACAGTCCCGTCCGTACCTACAGTTCAGGGATGCAGATGCGGCTGGCGTTTTCGGTGACCGTTCACACCGATCCGGAAATTCTTCTGATTGACGAAGTCCTGGCGGTTGGCGACATGGCGTTCAAACGAAAGTGCCTCGATCGGATCGCCAAGTTCAAGGCTGAAGGCTGTTCAATTCTGCTCGTGTCGCACGTGGGCACGACGGTGGAAGATATGTGCGATGACGCGATCTGGCTGGATTCCGGGCGACTGATGGCGCATGGCCTTGTCGGTGACGTCGTAGAGCAATACACGGCGCATATGAACGACAATCCGAGTCGTGTCCGACGGCAGTAGACGTCCGCGAGCGGCGTCGCCAACATGGGGTAGTTCGCCCAGACTCACGTGCTCGGCAATGGAGCCACGATCCCGCTGAGACAGGCGAACCTCCAGAGGACGTCTGGCCACCAGAGGAGGCATAAATGAGTGTGCCGCTGTTGTCGGTGATCGTCCCTGTGTTCAACGAGTCGCAGGTCATCGGCATCTTCTACGACCGCGCGACCAGGGCACTCGCGGCAATCCCCGGCGTCACGTACGAGCTGATTTTCGTCGATGATGGCAGCAGCGACGACTCCTATCAGCAGTTGACCGCTTTCGCGCGCGGCGACGCTCACGTGGGCGTCGTCAGGTTCTCGCGGAACTTCGGTCACCAGATCGCCATCACCGCCGGACTCGATCTCGCGCGGGGAGATTGTCTCGCGGTGATTGATGCGGACCTCCAGGACCCGCCCGAGGTGATTGGAGAAATGGTCGAACAGTGGCGAGCTGGCGCCGATGTCGTGTACGGGGTGCGGTCGGATCGCGACGGAGAGGGGCGGATGAAGCTCCTGACCGCGAGCCTGTTCTACCGGCTGCTCAACATGATTACGAAGGTGCAGATTCCAGTCGACGTCGGTGATTTCCGCCTGCTCAGCCGACGAGCGGCGGATCATCTCCGCCAGCTTCGTGAGCACGATCGCTTCGTGCGCGGTCTGGTGAGCTGGATAGGCTTTCGCCAGGTTGGCCTGCCGTATCGCCGCGACAGGCGCCACGCCGGCGAGACGAAGTATCCCTACAGAAAGATGCTCAAGTTCGCCGCTGACGGCATCACCTCGTTCTCGGCGATGCCGCTGAAACTGGCCACGTGGATGGGGTACGCGGCCTCGGGTCTTGCGTTCCTGTACCTCGGGAGCGTCTTCGTTCAGAAGATGCTCGGATACACGGTTGAGGGGTGGGCCACCATCATGGTGGCGGTCCTGTTTCTTGGAGGCGTTCAGCTGATCGGATTGGGCATCATCGGGGAATACATCGGGCGCATCTACACGGAGAGCAAAGGGCGGCCCCTCTATATCGTCGACGAGGTCATCGGACTACCTGGTCGTGACGACCGGACCGCGGCGAGCGCCGCGACCCCCGGTACGCAGCCGTCGATCCCCGTGGCTCACGGCCGGTAATGGCCAACGTCTTCGTGACGGGAGCGTCCGGATTCGTGGGCAGGAAGGTCTGCCAGCGTCTCGCCGATCAAGGTCACCAGGTGACAGGGCTGCAGAGAACGCCAGTCGGCGGCGCGGCCAGCGTTCGCGGAGACCTTCTCGAACCGACGACCTATGAATCGCGACTGGCCGGTGTGGACATCCTGGTCCATCTGGCGGCCGTGACGGGAAAGGCCGACCCGCGCGAGTACACCAGGGTCAATGTCGACGGCACACGCACCGTCCTGGCGGCGGCACGGCGCGCCGGCGTCCGGCGGTGTCTCTTCTTCAGCAGTATCGCCGTCGCGTTCCCGGATACGCGACGATACTTCTATGCGCAATCGAAGGCCGCCGCGGAACGTCTCGTGCTCGAAAGCGGGATGGCCGTCACGGTGATTCGTCCCACGATCATCGCGGGCCCCGGGTCCCCGGTGATGTCACGGCTCGCGTCATTGGCGGCGTTGCCCCTTGTTCCCGCGTTTGGCGGGGCGCGAGCGAAAGTGCAGCCGATCCTTGTCGATGACCTCGCGGACTTCGTTGCCGATGTCGTAGACGCCGATCGATTTCGGGGTGAGATTCTGGAACTGGGTGGCCCCGAAGTGCTTCCCCTACGTGACCTGCTCGACCGAATGCATCGCCGTCTTCGGGGGCGTCCGGCGCCGTTCCTTTACGTGCCGCTTGGAGTTCCGCTGGCGGCGTTGTCCGTGCTCGAGCGAATCGCGTACGGCGCGGTTCCGATCACGATCGGCCAGTTGGCGACGTTCCGATTCGACGGTGTCGCACGGCCCAACGATCTCTGGGAGTCGCGACGTGGGCGGTTGGCGTCGATCGACCGGATCCTTGCGGCCAGTGCCGCCGCATGAAGGTGGACCCGACGCTCATCGAGCAGGAGTGTCATGTGTTCACGCGCTTCCTGGTGCGCGCACCGGCGACACCGTACGTGCGGGACAAGTACCTCGAAGCCCATCGGCTGTCCGGTACGTTTGTCCCGGCAGCCGGCGTCGATAGCGCGCTGGTCACGGTTGCACGCTGGTCCCCGGCAGTGACGAGAGTGGCCGACGCCTACGCCCGCCTGTGCGCGCCACGTGGAGTATTGAGGAGAAAGCTGGTCCTGCTGCTCGCCATTCTCGAGACGTCGCCGCCGTTCTTCCGCGCGATTGACTATGAGCCGTCACGTTCGTGGGCGATGGCCAGCCTGCACCTGGCCGTGACCGCGACAATCGGTATCGGTGCGGCGGCCGTGGGGATGATCGCATTCCTGCCACTGCGATTGACCGAAGGAGTATGGAAGCGGCGTGGTGAGTGACCGCCGCGTGCTCGTCGTCGGGTCCGGCCCGAGCGGTGTCCACTTTGCCCAGACCGCGCTGAGCAAGGGATATCAGGTCACCATGGTGGACGTGGGACGCGAAGCGCCCACGCCTGTCATGCCGGAGGCGGATCTTGTTCAGCTGAAGGAGGAGCTTGCCGATCCCGCGGGCTATTTTCTCGGCGGCTCGTACGAGGGTGTGCTCCTGCCGGACTTCGACAAGGAGTACTACGGGACACCGCCCAGCAAGAACTATGTCTTCGAGGACGGAGCCAGGTTCGCGGGATCGCTGGAAGGATTCGAGCCGCTGTTCTCGTTCGCGCGTGGGGGCATGGCGGAGGCCTGGACGGCAGGTTGCTATCCCTTCAACGACGGGGAGCTGACGGACTTCCCGTTCTCGTACGCCAGGCTCGCTCCCCACTACGGAGAGGTCGCCCGTCGGATCGGCATTACTGGGGAGCCGGATGATCTTGGACGGTTCATGCCGTTGCACGAGCACCTGCTTCAACCGCTTCCGCTCGACACACACTCTCTTCGACTCGTTCGTGCCTACGAGCGCAAGCGCGCCTATCTCAACGAGACGCTTGGGGCCTACCTGGGACGGACCAGAGTCGCGACGCTGTCACGTGACATGGACGAGCGGAAGGCCTGCACGAAGCTCGGCCGCTGTTTGTGGGGCTGTCCGCGAGGCGCGCTCTACACGCCGTCCCAGACAGTGAGGACCCTGCAGCGGCACGATGGATTTCGATACCTCGGTGGACTCGAGGCGCTGCGATTTCAGATTGGCGACAACGGTCGGGCCACGGCGCTCATTGCGCGGCAGGTGGGTGGCGGTGAGATTCAGACGTTGCCGACCAGCCAGCTTGCGCTCGCGGCTGGGACACTTCCGACGGCGGCCATCGTTCTGCGATCGATTCTCGCTGCCACGGGCGAACGCGTCCGCTTGACCGGGCTGATGGACAATCGCCAGGTGCTGGTGCCGTTCCTGAACGTCGGCATGCTGGGGCGGCCCTATGATCCGGCAAGCTACCAGTATCACCTGCTCGGGCTCGGGCTGTCGGACCCTGACCCACGGGCGTACGTACACGGACAGATCACCACGCTCAAGACCGCTCTCCTGCACCCCATCATCCAGCAGCTGCCATTCGATTTGCGCACGTCGTTGCTCGTGGCGCGCGCCACCCACTCCGCCCTCGGCGTCGTGAACGTCAACTTCCATGACTCGAGGCGTGGGGACAATTGGGTCGAGCTCGAAGAGGGGGCCGACATGGAGTCGCCTCGCCTGCGTATCCGATATGTCCCTGCCGCGGATGAACCGGGACGGCTGCATGCGGCCCTGGGCAAAGTGAGGCGCGTTTTACGCGCCCTCGGCTGCGTTGTGCCGCCGGGGATGCAGCATCTCCGGCCCATGGGTGCGAGCGTTCACTATGCGGGCCTCTTTCCCATGACGACGTCGGGCGACGGGCGGTGGGGAACCGATGAGCACTGCCGAACCCGGGAGTTTTCGAATGTGCTCCTGGTGGACGGCTCGACGTTTCCGTTCCTTCCGGCGAAGAACGTGACGTTCACACTGATGGCCAATGCCAGCCGCGTGGCGGCCGAGGCCCTGTGACCAACGCGCGCTGGGTGGTGCGCGCATCGTTTTGCGCGCTCCTCATTCTTGGCGCGATGACGTACCGCAGCATTGGCGTGCCGTGGGACGAATTGCACCAGCGAGACTTCGGACGCGCGGTCGTCGATTATGTGCTGGGCATTGACCAGCGGCTCCTCACACACAACGACCGGTATTACGGACCCATATTCGAGATCATCCTCAATGGTGCCGAGCGGGTAGTTGGTATCAGTGATTCCCGCGATATCCATCTGTTTCGCCACGCCTTGACCTTTCTTCTGTTCGCGGGGGCGTGCGCGTCATTCTATTGCCTGTTGCGGCGTGCCCTGCCTTGGACATGGGCGCTCCTGGGCGCGTTCGTATTCGTCATGAGCCCGCGCATACTGGCGGAAGCGTTCTACAACACCAAAGACATCGCGCTGCTCGCAGCGGTCGTATTGTCCATGCACTCGCTGATGCGATTTCTCGAGCGCCCATCGTATGCGTCGGCTCTGGTGCACGCCCTGGCCTGCGCCTTTGCTGGCGCGATCCGGTTGAGCGGCATGCTCGCGGTTGGCATCACGATGCTCCTCCTGCTCGATGAAGCCATACAGGGCAGGTGGGAGAGGAAGGCGATTTACAACGTCCTCAGATTGACGGCCGTCTATCTCGTTGCGTCTCTTTCCCTCACAGTACTGTTCTGGCCGTTCCTCTGGACGTCTCCCTGGGTGTCATTCGTGGAAGCCGTCAACCAGATGGGCAGTTTCCCTTGGAATCAGGATGTCTTCTACATGGGCTCGTACCTGAAGGCGAACATGCTCCCGTGGCACTACCTGCCCGTCTGGATCGCGATAACCATTCCACTGCTGCACGTGATTGCCGTCTGTGTCGGAGTCCCGGTTGCATCCATCGCGGTGGTCCGTCGATGGCGCTCTCAGGGAACCAAGGATCCTGGCGGTCGGCGACTCGACCTCGTCGCATTGCTGTGGCTGCTGCTGCCACTCGTGCTGGTGTGGGTTGTCCAACCTGTGCTCTACGACGGCTGGCGGCACTTCTATTTCGTGTACGCCGCGCTCGTCCTGCTGGCCGTCCGCGGGCTTCGAGCCGCGTGGTCCTTCTGTGACAGGCGAGCCCTGACGCGCGCGGTGCTCATGGCGATAACCGTTGCGCTTTTTCTTGAGCCGGTGCTCTTTCTGCGCCGGAATTACCCTTTTGGGTGGGTGTACTTCTCTCCGATCGTGGGCGGCATTGCTGGAGCCAACGGACGATTCGAACTCGACTACTGGGGTGTCTCGTACCGCCAGGGGCTGGAAGAGCTGCTGAGGCGGGAAGAAGGCATCGTCCGTGTGTCGTTTGCCAACGAGTCCGGCGACGCGAATGTCGAGATTCTGCCAGCCGCCGACCGCAGGCGCATCGTTGTCGTTTCGCAGCAGGCGGCGGCGTATCACCTCACCGAGCATCGCTGGCACTACGGGGAGCCCGATCCCTATGCCGAAGCCTTCTCCATAAGAGTGGATGGCGTGCGAATCCTCACGGCGTATCACGTTCGGAAGTGAGCAGTTACCGTCAGATGTCGGCGCGCGTCAGCGCATTCGGTCCGCGAGGTGATCGGCGAGGCGAAGAGACAGCGCGGTCAGGAGCAGCGTGGGGCTTCCCGCGCCAACCGTCACGAATGGCGCGCTTCCCGCGACGTAGAGATTGTCGGTCCCGTGAACCCTCAAGTCCTTGTCCACGACACTGGTTCGCGGGTCGAGACCCATCCTGCAGGTGCCCATGTGATGGTGGCACCAGCTGAACTCGCCCTTGCCAAGCTCGACGATTTGGGCGTCGGTGGCCTCGGCGATCCGGCGACCCACGAGCTGGACGTGCTCCCAAGTCCGCCGTTCGTCGTCGGAAATGGCCACGGTGACCTCAGCGGCGGGCGCTCCAAGCGCGTCAGTATCCCTCTCGCTCAGCACGACGCGGTTTGATGCCTGCGTCTTCATCTCCAGAATCGCGCTGATGCGCAGCGTTGAATCCGAGGGCCTGAACCCGAACTCGAGCACCGCGTTGCCGAGGCCTCGCTTTTTCAACTCATCGGAGAACTGCCATGAGATGCCACCCTCGTACTCGCGTCCGGTACACCGCTGTCGAGTCCGCAGCCGCAGTGTGGCGACTTCCATGGCGAGATGCTCCATGAATCGGCGTCCCACCTGATCGAACGCGTTTCCAATTCCTCGAGGGTGCTCGGGTGTCTTGGATGCCAGCAGGAGCCTGGGTGTTTCGATGCCGCCGCAAGCCAGGACGTAGAAGCGTGCGCGAATCGTCGTTTCGGCATTGTCGGCGCCCCGCGCCAGAAGCCACGCAATCCCTCCCCCAGGTGCCGTGACAATCGCGGTGACCCTCGTCCGTCGGAGAAACGTGCCACTCGGATACGTGGCCAATTTCGGCAGATGCGTTTGCGCGACCCTCGGGAACCGCGACTGGGGAGTCGGCTCGACAACCCACCCTCCCGCGTCCAGCAGGCCACGCAGACAGGTCGGGCTTCGATCGGCAGTCAACGGAAAGGGAAAGCCCGCCTTCCGTGGGGGTGAATAGCGATTGGACTCTCCGCCGCTGATCGACAGTTCGCTTTCGGCTCTCTCGTAGTAGGGCTCGATGTCATCGTAGGAAATCGGCCAGGGAGCGTCCGCCTGGACATACGGGTTGCGGGAGTCGAAGTCAATGGGCTGGAAGCGTGGGCACTCACCACCCCAGAGGTTCGACGTGCCGCCGTCGCCCAGAAAGCGCGTGCGGTCGATCGGGTACCGGAAGGGGTCCGACGCCGAGATCGGATTGTTCCGAGCGTCGGCAGGGCGGGCGTGCCTGGAAATCTCGACCGGTCCGCCTTCGAGCAAGAGCGTCTTCACGCCGCGGCGCGCAAGGTCACACGCGAGTATCGCGCCGGCCGGCCCCGAACCCACGATACACACGTCGGCGGCATCGGCGTCCTGTGGCCGGCCGCACGCCGGCAGCGTCAAACCGGTCAGCGACGCGAGGACGGTTCGCAGCCATTGACGACGCGTTGAATCGGTCATCGCAGTTCAGTTCGGAGACGCCACAGATGAGGATATCGGCCCCGCGCCGGGATGTACACAGGATTCACAGGATTTCCCGCCGGACACGTGCGGCCGGAGCCGTGGAATATACTCCTCATGCAGTGAGCAGCCTCTCACGGGATGAGTGCCCGGCACACCTGCGCCTCCTTCACACTTGAGGACTGTTTCCAGCCAGGATGGTTCGTGGCCCATCGCCGTGTGGTGGGGTTCGGCGGCGGTGGTGGCGGCGCTGGCCGCCACGCGCCTCGTCATCCAACTGCACGCCGTGTTCGCCCCGACCGAGTGGGTCGTCACCTCCCTGACGAACGACGACACGTACTACTATCTTCAGACGGCGTGGAACCACGCTCATAGCGGTCAGCCCACGTTCGACGGCATCCATCGCACGAACGGCGTGCAGTTTCTCTGGTACTGGTGGTCTGTCGTACTCGCGTATCTTTCGCCGAACCGCGAGGCACTTCTTCTCCTCTCGCTTGTGTCGTGCGCGGCGCTGAACGCATTGTGCTTCGTGTTCCTGTGGCGGATCGCCGGCTTCACGGGACAGCCCGCCCTGGCGTTGGTTGCAAGCCTGGCGTGGTTTCAGGCTTCGGGCCTCGTCTACCTCAGTGGTATGGAGAACAGCCTTCATGCGCTGCTGTTGCTGTGGCTTGTTGACGCAATCATTCGCGTCCTTGCCCGTCCGGGAGCTGAGAAGGATATTGGGCGCCAGGTCACTGGCGTCGCGATTCTTTGTACATTGGTCGTCTGGACGCGGTTGGACTCCGCAATCGTCGGCGTGCCACTCTTTCTGTTGCTGCTGTTCCGCTTGCCGGTCAGGAACATCGCAACGCTCGGGCCTGCCGTGCTGACCGCTCTGCTGGGGGCGACCATCATGTTCGGAGGCTACGCCTGGATGGCAGGGACCGCAATACCCGTTTCCGGCCTTGCGAAAACGACCGGGTATCGCATCGATTCGGCAACGGTCGTCGACCTTTTCAGCACCACATTACCGCTCGCCGATCCTTTCGCGGGCTATGGCGCATCCTTCGTGACCGTGCTCCTCGGGATAGTCTGCTTCGCGACCCTTGGTCGATCGATGGCGCCAGGCATCGGCGGGCTACCGGTCGCCGTGTGTAGGCAGGTGCTGGCCGTGTTTCTGATCGCGGGCACTATCTACCTGGTCTTCCTCTCGGGATTATGGGATTCGGACTACTCGGTGTGGTGTCGCTCACCGGCCATACTGTCCATGACGCTTGCCGGCGCGGCAGGCATCGAGGTCATTGCCCGTGCTCTTCGAGGCCGAAACCCAGGCAAGCGCGGCGCGCTGGTCGCAATGACCGCCCTCGGGATGCTCGCCGCGGCGGGCCTCTTCGGGAGTTCCCGGATCGCAAGAGCGGAGTGGCAGGGGACACGCATCCAGTCCGACTCCCAACAGGCCTTGCGCTATCAAACCGCCCGATGGATTCGGCAGAATCTTCCGAGCGACGTGATTCTCGCCGCCGACAACACGGGCGTCCTCGCCTATTTTTCGGAGCGGCGATCGATCAACCTTGACGGACTCATCAACAGCCCGGACTATGTGCGGACCGTACTCGGTCGCAATGAGCAGGGCCGAGGTGAGAGGATAATCGCGTATCTCGAGAACGAGCGTGTCGATTACCTCGTCGACATCGACATGCCTAACTGGGCGAGTGTCCGCTGGCCGAGGGCGGAATTCACGCCGCAGCTGCCCCGGGCCCTCAGGACCTTGGAGGCAGCCGGCGTGTCGAGCATCGCCAGTCTCGAGGTTCTCGCATTGAAGCCTGTCGAGCGAGGCCAGTAGGGCCACCAGGATGCCGGAGTGACGATGCCGCGACCGAAGACGGTGATTCTCGGAGGTGGCCTGTCGGGAATCGCCGTCGCGCAGGTACTGGCGGAGGCCGGCTGGAGCCCAATCACGATCATCGAGCGAGGGGTCAAGCTCGGAGGACTGGCCGGCAGCTTCCAGCAGGGCGGCAAGTTCTACCCGCTCGGGTACCACCACATCCTTCACCGCGACCGCACGCTGCTTTTCTTCCTTGATCTCATCGGCGCGCTGCCTGCGGTCCGCTGGAAAGCGATCCGAATGCTTTTCGAGGCCGACGGAGCACTCCTCGATCTTAGCAATCCGATTGATTTCCTCAGATTCCCGATGTCGCCGCTCGACAAGCTCCGCTTCGCGAGGCTCATGATCCGGGCTTTCACGAAGCGAGACTGGGCTGAATGGCACGACCGAAGCGCCGCGGAGCTCGTGGACCACTGGGGCGGTCCGGGCGTCCGCACGGCGATCTTCGAGCCTCTGACCCGGCTGAAGTTCGACCTTCCCTGTTCCGACGTCAGCGCCGCCTGGATGGGCGCCCGTCTTCACTTCCGTGAGGGCTCGGCGCCGCTCGGTTTCATTCCAGAGTCGAACTGGACTACGGTTCTATGCGATCGACTGACGGAGTTGACCAGTGACGCAAAGGTCGAGATCCTGACCGATTCATCGGTGCAGAAGATCCATACGGAGGGCGAGCGGATTTGTGCTGTCGAACTGGCTGACGGCCGCACCATTCCTGGCGACCTGTTCGTCAGCACCCTTCCGACGGAAGCCTATTGCCGAATGCTTCCGACGGACGGCACGGTGAGTAATATCCGATACACGGCACTCGTCTCAGCCATCTGCGCGACCCCGCAGCGCATCGATCCCGATTTCTACTGGCTCAACCTCACCTCGCTGGACCACTCGGCTTGCGCGATCTTCCAGCTCAGCTCACTCAACGCCTCGATCGGCGCCCCGGGTGAGACCTGTATCAACTTCGTGACCCACCTCGGCTCTCGCGACGACGCGTTCTTCACGCGTCCCGACGATGCCCTGATGGAGGGATATGCGAGAGACTTCGAGACCGTGGTGGGGTGTGCGCTGGAACCCTCGTGGGTCCGCATTGCTCGTGTCCCGATGTACTCACCGATCTTTCACCGCGGGTACCGGAACCCACCCGTGCAGAGCGCCACGTTCAGCAACATGTATTTTGCCGGTAACTATCGAACCTTTCCATCCGTTGCTTCAACCGGTACGGCCCTCCACTCGGGACTGGAGACCGGATGCGAAATCCTTCGACGCTACTCCCAGCGTTCTGACATTCTGGAACGCGTGGCTTCGTTCCGACTCAAGCGCATGCCCCGAGAGTAAGTGTTGACAACGTCAATGACCCCTCATGAAGATCGCCCTGTGGGACCCCGCCACGCGCTGCTGGCCATCGTCTTGGCCGGTGGTGTCCTGCGCCTGCTGTCCGCGATCTCTGTCCCGTTTATTTTCGACGAGTACATGTTGGCGACCATCGCCGACAGGGTGTCGCTCCGGCCTCTGAATCTGCCTCTCCACGGCGATATGCACGGAGCCGGAGGCGTCTACGCGGTGGCGCTGGGGGAGTTTCTCGCGGGCCCCAATGTGCTCGGCTACCGTCTGATGTCCGTCGCGTCCGGAACAGCGTTGATCTGGATCGTCGGGCGTCTCGGGATGCGGCAGTTCGGAAGCCATGTCGGCCTCGCGGCGGCCGCGCTCATCGCGACAAACGAGTACCTGATTGGCATCTCGCACTTCGCCACGAATGAGATGCTCTATCTCGCGCTGTCTTCCGCGACGGTCTTGGCATTCCTCTGTGCGTTGGACCAGGGTGGGACGGTCCGCTACGCTCGAGTTGGACTTGCCGTGGGCTTGGGCCTCATGACGAAAGAGGTGCTCGTCCTGTGGCTTCCGCTGCTGGCCTGGGAGCTTGCGGCGAGGCGAGGCTGGCGGGCCCTCTTCGAGCGAGGACCTTTGGTTGCGGCACTCATCGTGCTGCTTGCCGTGACTCCGGACCTTGTGTGGAACCTGTTGCTGAAGGCAACGTCGAATGACATCACCGGGCAAGGGTTCGTGGAGCAGATCAGCCGGCTGGGGCTGAGTTGGAGCGTCAGGCCGACGGCACTTTTCCTCAGGGCTTTTCACGAATCAGCGGTCTCTGAGTATCCATCGATGACCAGTCTTCCGGGCGGTCTGCTTCTCGCTGGAGCGGTGGGAAGCCTGCTCCTTCTGAGGAAGCCCGCGATCCGGATGTGGCTCCTACTCGGCTGGGTGCCCTTCCTATTCTTCAGTTTCTTCGGTGGCCAGGGTGAATTCTGGTGGGCTGACCTCGCAGTGGTCCCTTTTGTATTGCTCACCGTGGCGAGCGTTGCCCGCCTTTCGCCATGGCTGCTGCTGGTGGTGGTCTGTCTGAGTTTGCCTGGAGCCTTCAACGTGACGCGGGCTTCCGAGAACTGCTATCCATCAGCGGCGCTGTCCTCCGGACCGCTGATGGTCCGCTGCCATGCCGAGCAGCGCGTACTCATCGGAGATTTTCCCGCGAGGGACCACGCGGCCCTCTCCCGTGTCGGTTCGATGCGCCTGCCCGTGGCGAACTATTACGAGCAGCGCGCCACAGCGTACTTGGCGTGGCTGTCCAATGAGTCCACGGATCCCGATGCGTGGCCGGTTGCCAATGTGGAGGGTGACCGAAAGGGTTTTCTGCGGGTCGTGCCGCCGGAAGCACGTGCGGCAGAGATCGCACGCGTTCAACAAATACTGCAAGCGCTGCGCGCGCCGTAAACACGTGCACCCGAACGCCATCGTACGCATTCTTCGTGGTTGCAGCCGCGTCGTGCTGCTGCTGGCCAGCGCGTACTACCTGGCTGTCGTCATCGTTCTTGCTGTCCTTCGCATCCCGTACAAATTTGAGCTGGAACGGGTAGAAGGCAGCATCGTTGACCAGATCGCTCGTGTCCTCCATGGTCTCCCTATATTTGTCGAGCCAAGTCTGGAGCAGATTGCTTACCTGTACACGCCGCTCTATTACTATGTGTCCGCGCTCGCCTCGTCGATCCTGGGGTTGGGATTCACCGCTCCTCGGCTCATTACGTTCGCTTCGACGCTGGGTTGCCTGGGCCTGAGCTACCTGCTCGTCTTTCGGGAAACGAAGTCTCGCGTGTGCGCATTCGTTTCCGTGGGATTGTTTTCCGCAACATTCAGAATTGGCGGCGCCTGGTTCGACTTGGCCAGGGTGGACATGTTGTACGTGTTCTTGGCTTTTCTTGGCCTATTCCTCACTCGAGTCACCCGTCGTCCATGGGGTCAGGCGTGGGCAGGCGTGGCGTTCTTTCTGGCGTTCTTCACGAAGCAGCCAGCCGCTTTTATTGCCGTGGCCGCCGCAATCTATCCCGCGTCGTATCTCAGGGGCTGGGCACGGATCTCGATGCTCTCGACATTCTGCGTACTGGCCATTGCCAGTACCTGGCTCATGGATCAACTCACAGGTGGCTGGTACTGGTACTACGTGGTGCACCTGGGTTCATTGCATGAGATGAGAGAGGGGGTTCTCTTTCAGTTCTGGACGAGAGACCTGATGGGTACCATGTCGATCCCCTGCCTGCTGTCGTGTGTCGTGTTCTGGCCGCGAGGGACGCCCGAGGAGAAGGAGCGAGCCGCATTCTTCGGGCTCTGGTTCCTTGGCGCTTGCGCAGCCAGCTGGTCCGCGCGGCTTCACACTGGTGGATACATCAACACGGTGATTCCGGCCTACCTCGCAGTGTGCGTTGCCGGGACACTTGGACTCCATCGGATGTCCCGCTATTACTTCGATGGCCATGACAATCTTTCAGTGCCCTCCATACGCGGGCACGCCGTTTCGGTCGCGGTGATAGGACTTCTCATGGCGCACTTTGTTGCGTCTTATTACAATCCGCTGACTCAGCTGCCAAGCCGGGATGATGAGCGAGGAGGAGAAAAGCTGCTCCGGGTAATCCAGTCCTTTCCTGGCGAGGTCTATCTCGCAGATCACGGCTTCCTTCACACGATGGCAGGGAAGGGGACATACGCGCAGGGCCTGACGGTCTGGGATATCCTGCGGGCGGACGGCGATATACAGCAACGGCGACTTGCCACGGAGATCCGCGAGGCGCTCGCGTTACGCCGGTTCGACGCCATCATTCTCGACGACGAACAGTGGTTCGAGGAGCTCGACCTCGACCGCCACTATCGCCTTGCCGGCCGTGTTTTCGCACCTGAAGAGGCGCACGTGTTCTATCCGGTGACGGGAGGGCACACGCGGCCGGACTACCTATTCGTTCCGCGGTGAGGCCATCACCTGGCCACCCGGCCATGGCGACCGGGTGAGCGGTTGCTGCGTCAGCCTGTCACGTAGAATGGCGTAGCCCGTGGATTACAGTCGCCGCATCCTGTGGGTCGTCCTCCTGCTGGGGCTCGTTGCCCGCGTCTGGATGGCGATTGCGACGCCAATCGCCTTCGATGAATATCAGTGGTTTCGTGTTGTCGATACGGTGGATCTGCGTCCGTCGAGCATCCATGTGCCGATGCATGGCGATGAACACCCGCCCGGCCACGTCTACTGGACGGCCGTTGGCACATGGGCCTTTGGTCAGAATCTCGTCGGCTATCGGTTCGCGTCGGTGGTCCTTGGAACGGCCCTCATTCTCTTCACGTTCCTTCTCGCCAGTGACCTGTTCGACAGGCGAACGGCGTTGCTGGCGGCCGCATTTTGCGCGGCGAACGAGTACCTCATCGGCGGCGTTTCACGCCTCTCAACCGAAAAGAGCTATCTCACGTTCGCGATTCTGGCCGTAATCCTCTACGTGCGCACGACGAGGAATCCCACAACAAGGGGATACGCACTCACGGGCCTGGTGTTCGGCCTGGGCACGCTGACCAAGCAGACGCTGCTTCTCTGGCTTCCTGTGTTCTTTATTGACACCCTTCGCCGCAGAGATGTCCGTCTTCAATGGGGCACCATCGGTCCGTGGCTGGCGACGGTCATCTTTCTGCTCGCCATCAGTCCCGACGTCTACTGGAACCTGACCGCCTCACGCCAGCCGGGATTGTCGAACGTCGGTATTGAATATCAGCTCAGCAAACTGGGTGTCGGGGAGTGGTCGTGGGGGCCGACGTCGCTCTTCCTGCGATTCCTGGTGTACCCGCTCGTCGATCCGGACATTCACGAATATCCCGCGATGTCGCTGCTCCCGGGAGGAATCCTTCTGGCGGGCGCGGTGCTCAGCCTGTTTCTGTCGAGGACGGCCAACGCGCGCTTTCTCCAGGTCCTGGGATGGGGGCCATTTCTTTTTTTCTCGTTGTTCGGCAGCTTTCCCGATGACTACTCCGCCTTCTGGTGGTCTGACCTGTCGGTGGTGCCCTTCATCATTCTCACGGCATCAGTGGTGACCGTTGTGACCGCACGGTTCGCTGCAAGGACCTCCTGGCTCATTTGCGCGGGAGTGTGTGTCCCGTTCGCGGTGTCTGCGATTCAGATCGCACGTACCGGTGAGAATGCGTTCGTGTCGACGCTCCTCAGGCCACCTCAGAGCGCGGTCGATCGTGCGCTCCGTCGGCAGCGATTCCGATTCGCCGAATACGAGAGCGTTGATCATGCGGCGATCTCTCGTGTCGGCACCTGGTGCCTGCCAGTGTCCCGTGTCTACGTCGCGAGCCTTCGCGACTACCTGATGGAACTGGACACGCCGAACGACGCCAACCCACGTAATCCTCGTCAGGACGAGGGGCACAAACAACGGATGAGGGATCAGCTTCAGCGGTTCGGAACATGCGGAAGCTAGGCGGTCTCGTCGCCGTTCTTGTGTTCGCGTTCGTCTTCGGACCCTCGCTCGTTGGGCACATGCGGAACGCCATGGATCCTCTGGTGTTCAACGACGACGTCCGCCAGCAGATCTTTCCATTCTTCAAGTACATCGACGGAGGACCGACATCGAAGGATGTGGCCGGCGACTACCAGCTCGATCTCATGCCGGTCGGTTTCAAGCTCCTGTATCGAACGCTGATGCCGGTGATCGACCCCGAGCCCCTCAGCAAGGCGCTCCCATACGCGTGCCTCTTGGCCATGTTGATAGGGCTGGGCATGGCTGGCTGGAGGCTCGGCGGGCCGCTGGTTGCATGTGCCACCCTGGCGCTGGCCCTTCAGACACCGGTCTTTCTCGAGCGGATTATGGGAGGTATGCCTCGGGGCTTTGCCTTTCCGTTGATTGCCCTCGGCCTGTGGGCGCTGACGGCAGGCAAGGCCCGAGCGCTCGCGGTGCTAGTGGTCATTGGACAGGCCTTCTATTTCGTCACGGCAGCTGTACTGTGCCTGATGTTGGGCGCGCTCCTCTTTCTCGTGCCACGTAGTGATCGTGGTGAGGCGAGCGAGTGGAGCGTCCGGCGGCGCGTATCGGTGATCGCCCTTGTCTGTGCCTTGTCTGGCGCTCTGGCCGTGCCGGTGGAACTGGTGATGCGCCCGTGGGGACGTCTTCTCGGGCCTGGACAGGCGGGAGACTATCCCGAGGCCGGCCCTGGCGGACGATACGATCCGGCCGACATGGCGCCCCTTGATCGGCGGCCGTCCGTTCATGCCGTGTTCACGGAGATTCGACAGCAGGCTGGCCGCGCACTCAGAGGTGGCGGTCCACCCTTGATTGCGTCGGTGCGGAACGCCGCGAGGGGCCAGGAGGTGGTGATCGCAGACGCCCTTCTCGTCCTCGTCGCCCTCGGCCTCGTGCCACTTGCGATGCGACACCCCGGCGCCCGACGTGGGCTTGCGCTCGGCTTCGCAGGCATTGGAGGCTTCGTTCTCGCGCAGGTGTTCTCACCATTTCTGTACGTGCCGCAGCGCTACTTGGTGTACACGCTGCCGCTTTTCATCGTGGCGTTTCTACCCGCGAGTGGCGCCGCCATCGCACAGGCGGTGTCGCCGCGACGTTGGGCGCCGGGAGCGAGAGCCGCCGGTGCCACCCTTGCGACAGGGGTGGCGCTCTTGTGCCTTGGTGGGCGGGGAGACCCGACGACGGGCTATACCGTCACACTCGATCCGGCGGTGCACATCTACGAGTTCCTTGGAGGACTCCCGAAGGACGCGCTGGTCGCAGGATGGCCGGGAGGTCCCATTGACAATGTTCCATACGTGTCTCGACGAAGGGCCTTTGTCACCCGTGAGAATCATCTCGCCTTTCATGAGAGATACGTGGTCGAGATGCGGCTCCGCATGAGATCCTTGATCCGCGCGTACTACGATACAGACGCCCAGGGGCTGAAGGACCTCCGCGAGCGCTTCGGTGTCACGCATTTGATCGTTGACGCCAAGGATCTTTCGATGCCCCCGACATACTTTGCGCCTTTTGATCGAGACGTGACACGGCTTTGGCAGGAAGCGCGCGGTCGGCCGTTCGCCAGTCAGGCCGCCATCGGGAAGGCGACGGTATTCCATGAGGGGACGCTCACCGTGCTCGATCTCTCGAAGTTGTGACCTGTTGGACGGCGATTAACCACTGGGATCTCGTGACTCCATTCACCAAGCACACCACCGAGGACGCGGCCTCCGTTTCCTCCGCACCTGCGGTGCGATTCATCTCGGCTGCGATCGCTCTGAATATTCCATTCCTGGTGTGTCATCCAGACTGGCCCCTGGTGACAGCGCCGTTCATCCGATCGCTCGCCATCAACTGCGTCCTCTTCGTGGTTCCTGGCGTTCCAGTTGTCAATGCGATGACGCGCATGGGCTGGCTGCGGCAGGCGCAGGGGCTTTGGCTCGTCTTTTTGTCGCTTGTCACCTTCATGGCCACCATCGTCATCAGACACGTGATCGGTACACCAGTGACGGCCGGTGGCGTGTGGCTGTGGGCGTGGGTTGCGACCAATCTGGGAATACTGCTCAACGTGCTGCCCGGCGGACCGCGGAGATGGAGCATCGCTCTCCCGGGTAAACAGATACGTTCTGTCGCGTTGGTATTCGTCGTGGCGTACGCCATGTTCTTCTTTGGCGCAACACGCGTCGTTCCGATACTGGGTGACCAGGACGACGAGGTTCAAGGCACGGCATATGGGCTATTGACGCACTTGAAGCCAAGTCTGCTCACGGGCCGGAATACCGAGTACCTGTTCGCCCATCCCCCGTTGCTGCACATGTCAGTCGCGGGCTCGATCCTCTATTACGACAAGCTGGACGAGTTTGCCGTATACGACTCGCTGTCTCCCAATCGCCTTACCCTTGAGCAGGCCTACCAGCGCTACGCGCAGCACCCGTACCTGTTGGAGACCCGTACCCCCAATCTCTTCTTCGCGGCGTTTGCCGTGGTGCTGATGTGGGGTTGGGCTGGACGGATGACAGGTTCCGCGTGGTTCGCGGCACTCGTCACGGCCGTCTATGCCACGAGCCCGGAAGTCTTCGTGCGCTCCTCGTACGGTGGATACTTTGCGATTGGCGCGATGTGTCTCCTGCACATGCTGTTGGCGGTCGATTCATGGATGTCGGATCCAAGCCGCCTCAATCGGCGGAGCGCCCTGTTGGCAGGTGCCATGGCCGCCGTTGCCGATCACAAGATGATGCTGCTGCCGGGAGCCGTGGTGGCGTGGGAGTTCCTCCGGGCACGACGGTGGAATGTCGGAGGGGTTGCACGCGCGCTTCGACATCCCGTGGTCCTAGGGTTTGCAGCAGGCCTCTCGTTGTTCTGGCTATACGGGCTCTCGATCAGTCCAAGGGACTTCTGGATGGATCACGTGAGGCATCACCTCGTCGATCGCGTGCTCAACTACAACGCCCGCGGTCTGAACATGGCCGCGTACCCGAGCGTGCCCGCGCTTTGGCTCGAGTTCATACGGCACACCGGCTATCTGTTCCTACCACTGGGGACCCTCGCCCTGGGAGTATTGTGTTTTGCCAGACTCTCAGACGATGCCGTTGAAACCGATAGGCCCGCGCACGGGTGGCGTGGAATCGTCGGCGTGTGGGCTGTCTGGGCCGTGGTGACGGCGGTGGCGTTCAGCATCATCGACTGGCGCCAAACCAAGCATCTGGCTCCCTTGATGTTTCCGCTCACGCTGGGTATCGCCAGCGCGGGTAGAGGCCTCCCTATGCGCAAGGTTCTTGGCGTTCTGATGTTCGCGCTCCTGTTGTGGAACGTTCGCATGCTCTATCTACTGACTCTGGACTTCAACGTCCTACCCGCTGTGCCGGAGTGGTAGACGAGCTGCCTCGTAATGAACTGGTATAGTCGCTCGCGAGGGGACCTTGTCTATCGATTCTTGTGGGGCTAAGGGCGAGGGATGAAGCGCTCGACGTTGATACTCGCCGCTATCCTCCTGGTCGGCGGTGCGCTTCGGTTGTGGGGCGCTGTGCACGCCCCGGTGGAGCTCATCGAGAGGGATGAGTTCATTCCGGCGGCCATGACGATTTCCTCGCAGCATCTGCCACTGCGGGTGGCTCAGCACGGTGCCGTCCCGGTGTACCTCATCAAGGCCAGCAGCCTGATCTTCGACACATCCCTTATCGGGTTGCGGCTCCTGAGCGTCATCGCGGGGACAGCGACGATTCTCCTCCTGTATCTCACCGCCGCGCGCTGGTGGGGGTCGCTTGCGGGACTTGTCGCGGCCGGCTTGCTGGCCATCGACCGGTACCACGTGGCCGTGTCTGGCAGAGCGATCGACCTGCCCTATGACCTGTTCTTTGTCACACTGGCGATCTTCGCCTTCTCACGGTTCCTGTACTCCATGGATGAGCGGGGCACTCAGGCAGCCAGGCCGGGCTACTGGCTCTACGGGGCCGCCGTTGCCTCCGGCTTGGGCTTCCTGTGCAAGGAGCTCACGGCGATCATGCTCCCCGTGTTTCTGGTGAGCTTCG
>JAKFXY010000072.1 GCA_021731165.1 Acidobacteriota bacterium | reverse complement strand
AGCCGCGTCTTTGACCGCGCGTTGCAGCACGGATTCGTGCCGGTGATGCCGTCGCCGCTCGCCAGTGGCGTCATCGACGTAGAACCGGGTGGCGGGAAACACCCATTGCCAGGCCCACTCACGTGGCGCGCCGGGGTACTTCACTCGAAGGGCACCGGGTAGCGCGACACTGCCACGCCCGACCGCGAGATCGGTATCGTGTTGCGCCTTGACGTGTCGCAGGTGGTCGGCCAAGGGCTGTTTCAAGGCCGCCGGCAGTATCGTCACGCGGTCCTTGCCGCCCTTGCCGTCCCGTACCGTCAACTCGCCGCGATCGAAGTTGAGATCCTTGACCCGCAGCTCAGCACACTCGAGCAGCCTGAGACCGGCCCCGTACATCAGCGACGCCATCAACCACGCGGGCCCGCTGAGCCGCACGAGCAGCAACGAGACTTCCTCGCGGGAGAGCACCACCGGTAGGCGAACCGGGCGCTGTGCCCGGACGATGTCGTTCAGCCAGGGCAGCCGCTCACCAATGATGACCTCATACAAGAAGAGGATGGCGCTGAGGGCCTGATTCTGGGTTGACGCGCTCACGTCACGCGCGGCCAGGCCCGACAGGAACGCCGTGACTTCCCGCGCACCCATGTCGCGAGGATGGCGTTTCCCGTTGAGCACGATGAAGCGCCGAATCCAGCCGATGTACGCCTGCTCGGTCCTCCGGCTGTAGTGTCGAAGGCGGATGGCTTGCCTCACGAGATCGAGCAGCTTTGGAGACGAACTTGACGCTGGAGGGCGATCGGCCATTCCCACGTACGCGCCGTGTCGCGAACGTCGTGCCAGAACGGAGGAGCCTTCCTGCTGTTCGCTTCGGTTACGGAACCGGGCTCGGTCGGTCGACCACGAGGCAGTTTCTGCAGCATATCGCCCCGTCGCGCGTGGCAGATGTGACAACCCGCAGCCATCAGCTTGCTCCGAGTTCGTCAACTCGTGGGCCTTGAGCTTCAGGCATCGCGCCTCGACTGTCGCTTGCTATCGCCTGAACAACCTCACCGCCAGAAATGCCAGCCCCGAGACGATGATGCCGGTAAGCGTGGGATCGAGCCAGGCGTAACGACCGCGCAAGGGACCGAGGCCGACAATCGTGAGGGCCAGGATGCCAGCGCCGATCGACGCAAGCGCCTCACGCGCGCCTGCCTTGCGACTGACCAGCCCGCCGACGATCGGGACGAACATGCTGACGCCGAGCACCGAATAGAAGACGCGAAGCGCGCCGATGATTGTGGCCAGATAGATTGACAGCAGCACGCCGAGGATGCCGCCGGCGAGCGCGATGATGCGTGCCATGCGCAGGAGCTGGCGGTCGGTGGCGGCCGGGTTCACGTGCCGCTTGTAGATGTCCTGCGAGAGCGACGTCGAAAGCATGAAGAGGATGCCGTCGCAGGTATCCACGGCGGTCGAGAAGAGCGCAGCCAGGGCCAGGGCACCAAGCCAGGATGGAATCTGCTGCAGGAGGAGCGTTGGGAGCACCGCGTTGGGATCGGTGATGCCTGGAATGAGCACGCGCGCGCTCATTCCAAGCAGCACCGGAAAGAATGCAAACAGCATCAGCGCCACGGCATTCAGCGCCACGCCGCGCGTCAGCGCCCGTTCGCTCGACGCGCCGTACGCCTTCTGGATCAACCCGGGCGAGATGACGAATGCCGGTCCGGTCAGCGCCAGCAGCGTCCAACCGGAGCCGGGGCCGGTCGAATAGCTGATATCTCCAAACCACTCCGGTGCGGGGGGCATCGTGAGGGACGCGAGCCCTCCGGCGTTGCCGACTGCGATCGGGAGCGCGACAGAAAACCCGGCCAGCATCACCACGAGCTGAAGCGTGTTCACCCACGCGGTGCCGAGGAGGCCGCCGGCCGCGAAGTAGCTTGTCATCACCACGCCGCCCATCACGGCTCCCACCCAGCGGGGAAGACCGGTAATCGCGGTGACGATGGCGGCGCCGGCGATGAGCTGCGCCGCGAGAATCACGACCGAGATGAGCCCGATCAGGATCGCGATTGTCGCGCGCACGGTTGCGCCGTAACGGAACTCGAGGTAGTCGCCTGTGGTGTAGAAGCCGTGCTGGCTCGCCAGCCGCCACAGCCGCGGGCCAACCCAGAAGGCGAGCGCCAGCGACCCGAGGCCGGCCGAACCGCTCCACCACCAGGCGCTGATGCCGTCCCGATAGGCAAGGCCTGACGCGCCGATGGTCGCGCCGGCCCCGATGTTGGCGGCGATCATCGACGCGAAGATCAACCCGGCGCCGAGGCCCCGCCCGGCCACGAAGAAATCCGCGCTGTTGCGAACGAGCCGCGAAGTCCAGAGCCCGATCGCAATGACGGCGACCGAGTAGGCGAGCACGACCGCGAGATGGAAGTTCACTTGAAGCGCGCAGGCACGGTCCCGAGATCGCGCGCCGCCGGAAGACCGCCGGAGGACTGCGCTTGCGTGGCCGCGCGGACAATCGCTTCAGACAACGCCTCGGCCGCGAGCGCTCCGACCACCGTCAAGTCAGCCTCGCCGGCCCATGCACCGGTGGCTACGGCGAACACGGTGTCGCCGTCGCCGAGGGTGTGCGACGGGTTGATCGCTCTCGCCAGCCCATCGTCTGCCATCAAGGCCATTCGGCCGGCCTGCACCTTGGTGAGCCTTGCGTTGGTGGCAACCACGGCCAGCGTGGTATTGCCGCCGGCCTGCGGCGGATCCGTGCGCCCTCCGCTCCGAAGCAGCTTCCGCGCATCAGCGAGCGAGCCGTTCGGATCGCGAACGCCGGCCACGACCTGCCCTGTCGTCGGGTCGATGACATCGCCAACCGCGTTCACGGCAGCCATCGCGGCCACGATGAGCCCGCTGGGCAACCGGATAGCGATCGTGCCGACTCCGGCCTTCATCGGCAGTAGACGTCGCCCGGCCTGCGCCGGCGAGGGGAAAGTGCCGCCAATCTTGCCGACCGTGGCTCCGGCGCCGACGCCGACGTTGCCTTCGGCCACGGGCCCGTCGCTGGCGGTCATCGCTGCTCTGTAGCCACAGTCAGCCGTCGGCCTGGCCTTCGGATTGGCCACGAACGGGAGGTCGAAGATCACGGCGGCGGGCACAATCGGCACCACTCCACCGGCAATCCTGAAGCCGATGTTCCGCTCCTCGAGGTAGCGCATCACCCCCTGCGCCGTGTCGAGGCCATAGGCGCTTCCGCCGGAGAAGACGATGGCGTGAATTCGCTCGACCATGTTGAGAGGGTCGAGCAGATCCGTTTCTCGTGTGCCAGGCGCGGCACCCCGCTGGGATATCGCGGCGACCGCTCCCTCGCCGTCGAAGAGCACGACAGTGCAGCCGGTGCGCGCGTCAGGGATGGTGTAGTGGCCGACCCGGAGTCCAGGTATCTCGGTCAGCCCTCTACCGCGCGCCGGCGCTCGCGATTGGGCAGCGGCGGCTAGCACGACAACCACCCCGAGGCCGAGCGTGAACAGGATCTTCTTCATCGTCACCTGGCCTGCAGAGCAGCTCGCTCAGGGAGGCGGGCTGCAGAGAAGATTGTCGATCAGACGCGTGGACCCTACCCACAGGGCTCCTGCCACGAGCACTGGTCCGGCGACCTGCTCGACCGGCTGCAGCTCTTCAGGGTCCACGATCGCAAGGTACTCTAGCTTGATCCCCGCATGTGCCGGTATGACTGCCGTGGCGTGCCGCCGCACTTCGCCGGGGTCGCGAGCGCCCGCGAGAATCTGGCGCCTGGCTTCGCCGAGAGCTCGGTACAGGCTGGTCGCTTGCTCTCGCTCCTCAGGGCTCAGACGCCGATTCCGGGAGCTCAGAGCGAGGCCGTCTTCATCCCTGACAGTTGGAACCGGCACGATTTCGACCGGCACGTTGAGATCAGCCACGAGCCGACGGATGATCGCCAACTGCTGCGCATCCTTCTCGCCAAAGTACGCCTGGTCCGGCCGCACGATCTGAAACAGCTTCAGCACGACGGTGGCCATGCCACCAAAATGCCCAGGCCGGAAACGGCCGCACAGATGATCGGCCAACCTGTGGACGTCAACGACACAGGCAGGTGGTCGGGGGTACATCTCGGCTGCCGACGGCGCGAACACGGTGTCCACGCCGAGACCTGCGCACAGATCAAGGTCCGTCTCAAGGGTGCGCGGATACCGGTCGAGGTCGTCGGGGCGATCAAACTGCAGCGGGTTGACGAAGATGCTCACGACGACCGTACGGCACGCCTTGCGTGCCTGCTCGATGAGCCGTGCATGCCCGCGGTGGAGGGCGCCCATGGTCGGCACGAAACCGACCTGGCACTCTGGTTCTGCGCGCCGGCGTTCATCGATGTACAGCCTCATCGCGGCGGCCGACTCGATGACGACCGGCGTCATCGCTGCGGTTTTGCGCCGACCGGCGGCGTCGGGGAGAGCGGAAATCGCCCTTCCCGAACATCGGCGGCGTAGTCTTCGGCGGCAGCCAGAACTGTCTCCGCCAGGCGCGCGTACTGCTTGACGAACGGCGGCACGAACTCGTCGAAGAGCCCGAGCATGTCGTAGCTGACGAGGATCTGCCCGTCGCAGTCCGGACCGGCGCCGATACCGATCGTCGGCACGGTCACCGTTGAGGTGACTTGGCGCGCGACGTCGGCCGGGATTGACTCCAGAACAATCGAAAAAGCGCCGGCGTCTTCGAGCGAGGCGGCGTCCGCCAGTAACGCGTCCACCGCGCTGGGATCGGTGGCCTGCTTCCGGTAGCCGCCCGCCTGGTGTACCGACTGCGGCCGCAGCCCGAGATGGCCCATCACCGGCACCCCGATATCGACGAGGCGCTTGACTACGTCGACGATCGGACGGCCCCCTTCGAGCTTGACGGCGGCGGCACCACCCTCCTGAAGAAGGCGTCCGGCATTGCGAACGGCGTCGGGGACGCTCACCTGGAAGGTGAGGAAGGGCATGTCCGCCACGACGAGCGCCCTCCTCGCACCCCGGCTGACGGCGCGGGTGTGATGGACCATCACGTCGAGCGTGACCGACAGGGTCGTTTCCTGGCCCATGATCACTGTGCCCAGTGAATCGCCAACCAGGAGTGCATCGACGCCGGCGGCATCGAGAAGCCGGGCCATCGTCGCGTCATAGGCCGTGAGCATGGCGATCTTGTCGCCCCGTCGCTTCTTCTCCCGAAAGTCGGGAACTCGCACTCTGTTTGGATCCATGTCGGTGTCCCGCTACTTGATTGTCTGAGACGTCTTCGAAAGCCAGCCGGTAATGGCCGTCGTAACGTCCGGGCTGACATTGCGGCTCGGGAGGGTTCCGTACTCGGCCGCTTCACCCGTCACCGCGGGCACCAGGAGGTGGTTGGCGCCGCGCACCGTGACGACCTCAACAGACTTCGACTTGCTGGTCGTGCGGGCCAGGTTCGCGATGCGCTCGACGTGCTCGACGGGAATCTGTCGATCGATTTGCCCGTGTAGAAAGAGCATCGGCTGCCGGACGTTTCTGATGACTTTGGCAGGATCGAATGCCAGCAGGCTCTGGAACCACGGCGTGTCGGCCTGGCGCCGCATCTCTGGGGGAACGCCTTCCCACCCGGTGCCGCTCACAACCGCTGAGTGGATCTTCTTCTGGAGCGCGATCTTCTCCTGGCGCTCGCCTGGTGAGACATTGAGCCGGTCGAGCGTGCTGAGCTGTTGCTCGAGGACGAGCTCCGCGCCTGTCGTTGACGGTGCCGCTAGAGCAACCACCGCCGCGATGCGGTTGTCGCGCCCTGCTGCGAGCAGCGCCACCCACGCGCCTTCGCCGTGGCCCAGGACCGCTATTCGTTTGGGATCGACGTCCTTCCGCGCCTGCAGCCATTTCACCACCACAGAGGCATCGTCGGCGAAGTCGCTGAGCGTCGCCGACTCGGCGCGGCCGCCGCTCTGGCCGGTCCCGCGCTTGTCATAGCGGACCGAGAGAAATCCTGCATCCGCCATCGCACCGGCAAGCTGGCCGACTATGGGTACGCCCGCGGCGTAGCCGTCGCGGTCGTTGGCGCCGGAGTCGGAGAGCAAGACGACGGCGGGGAAGCGGGTCGGGAGGATCGGCGGACCTGGTAGCGGCGGACCTTCAGGTCCGCCGCTACCAGGGCTACCAGGGCTGGCTCCGGCCGCGGCGCTGGCCTTGGGTCGGGTGATGGTTGCGCCGAGGTTGAACCCGACGCTGGGAATGACCACCGCTTCGTCTCCGGGGTTGGAGAAGATCTGTGTTCGAGCCGTTGACGTCGCCACGTCCTCGCGAATGACGTCGATCCCCTGTACGGGCACGCTGACGCGAATCAGTCCACCGGCCTCGTCAGTCGAGAGGTTGATATTGATGTCGCCGTCCGGACGGGTGAAGAGCAGCTCGTAGCGCCGCACGTTGAACGTGGACGTACCTGCCTGCATCCGCTCGGTGGCGGTGTTCAGTACGCGGAAGGGCACATCGGTGCCAGGCCCGGAGAAGGCATGGAACGTGCCGCCCGTGCCGAAGTCCACGAAAAGGCGTCCGAGTGCTTCGTACGCCCCGAAGAAGAGGTCGGCGAGGATGAGCGTTCGCGACTGCATCGGCTGTGTCGCTTGGATAGGTCGTCCGGCGTTGGTGCCTTCGGACGTCGCGGTGCCGTTGGCAAAGGTGGTGCGGAGCATGAGATCCGCCATGTCGATGCTGGCGTCCAGCACGAACGACTCCGGAGTCCAGTCGGTGCGATAGCGAATCTCGGCGTGCCGTGTGAGGAAGTTGACCGGGAGTGCCATGCGCGACTCGCCGCTGATCGTGATGCCGGTCGCGTCGGGACGGACGGTCAGCTGCTCGCGTCCGATCGGCGTGCCACGGAAAAAGATCGTGTAGCTGCGCGAGGCAGACGTGGGGGGCGCCTGCTGGGCGGCAGCCGGGGCCGCCAGGAGCGCAGCGAGCACCCAGACACCCCAGATAGAATAGTTGGCGGGCATTACCCGGAATCGTATCAGCTACGCTGCTTCGGCCGGTACCCACGCCGCATGAGCTTCCCAGACCCTCGAACAGCCGACCGTGCCCTCCGCGAGCACGCCGTGCTTGGCGAAACCGCGCCGCGCGGCCGTATCGCCGTGGCCGGGAGGGACCGCGCTTCTTACCTGCAGGGGTTGTTGACCAACGACATCCAGGCCCTCACGCCTGGGACAGGCTGCTACTCGGCCTGGCTGACCCCGCAGGGGCGGATGCTGACCGATCTGCACGTGCTCGAGTCGGGGGACATGATCCTGTTGGATGTCCCTGCAGATCTCGTCGAAGGAACGCTGCAGCGCCTCGACCAGTTCCTGTTCAGCGAAGACGTGCAGCTCGCCGACCTGAGCGCGAGTGTCCGGAGCCTGTGGGTGCACGGCCCGGCAGCCGCCGGTCTGCTGGAGGGGTTGCTGTTGGACATTGCCGGCCTTGCGTCGTGGACGGACTACCAACACACCCGTGGGAAATTCGGCGATGCTCCGGCTTCAGTTGTCCGCATCGATCAGCTTGGCGTGCCGGGTTACTGCGTTCTTGTTGCGCCGGAGTATCAGCCCGTACTTGCGGAGGCGCTTCAGGCGGCAGGCGTCGTCGTAGCGTCGCCCGAGGTTGTCGAGGCTGCTCGGATTGAGGCCGGTTACCCGCTGTTCGGTGTGGACATGGACACCGAGACAATCCCGCTCGAGGCGGGGATCGAGGGACGCGCCATCTCGCTCAGCAAGGGGTGCTACGTCGGCCAGGAAGTGATCATCCGGGTCCTCCACCGAGGCCACGGGCGCGTCGCGAAGCGGCTCGTGACGCTGCGCGTTGACGGCGATCCACCCCCCAGGGGCGCGAGGGTTCTGTCCAGTGAACGCGAGACGGGCGCCGCGCCCGGTGGACGGGAGATAGGCAGGATCACGAGCGCCGCGCGTTCACCCCGCTTCGGCACCCTTGCGCTCGCCTACGTTCACCGGGATTTCGTCGAGGCCGGGACCCCGGTCTCGATTGAGGGGGCTCCTGGCGGGCTGCCGGCGGTTGTCAGCTCGCGGCCCCTGACATGAGGCTGTCTCTCGCGTGTCAGAGGTCGCCTATGCGTTTCCGCTCAGCAGCTTGATCAACTCGTCGTCAGCGCGCGGAAAGCCGAGCGAGGACAACTCCTCTCTCCGTGCCCAGCGCATGACTTGTCCCAGCATCGGCCGCGGCGTGCCCGCGAGCGTGCAGCGGTAGAAATAGAGCGCGATCGTCCGATCGGGATAATCGTGGGTCGTCTCGAGCAGCAGCGCCTCCACGACGACATCGGTGTCGAGCTCTTCGCGTATCTCGCGGCGAAGCGCCTCTTCATGCGTCTCGCCGGCCGCGGTCTTGCCCCCCGGAAACTCCCACAGTCCCTCGAGGTGTACACCAGCCTGGCGCCGTGTAATCAACAGGCGGCCGCCCTCTTCAATGACCGCGGCGACGACGGTGATGGTCACGCGCGGGCGGCAGCCGCCTTCAACGGCTTCCAGGGATAGGAGCGGCACATCGTGGCCATCGGGCACTCCTCGCACTTCGGCTTCCGCGCGCTGCAGACCGTGGCGCCGAGATCCATCAGCGCCTGGTTGAAGTCGAAGACGTGCTTGTGGGGAACGAGCGTTTCCGAGAGCGCCCAGAGGTGTTTGCGCATGGCGTGCGCCTTCGGGTCGCCCCGCTTGACGAACACGCGAAAGAGCACCCGCGCGACGTTGGTGTCGAGGATCGCCGCGCGCTGGTGAAACGCAAAGCTGCGAATCGCCCCAGCCGTATACGCTCCGATGCCTTTGAAGGAGAGCAGCGTGGCCTCGTCCGACGGCAGCTCGCCGCCGTAGCGGGCCATCGATTCACGCGCGATGGCGTGCAGGCGGCGGGGCCGGATGTTGTAGCCGAGCGGGCGCCATGTTTCAGTCACGTCCCCTACCGCCGCGCTCGCGAGCGCTTCGAGAGAGGGATAACGTTCGAGCCACTCGTGGTACTTCGGCAGCACGCGATCGACCTGCGTCTGCTGAAGCATCACTTCGGAAACGAGGATGTGGTACGGGTCGCTCGTACGGCGCCACGGCAGATCGCGCCCGTGGACGCGGTACCAGGCAAGCAGCCGGCGGCGGAACCGCTGGCGGGCATCGGGACGCGGGAGGGAGTCGGGAGACATCCACTCATATAATTCCACGCGTGACCCTTCGACTGTACTCAGGGTCACCCCGAGCAGGAGTCGAGAGGTGAAGATCTACACAAAGACCGGCGATGCCGGGGAGACGTCCCTCTTCGACAATACGCGCGTCTCGAAGGCCGATCCGCGAGTGGACGCCTACGGCGAGGTTGACGAGGTCAACGCCTGCCTGGGTGCCGCCCGCGCGGCACTTGACGTGGGGGACAAGACTTCGACGCCACCGGGGGCCGAGGACATTCCCATGGCGCTTGCCGCGATCCAGAAGGACCTCTTCGCTCTCGGCGCGCGTCTGGCGGACCCCTCGGCGCGCATCGCGGAGCGGGTGACCAAGGCGGCGATTACCCCCGCGGACGTCGAACGGCTCGAGGTCATGATCGACCGCCTGGAGGCCGGGCTGCCGCCGCTGCGCCGGTTCATCCTGCCTGGCGGCGGGTTGGCCGGATCGCTGTTGCACCTAGCCCGCACCGTCTGCCGGCGTGCGGAGCGGCGCGTGATCGCGCTTGGTCCCGACGCATCCGACCCTCTCGTGATCGTCTACTTGAATCGATTGTCCGACCTGCTGTTCGTGATGGCGCGTGCCGTCAATCACCGGTCGAATCTTCCCGAGACCGAATGGTAGCTGCCGGCCCACGGGCGGCGGATCTCCAAAGAGCCTACGCGTCGTGCGTGAACGAGGCGCGCGGGCATTACGAGAACTTCCCCGTCGCTTCGTTCCTCGTCCCGCGTACGATGCGGCGCCATGTCGCCGCGGTATACGCCTTTGCCCGGGCGGCGGATGACTTCGCGGACGAGGGCGAGCGCACCGCTGATGTGCGCCGTACCCTGCTCGACGGGTGGCTCCAGCGTCTGCAAGATGCCGCTCCATCCGCCGCCGGCTCGATGGAGCGCGTCGCATGGCCCGAGCAGTCCGCGCCTCGGCCGGGAGAACCTCAGAATGCGCCGGCCGTGTTTCTCGCGCTCGGGGCGTCCATCCGCTCGGTGCCGCTTCCGCTCGCGCCCTTCGAGGACCTCCTGAGTGCATTCCGGCAGGATGTGGACGTGACACGCTACGCCTCGTGGACCGCGCTCCTCGACTACTGCCGCCGGTCGGCCAACCCCGTTGGCCGACTTGTGCTCCGCATCGCGGGTTACGACGAGGCGCGGCTCGATGCCTGGTCGGATGCCATCTGCACGGCGCTCCAACTCACGAACTTCTGGCAGGACCTGAAGATCGATTTCGATCGCGGCCGCATCTATCTACCAGAGGAGGAGCGCAGCCTGCACGGCGCAGAAGAGGCCGACCTCGCCGCGGGGCACGTCACCGAGCCCTGGCAGCGGGCGCTCTCTGCCGCCACTGGGCGCACTCGCGCGCTTTTCATGGAGGGACGTCCGCTTTGCGACGCCGTGCGCGGCCGACTCAGGCTCGAGCTGCGAGCGACGTGGCTGGGCGGCATGCGCGTTCTGGATCGCCTCGAGCGCGTAGCCTTCGACGTCGTGCGCCGGCGGCCGTCGCTTGGCGCGCGCGACGCGCTCTGGATCGCGGGGCGGCTGCTCACATGAGCCGCGACACCAGCTTCTACTACTCCTTTCTCGTGCTCCCACCGAGGAAGCGGCGCGCCATCATCGCGGTCTGGGACTTCTGTCGTGCCGTAGACGATGCCGTGGATGAGGTGGTGCCGGAGGTGGAATGGAAGGGCGGTCTGTCGCCCCATGCGCGTGCGCGGGCCGCGGCTCAGCTCACGCTCTGGCGCGCGGAGGTGGATGCCTGCTACGGAGGACAACAGCCGGCCACGCGCCAGGGCCGGGCGCTGCAGCCGTTCGTTCACGAATTCCCGCTGCCGCGCGACCAGTTCGAGGCGCTCATCGACGGCGTGGAAATGGACCTCGATCATGTGCGATACGAAACATTCGACGCGCTTGCCGGCTACTGTCGTCGCGTCGCGTCGGCGGTCGGGCTCATATGCCTGGAGATCTTCGGCTACCGCGACCCCGCTGCGCGCGAGTACGCCGTGAACCTCGGGCTGGCGCTCCAGCTCACGAATATCATCAGGGACGTCGCGGCGGATCTCGCCAGTGGACGCGTCTATCTTCCGGCCGAGGACCTGTCTCGCTACGGCGTGACCGAGAACGACTTGCGCTCGGGGCTCGTCACGCCGGCAGTGCGGGCGCTGCTCGAGTTCGAGGGCCATCGCGCACGCGAATACTACGTCGCGGCGGCCCGGTGTCGCCCCGCCGCCGATGCCCGGAGCCTGCTGGCGGCCGAGATCATGGGGGGCATCTACTTCGAGATCCTGACGCGCATCGAGAAGGCAGGCTATGACGTCTTCGCTCGGCGGATTCGCGTGCCCCGCCCCCGCCGCGCTCTCATAGCGCTGCGCCTCTGGGCCGGTGCGATGCTCTTCGCCCGGCGTTACTCGTGATCGCCAAGAGCGCCACAGAGGCTTTTGTGTCTTTGTGTCTCCGGGTCCTGTGGCAGTGAACCCGGACGTTATCGTCGTCGGAGGCGGCTTCGCCGGGTTGAGCGCCGCCACGGCGCTTGCCGCGCAAGGTACCCGCGTGCTCGTCCTCGAGGCACGTCCAACGCTCGGAGGACGCGCCTCGGCGTTCAACGACCCGGCAACCGGCGACCGTGTGGACAACGGCCAGCACGTTCTCTTCGGCTGCTATCACGAGACCTTCGCGTTTCTGCGGCGGATTGGTGCATCGCAACACGTCCAACTCCAACGCGACCTCACCATCGACTTCGTGTCTGACGACGGCCGTTCCTCGCGGTTGGCGTGCCCGCGGCTGCCCTCCCCGTTTCACCTGCTTGCGGGGGTTCTTCGCTGGAAGGCGCTGAGCGTACGGGACCGGCTGTCGGTGCTGCGCATGCGAGGAGCGATCTTCGAGTCTTCACCCCGTCAATTCGAGACAGTACGGCAGTGGCTCGGGCGTCACCACCAGACTCCGCGGCTGATCGAGTTGCTATGGGAACCGCTGGGGATGGCAGCGCTCAACCAGTCGATCGACATCGCGGCCGCCGCGCCATTTGCGGCCGTGCTCGGCCGCATGTTCGGGTCCAACCCGTCCGATGCGACGCTCGCTCTTCCATTGAAGCCGCTCGACGAGCTCTACGCGCTGCCCGCGCGCGACTTCATCGCCGCCCGCGGCGGGGAGGTGCGGACGAACGCTCCGGCACGGATTGCCTGCAACCCTCTGCGCGTCATCGTGCGCGACGAGGAACTGCGCGCCGGGCACGTCATCTGCGCGGTTGCCTGGCACGCCCTGGACGAGACGTTTCTGGATCCGCCGCCCACGCTCGCGCCGATGCTGAAGGCGGCCGCTTTGACCGAGGCATCGCCAATCGTGACCGTGAATCTGTGGTTCGACCGTGTCGTGACCGACCGCACGTTCGTGGGACTGCCCGGCGGCACCTTCCAGTGGCTGTTCGACAAGCGCCTGTTGTTCGGCGAGCAGATTTCCCATCTCTCGCTCGTGGCGAGCGGAGCGGCGGGGATGACGGAGAAGCCCAACGCCGAGCTGACCGATCGTGCGGTGGCGGAGGTCCGGGCAGCATTGCCGCCGGCCAGGGATGCACGACTGTTGCGCTCGGTAGTCGTGCGGGAGAAACGGGCCTCCTTCTCGGTGGCGCCCGGCCAGCCGCCACGTCCGCCCACGATTACGGGTGTCGCCGGGTTGTTCCTGGCAGGCGACTGGATCGATACCGGGCTGCCCGCTACGATTGAGGGTGCGGTCGTCAGCGGCCATCGCGCCGCCGCACTGGTCACTGCATGAATTCCATCATCGTCCACTACCAGGAGATCGCGCTCAAGGGGAAGAACCGCCCCTGGTTCCTCGGGCGGCTCATCCGCAACCTGAAGCGCGGGCTCGCCGATCTGGACGTGCGTTCGGTGCGCGGGCTAATGGGTCGAATGGAGATCGTGCTCGGCCCAGGAGCCGATCGCGAAGAGGTCGGGAACCGGATCCGTCGGACCTTCGGTGTCGCGAATTTCTCCTATGCGCGACGGACGCCTCTCGATCTCGACCTGCTCGGCACGTCGATCATCGAAGACCTCCGTGGCCGTCGCTGCAAGTCATTCCGCGTGTCAGCGCGCCGGGCCGACAAGCGCTATCCGCTCACGTCGCCGCAGATCGAACGTGAGATAGGCGGCCGCATCAAGGCCGAGTACGGGTGGCATGTGGATCTCGAGGCGGCAGACCTCGTCGTCCACGTCGAGATGCTGACGAACGAGGCCTTCTATTTCTTCGGCAAGGAGCGCGGGCCTGGGGGCCTGCCGACAGGAACCGCCGGCCGCGTGACCTGCCTGATGTCGGGCGGCATCGATTCGCCCGTGGCGGCGCACCGCATGATGAAACGCGGCTGCGCGGTGAACTTCGTCCACTTTCACAGCTACCCGATCCTGTCGCGCGCCTCTCAGGAGAAGGCTCGGGAACTCGTGCGGCTCCTGACGAAATGGCAGCAGCGATCGCGGCTGTACCTCGTTGCGTTCGGTGAGATCCAGCAACAGGTGCTCCTCGCCGTTCCGGGCCCGATGCGGGTCGTCGTTTACCGCCGGCTGATGCTGCGGATCGCCGAGCGAATCGCACGCAACGGCCATTCGCTGGCGCTCGTCACCGGCGACGTCGTGGGTCAGGTCGCCTCGCAGACGCTCGAGAACCTCGCGGTGGTCGGCCAAGCCGCAACGCTGCCGCTGTTCCGGCCGCTCATCGGGATGGACAAGGAGGAGATCACGGCCGAGGCGATCAGGCTCGGGAGCTATCCCATCTCCATCATCCCGGACCAGGACTGCTGCACCCTGTTCACGCCTAGGAACCCACTGACGCGGGCGAAGCTGGCGTTGATCGAGGCTGCCGAGGAGGTGCTCCCGATCGACGAGATGGTCGAAGCCGCCGTGCGGGACGCGGTCATGGAAGACTTTGAATTTCCGATGGTAGGATCCCCAATCGAGAGGTGACATGGCTGTGGGCAGGATTCAGGACATTCTCGGCAGCGAGGCGGACGGTCTTCTTCAGCATCAGTGCAAGACGATCCCCAAGGATCAGTTGCACCTGCCTGGCCCCGACTTTGTGGATCGGGTTGTAGCGATTTCGGATCGTTCGCCTCGTGTGCTGGGCGGCCTTCAGTCACTCGTGGACACCGGACGCCTCGGCGGTACCGGTTATGTCTCGATCCTTCCGGTCGATCAGGGCATCGAGCATTCGGCTGGCGCCTCGTTTGCCCCGAACCCGGCGTACTTCGATTCCGGGAACATCGTGAAGCTGGCGATCGAGGGAGGGTGCAATGCCGTGGCATCCACCCTTGGCGTTCTTGGTTCCGTTGCACGGAAGTACGCGCACCGGATCCCGTTCATCGTCAAACTGAATCACAACGAGTTCCTCTCGTATCCCAACGCCTTCGATCAGATCCGCTTCGCCAGCGTCAAGCAGGCATTGGACATGGGCGCGCGCGGGGTTGGCGCCACGATCTACTTCGGGTCCGAGGAGTCGAAACGTCAGATCCAGGAAGTCACGGAGCTGTTCCAGCAGGCGCACGAGCTTGGGATGTTCACGGTGCTCTGGTGCTACATGCGGAACGCCGCCTTCAAGACGAAGGAGGCGGACTATCACCTCGCGGCGGACCTGACAGGGCAGGCCAATCACCTGGGCGTCACGATCGAGGCGGACATCATCAAGCAGAAGCTGCCTGAGACCAACGGCGGCTACACCGCGCTCAACTTCGGCAAGACGCACAAGGCCGTCTACTCGCAGCTCACGAGCGACCATCCGATTGACATGACGCGCTACCAGCTCGCCAACTGCTACATGGGACGTTCGCCGCTCATCAACTCGGGCGGCGCCTCATCAGGCGAAGGCGACCTGAAGGAAGCCGTCAGGACCGCGGTCATCAACAAGCGGGCGGGGGGCATGGGGCTGATCTCGGGCCGCAAGGCGTTCCAGCGCCCGATGAAGGAGGGCGTCGGCCTGCTGAATGCGATCCAGGACGTCTACCTGGCCAAGGACATCACCGTCGCGTAAGAAACTCCCGCAGCGCCTCGCCGGTGCTGCGGAATGCCAGCTCGTCCCACGGAATGTCGTCCGGCTCGAAGAACTGCGCTTCGAGCCCCTCGTCGTCACATCCAATACTGCCGCCGATCATCGTCGCCGAGTAGACGATGATCACCGGGGCGCGGCCTGAGTACGAATAGACATTGACCAGCCGATCGAGGCGGACAACGAGGCCGCACTCCTCGAGTGCTTCTCGGATGGCCGCCGCCTGGACCTCCTCGCCCCGGTCCACGTAGCCGCCCGGGAAGACCCACTGACCGTATCCCGGCTCGATGGCGCGGCGCACCAGCAGGATGCGGCCTTCCTCGTCGGTGATGATCGTTCCGACCGCCACCTTCGGGTCGAGGTAGAACACGAACGCGCAGGTGACGCACACCAGGCGCTCGGGCTCGCCCGCTTTCAGGAGCCTGGGTTCGAGCCCCGCTCCGCAGACCGGGCAGAACGTGTAAGAGGGATCGTGCTGATGCACTCCCCTATAATCTTCCCCTAATGTCCATTCTCAAAGTCGCGCGCATGGGCCACCCCGTGCTGCGTGAAGCGGCACGGCCGCTCGTCAAGTCTGATTTCCGCGACCCTCTGGTACAGAAGCTCATCGACGACATGATCGACACGATGCACGAGTACCACGGCGTCGGTCTGGCCGCTCCGCAGGTACACGAAGGCCTCAGGATTTTCGTGGCGATGCTCGATGACCACCCGGACGAGGAAAAGAGTGAGGTGGCGGTTGTCATCAATCCGGAGATCACCCCAATCACCGGTGCGCGTGTGGAGGGCTGGGAGGGATGTCTCAGCATCCCGGACATCCGAGGGATGGTGCCGCGCCACATGGAGATCGCCGTCGCGTCGCTCGATCGCAAGGGCCACAAGGTCGAACGCCGCCTGAAGGGGTTCCCCGCCCGCGTCGCGCAGCACGAGACGGATCACCTTGATGGAATTCTCTTCCTCGACAGGATGACCCCTGACGCAATGAAGACCCTGGCCTACCTCGACGAGTACTCGAAGTACCACGCCAAGGACGACGACTAGTGCGGGTGTCCCTCGTCACCGGCGGCGGTCGTGGAATCGGCCGCGCGATCGCGTGCTCCTTGGCGGGCCCTGACACGCTCGTCATCGTCGCGGGGCGGACAAGGAGCTTTCTCGATTCGACCGCGCTCGAGCTCGAGGGACTTGGCGGACGTGCCCTGGCTGTGGAGATGGACGTGACCAGCGGGGCATCGGTCGAGCGGGCGATCAAGGAGGCCGGCGGAGTCGCGGCCCACATCGACGTCCTCGTGAACAACGCTGGCGTGGGCGGTGGCGAGAACATCGCCGGCTCCGACACCGCGCGGTGGCGGACGACGATCGAGACCAACCTGATCGGCACCTACCTCGTGAGCCGCTCCGTGGTTCCGCTTATGCGCACCGGCGGCCGAATCGTCAATCTGTCGTCCGTGCTCGGTCGCTTCGGCGTGCCCGGCTACACGGCGTATTGCGCGTCGAAGCACGGCGTCATCGGCTTCACGCGCGCGCTCGCGCTGGAACTGGCCGATCAGGGGATCACCGTCAACGCGCTCTGCCCAGGGTGGGTGGACACGGAGATGGCGACGCAAGGGATGCAGATCGGCGCGGAGGCCATGGGCATCACGGTCGAGGCGTTCCGCGACAAGGCGCTGGGTGCGGTGCCGATCAAGCGGATCATCCAGCCGGAGGAAGTCGCCGAGCTCGTGTGTTTTCTCGCGTCTCCTACCGCGTCAGCGATTACCGGGCAGACCTACAACATCTGCGGCGGCCAGACGATGGACTAGGGCAATCGGTTTACGTGGACGTACCCCTCGGCGATGACGTGAATCTCGACGCGCAGCGCCTCCGCAACGACATCGAAGTGGCGTCTTGTTTCCTCGCCCTCGGCGCGGATGGCGGTGCGCATTTCCTCGCGCGTTGCCAGCGGGGCAACCGCGTTCTGCAAGTCATCCTTGGTGGCGAGGGTTGGCAAGATCTGCTCGATCGTCGAGACGCGATGATCGAGATTCTTGATCTGCATGTTGGTGTCCAGGCGGGGCATGTCTGGCGATCCTCTCCGGAATCAGGCCGTGGTGACGAAATGTCGTCCCCGTCACGCCGGATCCTACCATCGTCGGATTCAAAAGCCGCGCCTGGCGCAGCCACTCGCTTGGGCGAATCACCGATCACCAATGGATCACCATTCGCGAATCGCAGATCTATAATCGGCTGACTCCGTGCTCTCCACTGAAGCTCCCAAGGTCACTCTCCGAAACGCTCCGGCCACGCCGTTTGATGGCGCGATAGCTGCCGCGCGGACCTGTTACTCGCCCCGCGTGATCGATACGCGCGAGATCACGGAAAAGCAGCGTGATTCGATCGGCGCGCTGACGTTCGATGCGGGCCACCACACCGTCTACCAGCACGCGCACTTCGAGTTCGGCCTCGAGAACGTCTCCCGGCAGTTCGTCTGGGCCTTCCTCCACTCGTACCCGTTCTACAACTCCGAGCAGTCGAGCCAGCGCTACGTCAAGCTCAAGGAGCCTCGCGCGTTCGTGCCGCCGATCTGCGGTGAGGCCCGCGACGTCTACGAGGCGGCGATTGTGAAGGCGTGGGACCGCTACGGCGAGCTCTCCGCGCTGCTCAAAGACGATGCTCTTGGGATCCTGAAGGAACTTCGCTACGTCCAGCCGACCACGAACCCCGCGCGACTGAAGCAGATCGACAAGGACGCGGACAAGCGCGCGATCGAGACGGCACGCTACGTTATTCCGATCGCCGCGTTCACCTCGATGGTGCACACGGTGTCAGGGATCGTCCTGCACCGACTGTATCGGATGGTTAATTCCGGCGACACGCCCCATGAGGCGCGTCTCGTGATCGGCGAGATGGTGCGGCTCGTCAAGGAATGGGATCCGTACTTCTTCGAAAAGGTCGGTTTGGGCCCGATCGAAGGCGAGACGCTGCCTGAGACGACGTTCCCGAGGACGCAGGGGAGCGGAGACAGTTGGGCGGCGGCGTTCGACGCGCGTTTGAGCGGTCGCTGGTCGCTCTTGCGCGACGCGCCGGCCCACGCCGAAGAGATCGTCGCGGAGTCGGTGCGATCGATCTTCGGCCTTACCCCTGCGGACCTCTCAGACGACGAGGCGATTGACCGGGTGATGAATCCGGCGCGGAACAGGTATCGCCTCGATATTCTGAACGTGTCGTACCACTCGCCGCTGATGCGGGCACTGCATCACGCGAACTACGTGTTCGACAAGCGCCTCAGCCACACCGCCGATTCGCAGGACCAGCGCCACCGCATGGTCCCGGCGTCGCGTCCGCTGATGACGTTCTCCGATACGTCGCGGCCCGACTACATCACGCCACGGCTGATTGCCTCCAATCCCCGAGCGCGAGCGGTATACGACCGTGCGATGCAGGAAGCATGGGATGCGAAGAACCGGTTGCTGGAGTTGGGTGTGCCGCTGGAGTTCGCGCTCTACGTGCTGCCCAACGCCAAGACGCTGCGTTTTGTCGAGTCGGGCTCGCTGCTCGCGCTGCTGCACAAGTGGACGCTCCGCACCTGTTTCAATGCCCAGGAGGAGATCTACCTGGCCTCGATGGACGAACTCGAGCAGGTGCGCGCCATTCATCCCCGGATCGGCCGGCATATCGGGCCGCCCTGTGTCGTGCGCAACGGGCTCATCTCACCCCGCTGCACCGAGGGGTCGCACTTCTGCGGCGTACCGGTGTGGCGCGACTTTCCGGCAGTCGTGCGCCGCCTCTAAGGTGGCTCTCGCGTGATAGCAGCCTGGCTCGTTCACCTCTACACCGCCAGCGGCGCTGTTCTGGCGCTTCTGGCTTCCGTAGACATCTACCAGTACCGCTTTCGCAACGCCTTCTTCTGGCTCGCGCTCGCGCTCGTCATTGATGCCACCGACGGTGTGCTCGCCCGCCGTGCACAGGTGTCGGCGAGGCTCCCGCAATTCAGCGGCGAGCAGCTCGACAACATCGTTGACTACCTCACGTATGTCTTCGTGCCGGCTCTGTTTGTCTGGCGGGCGATCCTCGTGCCGTCTGAATGGACCATCGGGGTCTGCTCGGCGATGCTCCTCTCGAGCGCCTACGGATTCAGCCGGACGGATGCGAAGACACCCGACCACTTCTTCACCGGCTTTCCCTCCTACTGGAACATCGTCGTGTTCTATCTGCTCCTGGGCGGGTTCAGCGTGGAGGTCAACGCGGGCATGCTTCTGGTGCTGGCCGCACTTGTCTTCGTGCCGATCCGCTACGTCTATCCCTCGCGCACGCCGGTCCTGCGCGGCGTTACCCTCGTGCTCGGCGCCGCGTGGGGACTGCTCATGCTGCTGATGCTCTGGCGGATGCCCGGAGTGCCGAGGCCGCTCTACTGGCTATCACTGGCATTTCCGGCTTACTACGTTGGACTGTCTCTCGCGCTCGAAGTTAGACGGCGACAGTCGGTAGGGTGATTGTCGGTGTCTCGACGAGGGCCACCGCGGTGAGAACCGCTCGAAGAGGCGTGGCATATCATGGAGCCATGAATCAGGTCGTTGACTTCATCAACGTTCATCGTGATCGGTACGTCGAGGAGCTAAAGCAGTACCTCGCGATCCCGAGCATCAGCGCGCTTCCTCAGCATGCACCCGATGTGAGACGCGCGGCCGACTGGACGGCCGACGCCCTGCGAGGCGCGGGGCTGCAGAACGTCCGGCTCATCGACACGCCCGGCAACCCCGTCGTTTACGGCGACTGGCTCAACGCTCCAGGCAAACCGACGATTCTGTTCTACGGTCACTACGACGTGCAGCCAGTGGACCCGCTCAACCTCTGGACGACGCCCCCCTTCGAGCCCACCGTGCGCGACGGGGAGATCTTTGCGCGCGGCTCCGCCGACGACAAGGGCCAGGTGTTTATGCACATCAAGGCCGTCGAGGCCTTCCTGAAGCAGCAGAACGGGAGCCTCCCGCTCAACATCAAGTTCTTCATCGAGGGCGAAGAGGAGGTTGGCAGCGTCCATCTGGACGACTTCGTCCGATCTCACAAGCAGGAGCTTGCCGCTGACGTCGTGGTCATCTCGGATTCACCGATGTTCGATCGGGGGATCCCGTCGATCTGCTACGGCTTGCGCGGCCTCGCGTACTTCCAGATTGACCTTCGCGGCACGAGGTCCGACCTTCACTCCGGTTCCTTCGGCGGAGCCGTGGCGAATCCTGCGTTCGTGCTCTCCCAGGTGATCGCGCAGATGAAGGATCGCGCCGGCCGAGTCAAGATTCCGGGGTTCTATGACGATGTCCGGCCGCTCAGCGAGGACGAGCGCGCGGAATGGAAGAGGCTGCCGTTCAACGAGACCAGGTATCGCAAGGAGCTTGGCGCGCCGAAGCTGTTCGGCGAATCGGGATACAGCACGCTCGAACGCGTCTGGGCGCGGCCGACCTTCGAGGTCAACGGGCTCCTGTCCGGGTTCACCGGTGACGGAGCCAAGACCGTCTTGCCGGCTGTGGCCATGGCCAAGGTCAGCATGCGCCTCGTGCCGGACCAGTTACCGGACAAGATCGCGGACCTCTTCGAGGCTTACCTGAAGAAGGTGACGCCGAAGACCGTGGAGCTGAAGCTGACGCGCATGCACGGTGGCAAGCCGTGGATGACGGCATTCGACAACAAGTACGTCCGCGCCGCCGGCCGGGCGATCGAACAGGGATTTGGCAAGGCGCCGGTTTTCAATCGTGAAGGCGGGTCGATTCCCGTGGTCTCGACGTTTCAGGAGGAGCTCGGCGTCCCGAGCGTGCTCTTCGGCGTCGGCCTGCCGGACGAGAACGCGCACGCCCCGGACGAGAAGCTCGATCTCGGCAACTTCCACAACGGCATCATCGCGTCGGCGTACCTATATCAGGAGATTGCGGGGCTGGCGTAGGTATCCGGCTACCAGTTCCTACCCGCCTCTTACTGCTTCGTCTTGCGCTTCGCGCGACCGGTTTGTGCCCGGCTGGTTGTCCTGGCCTTGGTCGCTTTCGGCTGAGGAGTAGCGGCAGTCGGCACGATGTTGTGGTCGTTGCGCGCGGCAGGAATTTCAGGCGACCGGCCTGGTCCCGCTGGCAGCTCGGGGCCACGAATCTGGCTGGGCGGCAGATTGTCTTTGCGGTATAGCGCGTCTTCCTTCAAGCCAATCTCAGCCTTGTCTTTCCACGTCATGGAGCCTCCGATCGACTTTGTGCAGGAAGCGTACCGAAGGGAAGGCCAGTGGCACAATCCCGAGCCTGACCGAGCCTCACCCCGTTGAATGAAGAATCTTCAAGATCGTTGAACAGGCCGCCCGCGGTTCCCAGGCGCATCGTCGGGTTTCACCAGGACCACGAGGGCTACTGGGTCGCGGACCTCGAGTGCGGCCACGCGCAGCACGTGCGCCACGATCCGCCCTGGCAACTCCGTCCTTGGGTGGTTACTGCCGAAGGCCGCGCGCAGTACATCGGAACGGAACTCGGTTGCGTGCTGTGCCAGCACTCTGCTTCGTTTGGCCCCTGAGCGCGCTATCGCTGTTTTCACTTGCGCCTCGCATGCCCCTCGCCCTCCGGCTCGACACCGCGGAAAGACGCCGCTCCAGGCGCCCTCGCGGAATGCTCGGCGTGGGTCCCCGACCCACGCCTCGGCGGGTCCTTGCGCGGCATCTTTCAGCTCTGTCCGTCGCGGTGCTCGCAGTCGGGCTCGCGAGTCATGCGACACGTCTTACAGACCCGGGGGCTGGACTGTCCGTCAAGTGGTCCCTCATCTGCCGGATAGTCATCTTCATGCCTACGCCCGCTTCAAGCTCTCCCTGACAGAGGACGAGCCGACGATCAAGCCGTACGACGAGGGCCGATGGGCGGAGTTGAGTGACGTGCGACTCGTGGCCCCGGAGGTGTCGCTAGATCTCCTCGAGGCGCTGCATCAGCGTTGGGTAGCCCTCCTGAAATCGCTTGGCCCCGCGGACTATCGGCGTACGTTTCGACACCCGGAGTTCGGGCGAGCGTTGACTCTGGAAGAGACTCTGGCTAGGTATGCTTGGCACGGGCGCCACCATGTCGCCCACATCACGTCGTTGCGCCAACGACAAGGGTGGTCGTGACCCAGTTGCCTTCAGTCGAGCGCCTGCCGTTCGTCGATCCGCCCGCCGGGGTAGGAGACACGGACGTGGCGGCCAGCCGACGCCGTCGGAGCACGCCGATGCAGGGCGCAGCTGGAAATCGCGCGAAGCGAGTCTTTCGCGTCGACTTCGGTCCGTGTGCACGCCGGCGCGTGGATCACACCTGAAGGTCCGATTGCGCCTGACGGAAGACCCACGAACAAGCTGGTAGTCGACGTGCGGGCGGAAGGATCGCGAGTCGGAGGGCGATTTCCCGACGTGCGTAGCCGGCGGCGGATGGCCGCCACGACTGTGGCGCCTGGCCTCGAGTTGGATTCGCCAGGCAAGCCTGACAGGGCTCACCTTACGAAACGAGATCTGCTAGTTCAGGCTCGCCACCCGGCGGCGGAGCGTCTTCACGTGCTCCCAGATCTGCTCGTGCTCTTCCTTCGCGCCCTTGTCCATCTCGCCCATGCTCGACAGCTTCAGGTAGGTCTGAAGATCGCGCAGCGCACCGGCGACGTCGTTAAGGTGGTACGCCAGCAGCCCCCGGTCACGCAACTCGCTCAGCGCCGACGGTGTCAACGTCAGTAACAGCTCGGTCACGTCGCGGGCCTGAGGGAACGAGCGCATGTGCACGTAGAGGCGCTTGAGGTTCAGCAGCATCCGCACGATGATCTGTGTCCGCGTCGCCGGCGCGAGCAAGGATCGGCTGAAAGCGACCTCCGTGCCGACGTGCTTCTGGAGCAGCACGCGGCAATCGTGCTCCGAGAGCAGGGCCCCGCCGTGGAATGGATCGACGATGAGCCCGCTGCCGCCACGGCCACCCACCTCGGGGCATCGAACGAGAAAATGGCCGGGGAAGTTGACGCCGTCTACCTGCAGGCCGGCCCGGCGTCCTACCTCCATGTAAACCAGCGACAGCGTAATTGGGATGCCGGTGCGTCGATCGAGCACTTCGTTGATGCAGCTATTGCGGGGATCCTCGTAGCGCTGGCGGTTGCCGACGAACTGCTGATCCTCGAACAGGTAGCCGTTGAATGCCTTGATGCAGTCGAGCGTCGAACCGCTGCCGGCCTCGTCGGTCGCACGGTCGATCCAGCGCCGTGCGGCGTCGCCCATTCGATCCAGCATGACGAGATATGGCTCGGCGTCGAGCCGCGGATACTCGATGCGGGCAATCACGAGTGCCGCGTGCGCGAGCCAGGTGCCAGGCGCATTCGACGCCTCGACGAGCGCGTCGGCGAGATCCTTACGCATCGCTCGTGACCAGTGCGTCGAGTGAAGAGAGAGTCAGCGCCCCGAGCCCGCTGGCAATCAGCTCGGCATGTGTCAGCTCATCCGCGGGATAGCTCGTCGTCACTCCCACACAGCGTAACCCGGCACCGGCGGCCGATTCGAGCCCCCACCGGGAATCCTCGATGGCGACGCAGCGCGTGCGGTCGAGCTCGCGACCCGTGGCGGCACACAGCCGTTCGAAGGCGAGACGATATGGCGCCGGCGAAGGCTTGCTCTCCGGCGTGTCGCCGGAGGCCACGATCGTGGCGAAGAGCGGGGCCAGATCCGCGGCCTTCACGATCTCGTCGATTTCATGGCGGAGGGCGCCCGACGCGATGGCGATTGGCACCTTCGCGGCTGCGAGCCGGATGAAATCACCGGCTCCGGGAAACAGCACGTCGCCAGAGTGCACCATCTCCTGCAGCGTCACTCCCTTGCGCGTCACCAGTTGCCCGACCTGCCGCGCGCTCCATGCGAGGCCGCGGTCGCGACCGAGTGCCTGAAACGTACCGACATCGTCGAAGCCAAGATAGCGGGCGTAGTACTCGCCCGCGCTGAGGAAGAGCCCTTCCTCGGCAAGGGCTTGCTGAAAGGCGCGCAGGTGGAGAGGTTCGCTATTGGCGATGACGCCGTCGAAGTCGAAGATGATCGCCTGGAGGCTCTTCACGCGCCGGGGACCTTTTCGCCGGCCCTGACGGCGAGCTTCAGACGATTCGAGGGCGGCGGGAAGGGGCACTCATAGGTTGAGTTATAGGCGCAGTACGGGTTGTAGGCCTTGTTGAAATCGATCGTGTAGAAGCCGGTGCCGGTGGGGCGGAGATCGAGATAGCGCCCGGCGGGGTACGTTTCAGTGCCGGTTGTCATGTCCGCGAACGGCACGAACAGCTCCAGAACCTCTTGCGTACCTTCCTCCACGAAGGCGCCGAGGCTCATCGGCTGACCCTGGAGCGTGAACTCGAGCACGCCCACGCGCTCCATCTTGCGCACCGTGCCGGTGGACGTCGGCATCTCGAACGCCGGCCGCTCGTTGGCAAGCTTCAGGCTCGCCGGCACGCTGTACGAGGGGTCCGCCGGGTAGTACTTCAGCGGCAGGAGCAGGTCGCGTCTGATCACTGGTATCGGGCTCTGCGGATCCTCGCGCATGAAGGCGTCCTTCTTTTGGCGCTCCGCCGTTACGTTCGCCACGTAGTCGCCTTCGCCGTCGGGTGAAGGGCCGGACGAGCAGGCGATGACGGCGACGAGCGCTAGAAGTGGAAGGCGGCGCAGTACCGTGAGGCTCACGAATTAAGGATATACCCGCGGCCCGAGACCGCGGCGTCGGCGAGGAGGCGGCGGAGCGCCACCGTGTTCACCGGTGTCGGCTTGAGGAACCTGCGGAGGGCGGCGAGGAGCGTTCTGAGGGTATCGCCTTCGGACATGGCGGCGAGCACGCTGCGCGCGGCCATGTCGATGCGCTGGGCGGCCTCGTGGACAAAGACGCGGGCGGCGGCCGCGTGGAGTTCGCTGTGCCCGTGGCCCGTGGCCTGGGCATCGCGCGCCCTGAGCACCGCGCTTTCGGCTGCGAACAGGTCGATCAGAATATCCGCGGCGTAGCTCAGCACTTCCTGTTCGTCGCTGAGCTTCTCGCCGTAAGTCTGCATGGCGGTGCCGAGCACCATGAGCGCCACCTTCTTGAAGGCCGCGACGATGCGCGCTTCGTCTTCGAGCGGTTCCGCTTCTCCACGGCCGACAGTCGACGCAGTGGGGGAGAGCAGTTCGTCCTGCAGCTTCTTCGCGGCCGCGATGAGCGGGAGTCCTCCCTTGAGGGCGCGGCGGACCAGCATTCCCGGGATCAGAAGCCGGTTGATCTCGTTGGTCCCTTCGAAGATGCGGTTCACGCGCGCGTCACGGTAGAACCGCTCCGCGTTGTAGTCCCTCACGAAGCCGTTGCCGCCGTGAATCTGGACGTTCTCGTCCAGGACGAAGTCGAGGATTTCACTTCCCGCCACCTTCGCGATAGACGACTCGACGGCGAACTCCTCGAAGGCCGCGGCGATGGCAGCGCCGTGGGACGCATCATGGCCGGTTACTTCGAGCATCGCGTCAATCAACCCTGCGGTGCGGTACATCAGGCTTTCCGCGGCGTAGGTGCGCGACACCATCTCGCCGAGCTTGTGCCTGATCGCGCCGAAGGCGGCGATCGGCTGGCCGAACTGCTTTCGCTCGGCGGCGTACACGGCCGACTCCGCGATGGCCGCGCGGCAGCCGCCCGTGCACATGGCCCCCAGCTTGAACCGGCCGAAGTTCAGCGTATTGAGCGCGACCTTGTGTCCCTTGCCGATCTCGCCGAGCACGTTCTCCGCCGGCACCCGCGCATCCTGCAGGATGATCGGCGTGGTCGAGGAGCCGTGCAGCCCCATCTTGTGCTCTTCCTTGCCCGAGCTCACGCCAGGAAAGGTACGTTCGACGATGAAGGCGGTGAACTGCTCGCCGTCCACCTTCGCGAACACCACGATGACGTCGGCGAAGCCACCGTTGGTGATCCACATCTTCTCGCCATTGAGCAGCCAGCTTCCGTCCGGTTGCTTGGTGGCGCGGGTCTTCGCGGCAAGGGCATCCGAGCCGGAGCCGGATTCGCTCAGCGCATACGCGCCGACACGCTCACCGGCAACGAGAGCCGGCAGGTACTTCAGCTTCTGCTCCTCGGTGCCGAAGAGCGTGATTGGCAGGATGCAGAGGTTCGTCTGTGCGCCGAATGTGGCGCCGAACGAGGCGAACACCGAAATGCGCTCGGCGACAACGAGTGACGAGGTCTTGTCGAGGTCGAGTCCGCCGTAGGCCTC